>DASPNH010000015.1:0-9599 GCA_035626675.1 Binatia bacterium
ATCATCGAGCACGTCGAGGACGATGCCCGCTTCCTGGCCGAGCTCGGACGCGTGCTCAGGCCCGGCGGCGCCCTGGCCATCCACGTGCCCGCCTGGCCCTTCCTTTGGAGCAATCACGACGTGGTGCTCGAGCACAAGCGCCGCTACACGCGCGCCGGGCTTCGCGCCCTCATCCAGAGCAGCGGCCTTCGTCTGGACTACCTGGGCTGGGCAAGCTGCGCGATCTTCGCGCCCACCGCCGGAATTCGCCTGCTGCGCCGCGTAACCGGAGCCCAGGAGCATGGAGCCGACCTCGGCGTCGTGCCCGCGCCGATCAACCGCATCCTGCGCGGCGTCTACCGCGTCGAGGCCGAGGTCGCCGCACGCACGGGCCTGCCCGTCGGAGTCTCTCTGGCCGCCATCGTCACGCGCCCGTGACGTCCGTGGCGTGCGGCGAAGGCGAGATTTCCCGCCGCCCGTGACATGATCGCCCTGCCGAGCGGCCGCGCTCGCCTGCCACCACCGCACGATGAGAAGTTCGAGCTCGACAGCGCTAGCCGTTGCTGCGGGGATCATGATCCTGGCTGTGGCTGCAGGCGCCGAGTTCCGCTTTCGCCAGCTCAATCAGTACGTGACCGACTCGCCGGCAAAGACCAGCATCGTCCAGCACGTGCTCCTGACCGGCGTTGCCGACGAGCAGGCCATCCGTGAGGAGATGCTCGAGCGCCTCGAGATCGCGCGCGAGCGCACGGGCTTTCTCTACCGCGACAGTGCAAACGAGATTCTCGTCCACGTCTATGTGACCGAGCCCGAGGCACGCGCCGCCGACGGCCGCTGGCTGGCGCGCCTGGTCTACGATGCGGCGCTCGGGGAGACACCCGCGATCAGCTTCGAGGAAGGCCGCATGCGCGCGATGACAGGCGGTTCGGCGCCGCCGGCAGCAGCGTCATCGCATGCGGGTCCGGCAAGCGAGCAAGCGCCGGTCCCGGACGCCACCGTTGCGCCCGTAGTCGTGGAGTCGCCGCCCTCTGCCGCGCAGGCGCCGAAAACGAAAGCCCCGCCACCGAGCGCACCAGCGCCGCCCAAGCCATCGATTCGCGCCCTCCCGCCCAAGGTTGCGCGCTAGCGATGCGCTGGCTCCTGACTCGCGGCCGTTTCCCCTACCTCGCCGTGCTGGCCCTGGTCGTGGCGTTCTTCGCGTTCCACGCTGCACGCGTCGGCGTGGAGAAGGACAACCAGTCGCTCAACACCCGCAACCCCGAGCAGCTCGCCTCCTACGAACGCTTCCGGCAGCTGTTCGGCAGCGACGAGGACCTGCTGCTGGCGCTGCACGATCCGCAGCTTCTTTCGGCCGATGGCCTGCGCCGGCTGGACGACCTGACTGCGCGCGCCGCCGCCATCGACGGCGTGCGGCGCGTCTTCAGCCTGACCAACGCCAAGGAGCTGGTCAGCGGCAAGATCGGTGCGGAGGAATCCGCGATCGTGCCTCGTCCGCTGGAGACGCCGGCGCTGCGCGAGCAGGTCGGCTCCGCTCTGGATCGCAATCCCGATTTTACCGGCTGGCTGATCTCTCCCGATCGAACGACGGCAGGGCTCGTCATCGAGATCGAGGACCGGCCCGGCGACGATCAGTACCGCAGCAACGTCATCGCTGCGCTGCGATCGCTCATGGCGCAGCAGGAAGCGGCCGCCGACGTCTCGCTGCACCTGACCGGCATCGCGGTCCAGAAGCACGACGTCGGCGTCTATGTCGACCGCGACCGCCGCGTGCTGATGCCCCTCGCTGCCCTGCTGCTGGCCGTGATGCTGGCGCTGCACTTCCGGCGCCTGCTCGGCATCGTGCTGCCGCTGGCGGTCACCGGCATCAGCGTGGCCGTCACGCTCGGCATCTATGACCTTGCCGGCCTCGAGCTGAACGCCATCACCGCGCTGCTTCCGCCGGTCATCATGGTGCTGGCCATCGCCGTCAGCATGCACCTGGTGCAGGCCTGGCTGCGCATGCCCGCAACGCTGTCGCCCGTCGAGCGCACCCTTGCGGCCGTGCGCAAGATGGCCTTCCCGTGCTTCTTCTGCTCGGTGACGACCTCGCTCGGGCTCGGCTCGCTGCTGGTGGCCGAGCTGGCGGCCGTCCAGCAGTTCGGTGTCTTCGCAGCCATCGGCGTGATGACCTCGTTCTTCGTCGGCATGACGCTCGTTCCGGTAGGGCTGACCTTCTTCGGCGAGTCGAACGCCGCCGGCGAAGCGCCCCAGCACCGGGTGCTGCGCCGATTTCTGGAGTGGACCGCCGAAGTCACGGCGACGCGCACTCGCCTGGTGATCGGAATCTTCCTGACGATCACCGCGCTGTCGCTGGCCGGCCTGCCCTTCATCCACGTCAACACCGACCTCGTGCGCTTCCTGCGCTCGGACTCGGCTCTGCATCGCGACACGATGTTCATCGACGAGCACCTGTCGGGTGCCAGCATCATCGACTTCATGATCCGGCGCCGCGACGGAGCGCCGATGAGCTCGCTGGCCGACGTCACAGCCCTGCAACGCTTCGAAGAAGCCGCAAGAGCCAAGGACCCGGTCACCGGTACCACCAGCGTGCTGGCCGCGCTGCGCCAGCTCGCGCGCGCCGAGAGCGGCGGCGCGGCGCTTGCGCTGCCGACCGACGACCGCGAGACGCGCTACCTCTTCGACCTGATGGAAGCGGCCGAGGACCGCTCGCTTCTGGACAAGCTGATCTCGCGCGACCTCGGCCACGTCCGCGTCAGCGTGCGCATGCACGCGGTCGGCACTGCCGTGGCAGCGCCGCTGGCGGATGAGCTGGCGCAGGAAGGACGCGCCATCTTCGGCAGCGACTACGAGGTGGCGCCGACGGGCGCGTTCTACACGATCTCGCGCGACTCCAACCGCCTGGTCTACGACCTGGTGGGAAGCTTCGGCCTCGGCTGCGCTGCCGTGTTCACCGCCATCGCGCTGCTCTTCGGCTCGCTCAAGCTGACGTTGATTTCGCTCGTCCCCAATATCATGCCGCTGATCTGGACGGGCGGGATGATGGGCGCACTCGGAATCGACCTCAGCAGCGGCACCGCAATGATCGCCTCCTCGGTGATCGGCCTGGTCGTCGACGACACCATCCACTACCTCTCCGAGTATCGCGAGGAGTATCGCGGCAACTCGGTCGAGGCCGTGCGCCGTACGACCACCGGCATCGGCAGCGCGCTGATCGTCAACAACCTCTTCCTGGTCTTCGGCTTCTGGGTCGGCTGCTTCGGCAGCTTCAAGCCGACCATATACTTCTCGCTGCTGACGGGGCTGACGATGATCACCGCCATGCTGTGCGACGTGTTCGTGACGCCGGCCTCCCTCATCGCCACGGACCCGCCGCGAGGAAGGCGATCGTGATGCGTGCTCGATGCATGCGGCAATGGGTCGCGGGAACTTTTTTCATCATGGCCGCCATCACTGCGCCCGCCGCCGCTGCTCGCGCCGCCGAGGTTGCCGTACCCGCCAACGTTGCGGCCCTGCTCGAGCGCGGCAGCGAGCAGGTTCTGGCGCGCGTCGTGGTACCCGACGAGGCCCGGCGCGTAGGCGAAGTGCGCATCGTGCGCCGCGGCGACGTCGACGGCGTGCTCACGGTACTGCACACCAAGCTCATGCGGCGAGTGGTCGCCGAAATCCGCGAGAAGGAAAAGCCGAGCTGGCCCGCCGGCGCCGCCGGCCACGACGACTCGCTGCGCTACCTCGCCGCCCTCGAGGCGGCGCAGCAGGAGCTGTGGTCCAAGGTCCCGCAGCTCGACCGCAATGCCGATCAGCGCCAGAGGCTGCTCATTGAGTTCCTCCTATCCAAGGACGCTGCCGCCGTGGTGCTGTCGGAATTCGAGCTCGACGGCGGCGGCGACGACCTTCGCATCGCCTCACGCCGGCCGATGGCCGTCCTGGAGCTCTCGCGCGACTACGTCCGCCGCAACATGCGCCTGATCATCGAAGACTCCTTCAAGAAACAGGACGCCGAGCTCCAAAATCTCATCGCCATGCTCCCGCTGCTCGCCGCCGAGTAAAGGCGGCAGGTACGGATATTCGCGGCAGGGCGCCGGCCGCCCGGCCACCTCGTTACACGCCGTCGACTCACGCGCTTCCCGTCGCTCTCTACGCGTCCGCGGCGACCAGGCGAGGGTCGCCGTGACGGCGCCCAGGTTGTCTCAGCGCTGGCCACAGCGCTAAGAACGCACATGGGGATCACGCGCACCACACTCGTAGTCATCGCGCTGCTGACTCAGACCTGGTCCGTCCCCGCCGCAGCCAAGCCCGCCAGCGCTGGAATGCCAGAGTATCGTGACGGCGAGTTGCTGGTCCGGTTTCGCAGCAGCTCCAACCAGCGTGCCCGCGACACGGCTCACCGGCGCATCGGCGCCCGCGTCGCTCGCCGCTTCGGCTCGGTCGATGGCCTCCAGCACGTGCGTTTGCCCGACGGCCTCGACGTCCAGGATGCCGTGGGCCGCTACCTCGACGATCCCTCGGTGATGTACGCCGAGCCGAACTACGTCGTTCGAGCAGAGGCCGTCCCGGACGACGAGGGGTTCGGATGGCTGTGGGGCATGCACAACGTCGGCAATGAGGGCGGCCTGCCCGACGCGGACATCGATGCGCCCGAAGCATGGGAGATCGAGACGGGCGACGCCACCGTCGTGGTCGCCGTCATCGACACCGGCGTCGACCATCTGCACGAGGATCTCGTCGGCAACCGCTGGAGCAATCCCGGCGAATGCAACAGCAACGGCCTCGACGACGACGGCAACGGCTACATCGACGACTGCCACGGCGTGGACGCCGCCAACGACGATTCCGACCCGATCGACGACAACGGACACGGCACGCACGTGGCCGGCACGATCGGAGCCACAGGCAACAACGGGATCGGCGTGGCCGGCGTCGTCCACGACGTCTCGATCCTGGCCTGCAAGTTCCTGAACAACCGCGGTAGCGGCCTTACCTCAGATGCTCTGGAGTGCTTCGACTACGTCCTGGCCGAGAAGCTGGCCGGCACCAACGTGGTCGCGGTCAACAACAGCTGGGGCTCGGCGGCGCGCTCCGAAGCGGTCGCGGAGGCCATAGCCGCACACCGGCAGGCCGGCATTCTCAACGTCTTTTCGGCGGGCAACTTTGGCGTCGATGCCGAGTTGTACCCTGCCTCCGTCGACGATCCCGGCATCGTCTCGGTTGCCGCGACCACGCGCACCGATGAACTCGCCGAATTCTCGAGCCGTGGCCGCTCCGTCCACCTCGGCGCGCCGGGCCAGCATGTCTACAGCACCGTCCCCGGCACCTACGGCACTCTGAGCGGCACCTCGATGGCTGCGCCGCACGTCACCGGCGCCGCGGCTCTGCTCGCCGCACACGACCCGTCGCTGAGCTGGAGCGAGCTTCGCAACCTCCTGATGGCCACTGGCGATCCGCTCCCGGTGCTCGACCAGACCGTGAGCGGGCGCCGTCTGAACGTCCATCGCGCCCTTACGTGCAGCGGAGTCGAGCTCATGGGCCGCACGCGTCCGGCCAGCGACTCGGTCGCCCTCGGCGTGTCGGTCCCTCTGCGGCTTGCCGCGGTTCACGTGGACTGCTCGCAGCCGGCCGGCGACGTCGAGGTCACGGTCATGCCCGGCAACGCGACGGTGACTCTTCTGGACGATGGCACCGGAGTGGATCAGGCGGCAGGCGACGGCGTCTACTCCGCGCAGTGGAGCTCGCCCGTGACCGGCTCGTTTCTCCTCAGCTTTCCCGGCGGCGACTCGGTCGACGTCGAGGTACGCAGCGACGTCTACGTGCTCTCGACATCCTCGGTCTTCAGCGGCTTCGGCGAGGCGATGGCCGCCGACGGCAACCACCTCCTGGTCGGCGCGCCCCGCGACGACACCGCCGGCTCCAACGCCGGGGCGGCCTACCTGTTCGACGTCACCACCGGACAACTGCTGCACGCGTTCTACAGCCCCGATCCGCAGCCGGGCGATCTGATGGGCGAGAACGTCGCGCTATCCGGCGGGCGCGCTCTGATCGGCGCCGCGCTGGCGGACGCAATCGCCGAGGACCAGGGCGCTGCCTATCTCTACGACACCGCCAGCGGTGATCTCCTGCATACGTTTTCCAACCCCTCGCCTCACACCGGCGACGAGTTCGGATGGTCGGTCGCGCTGCTGGAAGAGGCGGCGCTGGTCGGATCCTACCTCGATGACACTCCGGTCGAGGACGCGGGGCGCGCCTTCGTGTTTGGCTATGACTCGGGCGAGCTCCTGACGACGATCGTCGACGACGACCCGGCTGTCGACGAAGGGTTCGCCTATCGGGTAGCAGCGGTCGATGGCGGCGCAGCCATCGTCGTCCCGGCGGACCAGGAGCCGAAGAGCGGCATCCGGTTGGGGTTCGTCAAGCATTACGACCTTGATCGCGACAGCCCTGGCTTCGGGACCCACGCCCATACGTTTCCGATCTCGCCGGGCGCGCAGGGTACGTTCATCGCGGGCAGCGACCACGTCGCCGGCTCCGGCGACCGCATCATCGCAAGCAATCGCATCGGCATCCTGGACCTGAGGGAGCAGACCGGTGACGCCGCGGAGTTCGTCGGCGTGGTGACGTCTTACTCGGTCGCGAGCGGCGAGATGCGCGGGACGCTCGACACGCCGGCGCCGGAGAACTCTGCGGACTTTGGCTTCTCGATCGCCGCACACGACCGGTGGGCCGTTGCCGGTGCACCCGAGACGAGCAGGGAGATCCTGCTGGCGGGCGCAGCGTATCTGTTCGATGCCGACACGGGAGACCTGCGGCGAGTCCTTGCTTCACCCAAGCCGGAGATTGCCGACGTCCTCGGCAGTGCCGTGGCCGTGACCGCCACGCGGGCGTTCGCCGCGGCTTCCCGCGACGACACCGTGCAGGTCGACGCCGGAGCCGTCTATGCGTTCGAGGTCCCGCCGGTGCGCGGCGCGCTCAAATGCTATGGGGCGTCCGGACAGAAGGCGGGCGCGCCTGCCGTGGCCGTCACCGATGCGTTCTCGGCCTATGCGATGACCGCCACGGTTCCGGCCAGCTACTGCACGGCCACCGCACGAGAGAACTTCCTCGACGCCGACGTCGACCGCCACGCCGTCTGCTACAAGGCCAAAGCAGCCGATGCTGCGCCTGCCTTCACGCCACAGGTGATCGAGTACGCCGACACCCATGGCCGCCGCTCGGTCGTGGTGCAGAAGCCCACCACGCTGTGCATGCCCGCGAGCACCGGTGCGCCGGCATCGCCGTTGATCGATCCGTATACGTGCTACCGGATGAAGGCGGCGCCGGGAGCCGAGCGTTTCCTGTCACGCAAGTGGCACCTGACCGACGATCTCGAGGAAAAGGACTTCGAGACGCTGAAGCCGGATGCGTTCTGCTCTTCGGCCGCACTGGACGGCAATCCGCCCGGGTCGGCGGCCGATCATCTGGCCTGCTACCGCGTACGACAGAGCAGGGGTCAGCTGAAGTTCGCTGGCGCCACCATTGCGACGGACGACGATCTTGCGGCCCAGACCCTGGCACTGAAAAAGGTCACCACCCTCTGCTTCCCGGCAACGCTCCTGCAAAACTGACGCGGCTGCGCAGCAGCGGCTTGGACAAGGGGACGCGTCCTGGCTTTGCTGTTCGCAGCATGAGAAGCCGCAAACCCTTTGGAAGCGTCGCTCTTACGATCGCATCGCTGGCCGCCGTCGCCGTCTCGGCGGCAATGATCTCCTCCTGCGCGCCCGCCGCGCCGCGCAAGGCCGTCCGCGAGTCGCCGCCTCCCAGGCAGGCCGTTCACCAGCAGGTGCCACTGGATCGCGCGACCGTGGTGCTGTTCTTTCCGGGAATCTCGGACGCCGAGCGAGGCGACGCTGCCGCGCAGGCTGCGCTCGATCGATTTCACGTCGCCGTCGAATGGACGCGCGGCTGCCTGCGCCAGCAGCCGATCGTAGTGCGGCCGGTGTTCGCCGATTCGATCGCCTTCACCGACGCGTCGCGATCCGCCGTCGGCGCGTACACGCACCGGGTCGACAAGGCGGGCTGCTATCTGTTCGAGCCTGACCGCCAGCCTATGCTCGTCCGCGCCAACGCCGGCGCCAGCAATCTCACCGATGCGTGTGGAGTGGCGGCGGCACGCTACTTCGCCGAACCGGCGTGCTGCACTCCCGGCAGCGATTGCGGCGACCGGCGGTAGGACGAAAAGGGGCCTCAGATCCAACGGCGGCGGTAGAACCAGAATACCAGCACGCTCGGCAGCATCGCCATCGCCACCAGCGCTCCGAACAGGAAGCGGTCGTCGCTGAATGGCATGTGCGTGAAGTTCATCCCGAAGAAGCCGGTGACGAAGTTGAGCGGCAGGAACACTGTCGAGATGACGGTCAGTCGCTTGACCACCTGACTTTGCTGGCGCTCGCTGACCGCCAGCTCCACCTCCATCACGCTCTGGGTCAGCTCGCGCAGCGACTCGATGGTCTCGTACTCGCGCTGCAGGTGGTCGGAGACGTCACGGAAGTAGAGCAGCGTCTTCTCCGACACCAGGGCATGCTCACGCCGCGCCAGTGCCGAGAGCACGTCGCGTTGCGGCGCCATCGAACGCCGGAAGCGCACCAGGGCGCGGCGCACCGCGACGATGCGCGAGAGCTCGTCGTTTCCGCCGTTGCGCTGCGTGACCGTGGCGCTCAGATGCTCGAGGCGATCCTCGAACCTGGTAAGCACGGGCATGTGCGAGTCCACGAGCTGATCGAGCAGGCGATAGAGCTCGCCATCGGCGCCCGAGGGCGGGCGCACGCGGCCGCGCAGGAAGCCGGCCCAGGACTGCTCGACGGGCTCGACGCCCTCGCGGTCGCAGACGGTCACGAGCCAGTTGCGGCCCAGAATGCAGTGGACCTCGTCGGGCTTGAGCGTGGCTTCGATGCCGCGGAACCAGTGCACGACCAGAAACAGGTAGCCGGGGAACTCCTCGAGCTTGGCTCGCTGATTGCGATGTCGCAGATCCTCGATGGTCAGCGGATGCAGCCCGAAGGCGGCGGCGAGCGAAGCGAACTCGTCGTCGCTGCACGCGCTGGCATCGACCCATACGACCTGCCCGGCATCAGAAGCCGCGCGCGCCGCCGCAGCAGCCTCTTCGAACGAGACGGGCTCGGCCGATGCTCCAGCCGACCGCGAGATGGCCGCACGAATCACCGCCGCGCACTAACGAAAAAAGGGGACGGGTACAATTATTCGCCGACGATCCAGGCCGTCCGTGCAGACAGCGTAAGGAGACGGGTGAACGCGTACGAGATCACCAGCACCACGGTGGAGACCACCACCACGCCGGCGATGGGCGAGAACGTGCCTGCGATCGTGTCCAGGAACGGAAAGACCAGCAGCCGCGCCAGCATGAGGTGGCACAGGAAGACGCCGTAGGAGCTGCGCCCGAGCGTGGCCATCACCGATCCGGCCGCCGTCCCGATCGTGTATGGCGCCGCCGCCGCGGCAGCGCCGATGAACAACAGGATATAGGCGGTGGCCGGGAGCTGGAAGATCGTGCTCGCCCAGCGTGCCGCCTCATAGGTCGGATCGCCGGCGATCATCGCGAAGAAGCGCTGATGAAACGCGGCCAGCGCCATCGC
>DASPNH010000016.1:0-17163 GCA_035626675.1 Binatia bacterium
GGCGCCGCGAGCTGCGCGCGCCGTCGCGGCGCCGCGAGCTGCGCGCGCCGTCGCGGCGCCGCGAGCTGCCGTCCTGCCTTGAGGCCGAGCGGCGTCCGATCTACGCACGAGCCGGATCCTCGGGCCGCTCGCTTCGTCGCCGCCGGCCGCAACGCTGGCCAGGGAGAACGCCAATGTGTCGTCTGGACGGGAAGATCGCTCTCATCACTGGTGGAGCTTCGGGCATCGGCCTGGCCACGGCCCGCGAGTTCGTCGCTGCCGGCGCCAGGGTTGCCATCGCCGACATCGCCCAGGGCGGGGCCGGCGTGGCAGAGGAACTCGGCGGCATCTTCCTTCAGGTCGACGTCACCGACGACGTTGCGGTCGAGAGGATGGTCGCGGCCGTGGTCGAGCACTTCGGCCGCATCGACGTGCTCTTCAACAATGCGGGGATCGAGCGGCACGGGGCGCTGGCAGGCATGGACCCTGCCGAGCATCGCAAGGTCATCGACATCGACCTGAACGGCGTCTTCTACTGCCTGCAGTCGGCCATCCGCGCAATGATGGCCAATGACGGGCCCGAGCGCGGCTCGATCGTCAACACGGCATCGGTGGCGGGTCTGACGGGCTCGGCCGGGCTCTCCAGCTACAACGCGGCCAAGGGCGGCGTCGTACTCCTGACCAAGAATGCGGCGCTGGAGTATGCGCCGTTGGGCATCCGCGTGAACGCGGTATGCCCCGGCATCATCCGAACCCCCATGGCTGGGGACTTCTTCAGCGGGCAGGATGCGCAACGGTCCATGGAGAAGCTGGCGGCGCGGGCGCATCCGATCGGGCGCATCGGCGAGCCCGGCGAGGTCGCCAAGCTCGTCACGTTCCTGGCCAGCGGCGAGGCCTCGTTCATCACCGGCACGGCAATTCCGATCGACGGCGGCATGACGGCCGGATTTCCGGTTCGCCCGCCCGAGGAGTTGATCTAAAAGAGAGGAGCGGCGCCGGCCGCCAGGGGGAATGGTTTCGTGAGCGAGCGGGTCCAGATCGTCGGCAGCTTCCTGTCGCCCTACGTGCGCAAGGTTCTGGTGTGCCTGCATCTGAAGGGCATCGCCTTCGAGATCGATCCGATCGTTCCCTTCCTCGGCGACGACCGCTTCTCCAAGCTCAGCCCGCTGCGCCGCATTCCCGTCTTCATCGACGACTGGGTGACGTTGTGCGACTCCAGCGTCATCTGCCAGTACCTGGAGGACCGCTATCCGCGCCCGTCGCTGTACCCGCTCGATCTTGCCGACCGCGCCCACGCCCGCTGGCTCGAAGAGTTCGCCGATACGCGCATGGGCGAAGTGTTCATCTGGCGCCTGTTCAACCAGGTCGCCATCCGCCGCGCCGTCTGGGATGAGGACCCCGACACCGGCGTGCTCGCCAAGGCGCTGAACGAGGAGATCCCGGCCATCCTCGACTATCTCGAATACGAGGTTCCCGACCAGGGCTTCCTGTACGAGAACCTGTGCCTGGCCGACATCTCGATTGCCAGCTTCTTCCGCAACGCGGCCTTTGCACGCTTCACCGTCGATGCGGCGCGCTGGCCGCGCACCGCAGCCTACGTCACGCGCGTCCTGTCCAGCGAAGGCTTCACGCGCTTCCAGCCCTACGAGGAGCGCTGTGCCAGGACACCGATCGCCGAGCATCGCAAGGTGCTGGCAGACATGGGCGCGCCTCTGATGAAGGACACCTACGGCACCACGACTCCTCGTCGCGGCGTCATGTCGATCTAGCGATGTCGCAGGGCTCGATGTCGCCGGGCTAGTAGAGCGCCGCGCCTTCCCAGCAGATCCCGCCGTCGCTGACCCACTGCACGGTCAGCGGCATCGCCTCCGAGAAGTCCTCTGCCGACAGCGGCACGCGCGCACCCGAAGCTTTGACCAGCAGGCTCCCGCGCTCGTCGGAGCGTGCGCCCAGCTTGGCCACCGACACGCCATCGGAGAGAGCGGCTCGATCGCGATAGAGGAAGCCGCCGCTGCCCTTGGCGGCCCAGCGGCTGCCGGCCGGAACCTCCAGATCGCCGAGCAGCACCGCCTGGCTGCCGTCGTCGGCGTAGATGCACAGCGTGTGGTCGGTGCCCGCGAGCGGCGAGCCCAGGTCGGTGAGCGCGGTGGGGTCGCCGCTGGCCCACTTCCACACCAGCTTCTTGCGCTCGCCGGCCAGCGACAGCGACAGCCTGCTGCGATCGGTGCGCTTGCAGTCGGCGCGCGGCGTAGCGGCGCAGGTCATGGGCGACGGCGGAGGCGCCGGCGCCGACGACCGCGAGCGTGTCACCCACGTCGTGTTGCCTTGGGCGTCGCGGACCTGCACCTGCAGCGCGCCGTCCTCGGGAACCGCGACCTGGCCGCCGAGATCGACGCGGTAGATGCCGTCACCGATCTGGCTGGCGAGGTCGGCCAGCTCGGCGCCGGCGGCGCGGCCCGCCAGCGCAAAGCTCGCCGTGATCGACAGCGAGCCGGGTTCGATGCCACTGTTGGCATCGGCTACGCCCACGACGATCTCGTGGAGCGTCTCCATGTGCCGGCCCGAGCGCGGCACGCTGACCTCGAGCGTGGGACGCACCTCGTCCAGGAACCAGCCGTAAGGCGTCTGGCCGGCATCGCCCGTGTTGATCGGGCAGCCCAGGTCGATCCAGCGCGCGATCGTCATCTTCTCCTCGCTGCTCAGCGGCGCGACGCCGCTGCCGGGCGGCGGCATGATCGTACCGGTGAAGTCGAGGTCGGCCGCGCCTACCTGCGCGCCCGGCGGCAGAGTCGATGCGTCTCCCGGCGCCATCTCGGTCGGATGATCCTCGTTGGTCCAGCCGTCCAGGCGCCGTCCGAAGATCTTCCAGACGAGCAGGCTGCGCCGGCTCTGGAATGCGCGCACGTAGCGGCTGGCGTTGGTCTGGCGCCACGTGCCGACCAGCGGTGCATGGCCCCAGCGTCCATCGGCATCGTCGGCCAGGCGCGCGTAGTCGCCGGGCAGACCGTCGTAGGTCGTGTAGTCGTCGAGGACGAGATCGGCGGCGGGCTCGGCGCTGAGGCGGCTGTGGCAGGGAACGCAGCTTCGCTGCAGCAGCGGGCGCACGTCGCGGTAGAACTCGACGTCGACGACGCCGGCTTCGATGACGTCGAGGATCGGATCGCCCTGCGCGTCGTGCGCTACCATCGGCGTGACCCTGGTCAGATCGAAGATTTCGAACCCGGGCTGGGCGGCAGCGGTGCTCTCGAATGCCAGCGGCTGCTGGCTGTGGGCGTGGCAGCCGCCGCAGTCGTAGCGGGCCTCGCCCGGGCGCACCTGATGCCAGGTCTGCGCCATCGTCAGCGTCATGCCGTTGCGATCGATGAGCTGGAACGTGAAGGGCGTGTCTGCCGCGATCCTGGCAAGGAAGCTGGTGTCGGGGTTGCCTTCGCCGTCGAGCAACACGCCGCCGCCGGCAGAGGTCTTGCGCAGTGGAATCTCGCCGAGGATGCGCAGCCGCTCGCGCGCATGGCTGGAGAAGAGTTGTCCGCCGCTCGGGCCGCCACTCGGCCCGTAGCTTCGATGCGTGCCCGGCTCCATCGCCAGCACGCGTACCGCCCATATATCGTCGTCGTCGTACCTGCCGGCGTCGCTGCCCTGCGTCACCCAGTTCGAGCTCTGTCCGTTCTCGCCGGTGTTGAACGCATCCAGGCCGTCGAAGGTGTCCGACCACGAGGTGACCCAGCCCGGAAAGCTCTCGCGCTTGTAGAAGCTGCTGGTGCCGATCAGGCCGTACGGCGTTCCGGCGGGAAGATGATCGGGATGCTCGTAGCCGTCGTTGGGCAGCCAGGGAAGATCGACGGGCTCGGGCACGCCGTGGACGGCCGAGTAGGGAACCACCGCGCGCGGCCAGGCCTCGTTGTAGGAGGGATCGTTCTTGATCGGCACCAGGTCCGAGGGTGCCTCGACGATCTCGGCGCCGGGGATGAGATAGATGCCCGAATCGTAGTAGGGCCGCGGCGAAGGCCGGTTCAGGTCGTTGGCCGGACCGGGCGTCCATGCGACCAGCAGGTCGCCGCCGGGCGCCGCCGACGGATGCGTGAACTTGCCGACGCGTGCGCCGCCCTCGCCGGCGGGCGCGGCCTCGTCGTTGCCGGTGGTGAACGGCGTGATCGAGTACAGCCCGCGCGGAGTGAACGGCATGCGGAACGGATAGGAGAAACCGGCGCCGATGGTCTGGTCGATGGCAGGATTCTCGTCGACGAAGGCCGAGTGGAACGGCGGCTGCCCGGCCGGCGGCGCAACGGGCATTCGATAGAGCGCGCCGAAGCCGTTGTTGTTCAGGTTGTAGTAGTCGACCAGCACGATGTCGCCGCCGCTCAGCTGCGTCATGAAATGGAAGGCCTGGCCGTCGCGAAAGGCGCTGACCACCGGGCTCCATTTCCTGCCGTCGGGCTGGATGGCCCAGATCCCCCACAGCCGCGCGTCGCGCAGCCCCTGCGATTCGTGCGTGCTGAACATCAGGCGGCCGTCCACCAGCGGCGTCGGATGCAGCGCGCTGCTGATGTTCATCGGTGCGATGGCTTCGACGTTGCTGCCGTCCTCGTCCATCACGAACAGCTGGAGCGTGGGATTGGTGAAGCCCTTGGGCGGTGCGAAGCCGTTGCGGTTGCTCGTGAACGCGATGCGGCCGCCGGCAACCGGTGTCGGGCCGAGGTTCAGGATCCCGTAACCGAGGTGATCCCATTCGTACTGGTTGGGAACTCCCTGCGGCAGATAGCGCCCCTGCGCGTCACGGTACCATCGCGCCGCGCCGGTGTTGGGCGTGAACTCGCCGTGGGTCAGCTGCTGGATCCGGCGCGTTTCCAGATGGATGCGGAAGATGTCGGCGCCCGAATAGGGAAGGTCGCGCTGGGTGTTGATCGCCTCCGGACGCGTGTCGCCGAACCTGCTGTAGTACACCCACTGGGCATCCAACGAGACGAACGGATCGGTGACCGAGCCGTTGCCGCCTTCGACCAGCACTTCCTCGCTTCCGTCCGGATGCAGCAGCATCAGATCGGCGCCTGGATCGATGCGTGCCGGATGGAAGACCTCGGGCCACAGCGTGTTGGTGTTGTTGCCGTAGCGCGGCTGGCGCACGTAGACGATGTCGTAGTCGACTGCCTGCGCAGCGGCGTTCGCAGAGAACGTGACGATCAGGAACGCTGCGACGATGGCGGGCGCAGCTCGGAAACGAAAGAACATCGGCAGACCTCCCCCGTGGTCTGTCGCTCAAATGAACACAGCGACGTCGCGGCGACAAGACTTGCGCGCGCGATGACGGAATTTCGTGATTGAGCAGGTGTTAAGAGAACCGCGATGGCTCGCGAGAAGAAGGCGCCGTGCGGCGGCGTAGCTGGCGCCAGCCGCACGACGCATCCGATCGGTTTCAGCTTCTAACGGCGATTGCCCTGACGGCCGCCGCCGCTGCCCTCCTCCTCTTCGAGGTCGGCTTCTTCTTCGTCGAGTCTTTCCTCGAGCTCGTCGTCATCGCCTGCGCCCTGCTGGCCGGTGCGCGTCGTCTGCTGCGTCTGCTGGCGGCCGGCGCCGCCGGCCTGATTCTGCTGGCCCTGGCGGCCGCCCTGGCCGCTCTGGCCCTGCTGTCCCTGTTGTCCTTGGCCCGACTGGCCTTGCTGACGCTGGCCTCCCTGCTGTTGCTGCTGCTGTCCCTGCTGCCCTTGCTGGCGCTGCTGGCCCTGACCTTGCTGGCTCTGTTGCCGCTGCTGGCCCTGCTGGCTCTGCTGCCCCTGATCGCCCTGCTGCTTGTTCCTATCGGTCATGGTCGAACTCCTAGGGTCATGGTTGGGAGGCGGAAGCCTCGCGTCTTCGTGCGAAATCGATGCTACAGCGCTTCGGTTTGCGCAGGGCGATGGGCTCGGCGGGCCGCCATAGAAAAAGCGCGACGGGGTCAATCACGGGCATGGCTGCCGGTTACGGGGTGAGTGGCTACACGCGCTTGAGGGCGATTGCCGCACCATTGTGCAGCGCGGGCGCGTCGGCGCGACGCGTCGTGGTCGCCGCACCCTGGGGAAAAGCGTTTTACGGGGCGCTGCGGCTGCGGCCACGCGCCGTCGCAGCGCGCGTCGGCTTGGATCGCTGGCATCGGCGAAGGAAGCGAAGCGCTTCCTTCTCATCCGGCGCCAATCCTGTACGCGGCCGCCTGACCTCGGCCATCGCGGGAACCTTCGCGTCGGCCTTGCCGCGACCAGCGACGCCGATCGCGCCCTCGGCGAAACGTTCGAGCACCAGCGGATGGATGTAGCACTTGCGGCACACCGAGACGGTGTTGCCGAGCTTCTCCGCCACCTGCTCGACGGTGCGCAGAACGGCCTTGCGCGCAGCGCGCTCGCTCGCGGCCGTCGGGCACTTGCGCAGCAACGACAGCGCCAGCACGGTGCCGGCCCACGTGCGAAAATCGCGCGCGGTGAAGTCGCCGCCGCTGATCTCTCGCAGATACTCGTTGACGTCGCCGGAAGTGATGTCGCGCGCCTTGCCGTCCTCGTCGTAATACTCGAACAGGTCCTGACCGGGAATGTCCTGACAGCGACGCACGATCCGCGCCAGGAACGGATCGCTGACCGCGATGTCGTGCCGCTTTCCGCTTTTGCCGCGAAAATGGAAGCGCACCGTCGAGGCTCTCACCGATGCGTGCCGGTTCTTCAGCGTGGTCAGCCCATAGGACTTGTTGGTACGGGCGTACTCCTCGTTGCCGACGCGGATGAAGGTCAGATCCATCAATCGTACGATGGTGGCCAGCACACGATCGCGCTGCATGCCGTGATGGCGCAGGTCGCGGGCGACGCGCTTGCGGATCGCGGCCAGCGACTTGGCGAAGTCGAGCATGCGGTCGTACTTGGTCGCATCGCGAACCTCGCGCCAGCGCGGGTGGTAGCGGCTCTGCTTGCGCCCGCGTGCATCGCGTCCCGTTGCCTGCAGATGACCGGCTGGATCCGGGCAGATCCAGACGTCGTTCCACGCCGGCGGAATGGCCAGTGCGCGAATGCGCGCCAGGGTGGCGGCCTTGCGCACGGTCTTTCCGCGCGCGTCGAGGTAGCGGAAGCCCTTTCCCGACTTCACCCGCCGGATGCCCGGCTTGCCGTCACCGACGTAATGCAGGCCCGCGGCGCGCGCCGACCGGGACGGAGGGGGAGGAGATGCCTTGGATCTGCCACCACTGCGCATGATGCATACCGCCTTACGCGGGCGGCTATGCCTTGGCGGCAAGGCCACTGGTATAGCTTCTAGCATGGAAGCGGCCAGGGTTGGGACGAGTGGATGGATCTACAAGGGCTGGGCCGCCAGCTTCTACCCACCCGGCGTCGGCAAGAGCGGGCACCTGCCGTTCTATGCGAGCCGCTTCGACACCGTCGAGATCAATGCCAGCTTCTATCGCCTGCCCACTCCCGAAGCGGCACGCGGATGGGCGCGCGCGGTGCCGCGCGATTTCGTGTTCGCGATGAAGGGAAGCCGCTTCATCACCCACATGAAGAAGCTGGCGGTGGAACGATCCTCGATCCAGATCTTCTTCGACCGCGCGCGATGCATCGGCAGGAAGCTCGGTCCGATCCTGTGGCAGCTCCCGCCTCAGCTCGGCTACGATCCGGCGCGGCTCGAGCGCTTCCTGAGGATCGTCCCGCGGCGCTACGAGCATGCCGTCGAGTTCCGCCATCCCTCCTGGTACGAGCAGGATCGCACCTTCGAGATACTGCGCGAGTACAACGCAGCGCACGTCTCGGTCAGCTCGCTCGGAATGCCGGCCGATCAGAGGGTGACGGCCGACTTCGTCTATGTCCGCTTCCACGGGCTGGAAGGAGGTCCCGCGCACGATTACACGCGCGAGCAGCTGCGGCCCTGGGCCATGCACTGCCGGCGCTGCCTGCGCAGAGGCATTCGCGTCCATGCGTACTTCAACAACGACGTGAACACGCGCGCACCCGCAAACGCCGAGACTTTCCGTTCGATGATCGCCGCTACTGCGGCGCCCGCAAGGGCAGCTTCACGATGAGCTCGCTTCCCTGTCCCAGGCCTTCGCTGAGCGCGTGGACGCTTCCGCCGTGCAACTCCACGAGTGCTCGCACCAGCGTCAGGCCGATGCCGAGCCCGCTCTGCGTCCGTTCGAGAGACCGGTCGGCCTGCGCGAACAGATCGAAGACGATCGGCAGCATCTCGCGCGAGATGCCGATGCCGTTGTCGCGCACCCGCACGACCACCTGATCGCCCTCCACCTCGACCTGTACGGTGATGCGGCCGCCGCTCTCGGTGTACTTGGCGGCGTTGTTGAGCAGGTTGGCGACGACCTGCTCCAGGCGCACGGCGTCGGCGTCGACATGGACGGGATCGTCGGGGACGCGCACTTCGACGTCGTGGCCACGCGCGCTCAGGAGCGGCGCCGAGATCTCGAGCGCGCGGGTCAGCACGGCCTGCAAAGGTATCCGTGACCGGCGCAGCGTGATGGCTCCGCGCGTGATGCGCGAGACGTCCAGGAGATCGTCGATGAGACGGGTCATGTGGTCGACCTGGCGCGCCACGATGTCGCTGGCGCGGCGTACCTCGGCATTGTCGCCGCTGAGCAGCGAGACCACCTCGACGGCGTTGCGGATCGGCGCCAGCGGATTGCGCAGCTCGTGCGCGAGCATGGCCAGGAACTCGTCCTTGCGGCGGTCGGCCTCCCGCACCGACTCCTGTGCCAGCTTGCGCTCCAGGAACTGACCGATCTGGCTGCCGATGACCGACAGCAGTTGCACGACGTCGTCGTCGGGCGGGCGGATCAGGGAGCTGAAGAACTCGAGCACGGCCATCACGCGACCGCCGGCCATGACGGGGAACGCGAACGCGCCGTGCAGGTTCTCGCGTGCGGCAGCCTCTGCACGCGGGAAATCGGGATCGGTGGTGACGTCGGCGATCCACACCGTCCGCGCGGAGGCCCACACGCGTCCGGGCAGGCCGCGGCCATGCTCCAACGTCAAAGCGCGCGTGGCCTGCGTGAAATCGGGAATGCCGGCGTTGCCGTCGTGCCATATCTCGATGCAGCGCATGACGCCCGCGCCCGGGTCCACCGACCACAGATCGCCGACCGTACATTCCAGGCATGCGCAGATAGCCCGCAGCAGGCGCGGCGCGGCAGCGGCAAGAGACTCGGACTCGGCAAGGATGTGCGTGACCGCATATTGCGCGGCCAGGCGGCGCTCCGAGCGCTTGCGGTCGGTGACGTCGCGCAGGATGGCCAGATGGCGATGAGGCACGAAGCTGGCGGTGACGCGGTACTCGATGTCGCGCACGCTGCCGTCACCGCGGTGCAGGCGCAGCTCGCCGGCCAGCTCGCCGTCGCGAAGAAAGCCTTGCCAGACCCGCGCGAACTGCTCGGCTGAGCCGAACGCTCCCGAGCCGGCGCCGATGCGCATGCCCAGCACCTGCGCGCGCTCGACGCCGTTCATTGCGCAGGCGGCCGGATTCGCATCCACGTAGCGCCCCTCGTCGTCCAGGATCACCACGCCGTCGGAGGCGCGATCGAAGAGCGCGGCGAAGTCGGTCGCGCTGTTGCGCGACTGCTGCGGGTCGTGCGAGCCGGCCATCGACTGGATTCTAGCCAAGGCAGGTGGCGGCCAGAAGGGGTCGGGCTACTTCTCGAGCTCTTCGCGGATGGTGTACATGAGCTGGCGGGCGTCGATGATGAAGACGTCCAGATTGCGGCGGTGGTTGGCGAAGAGGCCGCCCGGGCTCCCGTCCATGACGACCAGGGGCTTGATCCAGGCGGCTTCGCGAAGCGAGTGCGCGACGTGGTCGAACAGCTCGAGGACGGCTTCGCGGCCGGCCAGCGACTCCTGGTACTCGCGTCGCAGCGCCATGGTCAGATGGAACATGACGTGGGCCATGCCCTGCGCGTGGTAGAAGTGGTCGTCGGTCTGCAGAAAGCCGACGTCCTCGCGCAGCAGATTGGCGTGCGCGTCGCCGAGCATGTCGGTCCAGGTCTGGAACAGGCGGATGAGCTCGACGTTGCGACGATTGATCGGCTTGGACGCCGGCGGGGTCGCCGACAGCCCTGCCACGTACGCGCGCAGCGACTGGACGCCGTCGCGGAAGCGTGACTCGGCCGAAGGAAACCAGAACTTGTGCTCGTCGTTGCGCAGGCGCGTGTCGGCGTCGACGAGGTTCTGATCGTACTCGCTGGCCGAAACCTTGGTCAGATGATCGCGGAACACCCGCGTGCTGTCGCGCAGCGCCTGGATGATGCCGAGCTGACGGTTCGAATTGTTGTCGGCAGTCAGCCCCGGTCCCCACAGGAAGAAATCGTTGGGCCGCCATCCGGTGGAGCTTTCGAGCTCGTGCGCCAGGAGCGCCGCCAGCGTCGAAGCGTAGACCTCGCCTCCGACCAGGGCGCGATCGGCGGGGAACTCCGTCTCGATCCGGAAGGGCAGCTCGTTGTGCCGCTTCTGCGTGAAGTGGAGAAACAAGGGAACGATCAGAAAGATCACGACGAGGATCGCGCCGGCTGCAGCTCGAAGCATGCCGCAGGGTACTGTGTCGCGGCGGCGGGTCCAGCCTCGCCTACGTTTCGGTCTGGCCGCCGGGACCGCCGTCGCGACGCTGCATGAGGTCCTCCAGCGTTCTCTCGACCTGGGCCAGATCGACCGGCTTCATCAGGTGGACGTCGAAGCCCGCTTCAGCGCTGCGCTCCCGATCCTCCTTCTGGCCATACCCGGTCAGCGCGATCAGCATCGTCTTCTTGCGATCGGGACTGCGTCGGACCCGCTTTGCCACGTGGTAACCGTCGATTCCGGGCAGTCCGATGTCGAGGAGCATGGCGTCGGGATCGAAACGCGCAGCCGTCTCGATCGCCGTTTCACCGTCATGCGCGGTACGAACCTCATGGCCGGAGAGGCGCAGGAGAATGGCGAGGCTCTCGGCAGCGTCGACGTTGTCATCGACGACCAGCACGCGCAGGGAAGCGGTGCGCCTGCTACCGTCGCCGCGTATCGGAGCACTGGCGCTCGTGTCGATGCGGCGCATGGGAAGTCGCACTTCGAACAGGCTTCCGGAGCCGAGCCCGTCGCTCGACGCTTGGATCGTGCCGCCGTGCAGCTCGACGAGCCGGCGCACCAGCGTCAAGCCGATACCCAGTCCCCCGCTGCTTCCGCTGGAGCGCTGGACCTGCATGAACGGCTCGAAGACGCGGGAGACCATCTCGGCCGCCAGCCCGACACCGTCGTCGCGCACGCGGACGATGGCCGTCGTACGCTTGTCGTCGTCCTCGTCCTGATCGAGCGAGACCCAAACGGTGCCGCCGTCGTGCGTGAACTTGGAGGAGTTGTTGAGCAGGTTGCCGAGGATCTGCTCGAGCCGCACCGGATCGCCGTCGACAAGTGTGGGGCCGGCGCCGCAGTGGTAATGCAGGGTCTGTCCGCGGCCTTCCAGCACCGGCCGCATCGTATCGCAGCAGCGCTCCACGACCTGCACCAGGTCGATCGGCTCCAGGCGCAGCTGAATGCGTCCGCTGGTGATCCGCGAGACGTCGAGCAGGTCGTCGATCATGCGAGCCATGTTGGCGACCTGGCGCTGCATCATGGCGCGCGTACGCGCCGCAGTCTCGGCGTCGCCGCTGGCCATCTCCAGCACCTGGGTACCGCTGCGCAGAGCGGCCAGCGGGTTGCGCAGCTCGTGAGCGAGCATGGCAAGGAATTCGTTCTGGCGACGGTTGGCCTGCGCCAGCTGCTCGACGCGCGAGCGTAGCGTCTCCTCCAGGTTCTTGCGGTCGGTGATGTCCTTGATCGTCAGCACGATCGAGAGGCTGCCGTCTTCCTGCGTCAGGCGCTGGGCGTTGAGCAGCATCGTCCGGCGCACTCCGTCGCGGGTAACCATTACGTGCTCGAAATCCAGGATGCGGCCGCCGGTATAGCGGACCTCGTCGATGGCACGGCGCAGTTCCGGCGTGTTCCATTGGCCGCCGTTGATCTCGGGAAACGGCGCGAGCTCGGTCTGCTCTGGCGACATGTGCAGGGCCTGGTAGAACAGGTGGCTGGCCTTCTGCACGCGCAGGTCGGCATCCAGCACGACCAGAGGCTCGGCGACGGCCGCGACGATGGCTTCGGCGTACTGACGGGCGCGCTTGATGATGTCGATGTCGACGAGCAGCAGGACGGCGCCGGCGATCTCGTTCTCGAACGTGCGGTAGGGCGACACCCGCAGCGAGTACCAGAGGCCGTGCCTGTCCTTGACGTCGATCTCGCGGACGAAGTTCCTGTGGATCACCTCCGCGACGACAGGCTGAAGGTCCTCCACGCTCAGGCCGAGCTTGATCTCGTCGATCGGCCTGCCGACGTCCACGGCACGCAGGTTGAGGATCTTCTCGGCCATCGGCGTGAAACGGCGGATGCAAAGGTCGGAATCGAGCATGACGATCGGCGTGCGCACGCTGGTCAGAAGGTTGACCAGGTCGTCGTTGCTCCGGCTCAGCTCCTGGTTTCGGTTGTGCAGCTCCTCGTTGACGGTGGCCAGCTCCTCGTTGCTGGACTCGATCTCTTCCTTGGAAGTCTGCAGCTCCTCGTTGGTGCTCTGCAGCTCCTCGTTGGCGGACTGAACCTCTTCGTTGGCGGATTGCAGCTCTTCGTAGGCGGCCTCCTGCTGCTCGATCACCGATCGCAGGTACTCGCGCGTGGTCGCCAGCTCGTCCCTGAGCCGCTGTGCCTCCTCGTCCGAAGCATGGACCGACGTGGGCGCCGGGGCGCCGGCTTCGGCGTCGCCGCGCGAGAAGACGATCAGGTAGTGCACCTCGGTGCCCGGGCCGGAACGGATCGGGATGACCTCGATCGTCACCTTGTCGCAGCCCGATTCACCGGTCAGCGGTACCACCTCGTGTCGCACGGCCATACCGTCGCGCCGCGCGTTGTCGCACGCGCTGCGCACGGCGAGGGTGAATTCCTCGCGCACCATCTTGAACAGGTTCAGCGAGGCCCGTCCCGGCGCGGGTGTCAGGAAAGCGCTGGTGTCACCGCGAAACTGAAGAATCTCCAGGTCGCTGTTTGTCAGGACGCTGGCGGGAACGAAGCGAGTGAGCAGGATGCGGTCGGCGTCCCTGTGCGGCTCGCTCAGCCTTGCCGGTGGCGAACCTTGCGGATGGAGAGCCGCGAATTTCGATGGCACGGACGAGGGGACACTGAGCGGGAGGCCGGACACGGCGGAACTGCCGCGCTTTCGATACATCTTCAGCCGCGCGTCGCAGGTCTCGAAAAGGTGGCTGAAGCTGCCGATCGCCTCGGATGCGCCCAGCCACAGCAGCCCGTCGGCCCGCAACGCATAGTGAAGCAGCGGCAGGAGCCGCTCCTGCAGGGACCGATCGAGATAGATCAGCATGTTGCGGCAGCTGACGATGTCCATGTGCGAGAACGGAGGTTCGGTCAGGCCATTGTGGGGGGCGAACACGCACATCTCGCGGATGGCCCGGCTCACGCGATAGCCGCCGTCGGCCGCGACGAAGAACTCGCGCAGTCGTTCGGGCGAGACGTCACTCTCGATGCTTTTCGGATAGACGCCGGCGCGCGCCTTCTCGATCCCGGCCTGGTTCAGATCGGTGGCGAAGATCCGCACCGGCAGCGGGCGTCCGAGCTCGCGCGCGAACTCCTCGCACAGGATCGCCAGCGAGTACGCTTCCTCTCCGGTCGAGCAGCCGAGCACCCAGATCCTCAAGGGATCGTCCCTGCCGCGATCCGCCGCCAGCTTGGGCAGGATGCCGGCCTTCATCGTCTCGAAGGCTTCGGGATCGCGGAAGAACCTCGTGACGTTGATGAGGATGTCCTGGAACAGCTCCTCGATCTCGACGGGGCTCGAACGCAGCAGCTGCAGATACTGACGAAGATTCTGCAGCTTGTGCAGCACCATGCGGCGCGTCGTGCGGCGAAACAGCGTGCTGATCTTGTACGCGGTGAAGTCGACTCCTAGGTTGCTCTCGATGAGCGCGAGTATCTGGGCGATGTCGCGGCGGCTCCTGCGCTCCTCGTCCTCCAGGCTGTCGCGGCCGACGTACGGATGTCGGGCCATCCGCACGAGTTCCTGCGCGATCTCCTGCGGCGGTAGGACCAGATCGACGCAGCCGGCAGCGGCCGCACTGCGCGGCATGCCATCGTGCAGCGCGGACTCGTCCTGGCAGAAAGCGAAGCCGCCTGCCCCTTGAATCTCTTCCAGACCGACGGTGCCGTCGTGACCGGTGCCCGACAACACGACGCCGATGGCGCGCCGGCCCTGATGCTGCGCCAGTGTTCGGAAGAAATCGTCGACAGGTCGCGGCGGACCATCCGCGAGATCGCGTCTGGTCAGTCGCAGGTGGCCGTCTTCCACATGCAGAATGCGGCCCGGTGGAATGACATAGACGGTGTCTGGCCGTACGGCGGGCTTCCCCTCCACCTTGACAACCGGCATCGAGGTGACCCGTGCCAGTATCTTGGTCAGCTGGCTCGGTTGCGTCGCAGACAGGTGCGTGACGAACACGAAAGCCATCCCGGTGTCGGCCGGCAGCGCTTCGAGCAATTCGGTGAACGCCTCGAGCCCGCCTGCCGATGCACCCACGCCTACGACCGGAAACGGAAGCCCCGGCTCGGGAAGTTCCGCCGCGACCGTCTCGGCGGCGATTTTCTCCTCACCATCCTCGAGCTTCTCGTCATCGACCACCTGGCGCTCCTGTCAGGCAAGCCTCAACGCCGGTCGTCGTATGTCCGTGTCCTGCCAGCGTCAAGACGCGCGGCCTCAGCGGTCGAAGATCTCCTCGTCGGACACGCCGCGCGAACTCGATGAATCATCCGGCGAGGTTCGCGCGCCGTCATGCTGGCTTCGACGCCCGCCCTTGGCGGCCGGATTGTCCTCGTCAGTCTGCGCGTGCGCCTCGCGGTCGCGCGCCAGGCCCGCATTCTCACTGGAGCCGCCGACCTGCTGGGTCGATCCCGCCGGCTGCTCGCGAGCCTTCTCCGAGGTGGTTTCGTCTGAGTGCCGCGCGTTCTGCTTGGATGGGTCGGCTCCCTTGCCACCCCCGCCCAGCCCGGTCTCCGGCGTCTCTCCGTACTCGTATTCCTGCCCAGACCGGTGACCGGTCGTGCTCGGATCGGGCCGGGATGCGACGTGCGTCTGCGATCGATTGCTCATGGTTGCTCCTTGCGTTGCGCGAGTGCGTCTGAGAACGCGCAGCGTCGTAAGTGGCGACTGCCGGATGCGCGCGATTATTCGTTGCGCCGCCGCTACGGGGCCGGCAGCGCGGGTGCGCGCCCGCTGCTGCGCCTCACGGCGCGAGACACGGCGCGCCCGAACAGACGTCGACCACGGCGCCGTCTGCGCGCAGGAACTCGGATTTCTGCACGCGCGCAGAGGGCGTGCTGCGCGGCCGGCCGTGCGGGTCGGAGCCGTCGCGCGGCGGCGTGTTGGTGATGGGAGGCGTGGGCGTGCCGCTGTCCCAAACCACCAGCGCCGAGCCTTCGAACGGAAACGCGGCGATGGCGGGAATGGCGAAGAAGGGATCCACGTCCGAATGACGCCCCGGCGCCAGTGCGGGCTGATACACGCTGGCCCCGATCGTGCGAGCCTGCACTTCGGTCGCGATGTTGGCGACCTGATGATCGCCGAACGCCTCGTGCAGCAGGACCTCGTGCGTGGGCGTTCCGGGCAGCGGATCGCCGGTCATGTGATGGGCGTAGCCGTTGGGCTCTCCCCTGTCCCACAGCATCTGGATCAGCGAGAGCAGCAGCGAGCGCTCCATTTCGTCGGGGTAGGCGGCGTACAGCGGGATCGCGAACTGATCGAAGTCCACGCTGCGCGTCAGCAACGTGCTGTAGTTGATGCCGGGCACTCCCAGCACTCCGCGTCGGATGTCCTGCGACACCGCCATCACCATGCCGCCGGCGATTCCGCCCTGGCTGTTGCCGTCATAGAAGACGTTGCTGGTATCCAGAACGGGATTGCCGAGCAGGTCGCGGAAGGCCACGTGCGAGCTGAATCCGTCGGGATGGATCATGAGCCGCGCCAGGAACAGGAAGTTCAGCGCCGCCTGCTGCAGCCGGTCCGGCAGCGTCGCGAAATTCGACAGATCGCCGGTCGCGGCCAGCGCCGCCGGGATGTCCGTCAGCGACATGCCGATCCAGTCGGTGGCGCAGAAGACGAAGTTGTGCTCGTTCGCCATCGCCTGGACGTTTCCGGCCGTCACCTCGCTGGCCTGACCGAACAGGCCGTGACCGTAGACCGACGCGCGCGCCGGCACCGCCGTCGCCGTCGCGCTTGCCAGCGCCGCGCGCGGAATGATGCAGACGAAGTTGGCGTGCTGAGGCGTGGGCTGCCGCACCGGAAGCTCGTCGGGCCCGACGAGGAAGCGGCCGCCGGGCAGCGGCGAGATCGGATAACGGTCCATCAGGAACGTGCCTTCGACCTTCCGGAAGACGTTGCCGTCGACCTCGTCCTGCGTGCTGGTGACCACGAAGGTCGGTGCGGCCGAGCCCAGGCGTGCGAACGCGTCGTCGCGCATGTGCAGCAGGCGCTTGGTGGTGCTGGCCGCGCTGGCCACGGTAAAGTCCCAGGCAAGGTAGAGGTCGCCGCGTGCGACGCCGGCAGCGGCAAGCGTCGTGAACAGCTCTTCCATGTGGGCGCGGCGTGCCTCCTTGGCAGCCGTGTCCAGGGGCGTCGCGTCGCGGTAGCCGAGGAAATCGGCGGAAGGCGGGATCAGCGCGCCGGCGGAGTCGCGCATGTTGCGCAGCGCGACGATGTAGCGCCCGCCTTCCACCAGGTTCACGGCGGGTCGCAGGATCAGCGCGCGATCCTCGTCGGACGCCGCGATCGCATCCAGCTCGGCCCAGAACAGGTGATGTTCGAGCGTGTCCGCGTTGACGAGGACGATGGGTGCATCCGCGTCCAGGGAGCGTTCGATGTCGGTGATGGGTGCGGCACCGGTCTGCGCCAGGTCGACGCCCGGTACCTGCAGCGTGATCAGGGCGCCGGGGCTGAAGCCGTCGGCGACGTTATAGTCGAGCGGGTCGATCGGTTTGCTGGATGCGTTGCGCGGCATGCCTGCAAGCGAGAAGTGCACGCGCCGTCCCGTCGGCGTCGTATCGTCGGGGATCGTGAAGAAGTCGTTGGGGAAGGGATGCATGCACGCGCTGGGATCGAGGAAGTCGCAGGCGCAGGTGCAGTCGGCGTTGC
>DASPNH010000017.1:0-4015 GCA_035626675.1 Binatia bacterium
GCATCAGGTGCGCATAGGTTGCCGCGCTGCCGTCGGCGTGGCGCACGCGCACCAAATTGCCTTCGAACGTGACCGGCTCCGATTCAGGGCTCGCCCCGTGGCGCGCCTCCACCGCCTCCACCACGCCTTCACGCGCCGCGAGTACCGGGACGCCCTGCGGCATGGCGATGTCGACCGCGTGCAGCGTGGCCTTGGTGAAATGGGAGCTGATCCTGCCGCCATGGACCTGCGTGAATACGAAAGAACGCCCCTCGGGCCACGGCAGCCGATAAAGCGTTTCGGCGCTCGAAACGGCGGCCCAGGCGAATCCGATCGCGAGCCAGGCGATCTTCATGCCGCACAGCCTACGCCTCCCCGGCTCTCCTGTGTATCCAAGGCGCTTTCAGTTCTTCACAGCCGTCAGTCTTGCCCGGGGTTCGAATTTCCGCGAAGCTAGCGCGCGGGGGCAAAGCCGTGAGCAATCAAAAGAAATTCGGGCGCTATCTGATCATGGGCGAGCTGGGGCGCGGCGCGATGGGCGCGGTGCATCTGGCCAAAGACCCCTTGATCGAGCGCGACGTCGCAATCAAGACGTTGCTGCCCGACCTGCCCGCGGAGGTCATGGGCGACGTGCGCGAGCGCTTTCTGCGCGAGGCGCGGTCCGCAGGACGACTCAACCATCCCGGCATCGTGACGATTTTCGACGTCGGCGAGCAGGACGGCGTGGCGTACATCGCGATGGAGGTGCTCGAAGGCCGCTCGCTGCAACAGATGCTGCGCGATCCGGGCCGGCTGCCGCTTGCCAGCATCGTGAACATCGCGGCGCAGGTGGCGATGCGCTCGACCACGCCCAGCGCTTCGGCATCGTGCACCGCGATGTGAAGCCCGCGAACATCATGGTTTCCGCCGCCGGGCGCGCCAAGCTCACCGATTTCGGCGTCGCGCACGTGCCTTCTTCGTCCATGACGCAGACCGGCGCCGCGCTCGGCTCGCCGAAGTACATGTCACCGGAGCAGGTGACCGGCCAGCCGATCGACCCGCGCTCCGACGTGTTCTCGCTCGGCGTCGTGCTCTACGAAATGCTTGCGCGGCGCACGCCGTTCGAGCACGCGGGGGATACCAATGTCTGGGCGCTGCTCCATCGCATCGCCGGCGAGCGCCATCGGCCGGTGAGCGAGGTCGATCGCGAGCTGCCCGCGATATTCGACCGGATCCTGGACCGGGCGCTCGCCAAGTCCCCGGCGGATCGCTACCAGCGCGCCGGCGACATGGCGAACGAGTTGCGCAATACGCGCCTCGCGGGCGCGTTCGGTACGGTGGCCCTCGGCGCCGAGGAGCGCCGGCTGCACGCAGGCTCGGCGCGGCCGGCGCCGGCGATGGACGCGACCCGCTCGCGACTGATGGAGGACCTCGACGCGTTTGCGCAGGTGTTCGACCGGCAGGAGCAGGAGCGAGTCCGCGCCGAGCAGGAGCAGCAGCGGATCCGCGAAAGCGCGCTGAAAAACTCGCCGCCACCCGTTTCCAAGCCGGATCCCACGCCAGCACCCGCGCGTCGCCCGAGCGCGCTGGAGCTGCTCCAGCAGCAGGCGGCGCTGCGCCCGGTAGTCGACGAGCGGTCCCGGAAAGCCGCCATGGAGAAGCACATCGACGATCGCCTGCGCGCGGCATTCCGCTACCTCGGGCAATTCGGCGCCATGCTGCGCGGCGCGCGCCCGGTTTCCAAGCGCCGCTTCGGCGCGATCTACTTCGGCGAAGCTTCCGGACTTTCCCTCTGGGAGGGCCTCGCCGACTACCGCTTCCGTCGCCTGAACGGCGAGGAGCGGTTCGACTACGTGGTGTTCAGGCTCAAAGTCGCGTTCGCGCGCCCGGAACGGCTCGAGGTCTCGGGTGAGCAGCTGCCGAAGATCCGGCAGCGGCTCGACAAGCTGGAGGTGCGCTACGAAGCGCTGGAGAAGCGAAACGATTTCGGCATGGTGGTGCACGCGAAGCTCATGGTCACGGGTCCCTTCGTCTGCGAGATCGTGCTGCGCGGGGATTATTCCGAGCCCGGCTTCATTGTGGAAATGGAGAACGTCGGGCGCGCCGGCGCGTTGCGCTTCCGGCTCGGCGCGGACGAGCTGAGCGACGACACCCTGGACGAGCTCGGCACCTGGCTGCTCGGCGCCGACGACGCCTTCGCGCGCTTTCTCGATCGGCCGCAGCCGAAGTAGAAACAAAAAAGCCCGGCGCTCTTTCGAGGCCGGGCTTTCTTGACTGAATGGTCTGGCGGTAACCTACTTTCGCGTACGCGATTGCACACTATCATCGGCGCAGACCCGTTTCACGGTCCTGTTCGGGATGGGAAGGCGTGGTTCCAGGCTGCTATGGCCGCCAGGTAGAAGATTGAAGAACTGAAGTCTTGGAGGCCGAGGCCTCGTCTGGGTAGAGATCGCGTCACGCGCGATGCCATAACCGATCGCGATGCTCACGGTTATAGGGTCAAGCCGCACGGGCAATTAGTACAGGTTAGCTCAAGGCCTCACGGCCCTTGCACACCCTGCCTATCAACGTCCTGGTCTAGGACGACCCTTCAGGGGGGTCAAGCCCCCGGGAAGTCTCATCTTGAGGCAAGTTTCCCGCTTAGATGCTTTCAGCGGTTATCTCTTCCGCACATAGCTACCCGGCAATGCCACTGGCGTGACAACCGGTACACCAGGGGTGCGTCCACTCCGGTCCTCTCGTACTAGGAGTAGCCCCTCTCAAACTTCCAACGCCCACGGTAGATAGGGACCAAACTGTCTCACGACGTTTTAAACCCAGCTCACGTACCACTTTAAATGGCGAACAGCCATACCCTTGGGACCGGCTACAGCCCCAGGATGTGATGAGCCGACATCGAGGTGCCAAACCTCCCCGTCGATATGAACTCTTGGGGGAGATCAGCCTGTTATCCCCGGCGTACCTTTTATCCGTTGAGCGATGGCCCTTCCATACAGAACCACCGGATCACTTTGACCTGCTTTCGCACCTGCTCGACTTGTCAGTCTCGCAGTCAAGCACGCTTTTGCCAATGCACATTGAGCCACGATTTCCGACCGTGGTAAGCGTACCTTCGTACTCCTCCGTTACTCTTTGGGAGGAGACCGCCCCAGTCAAACTGCCTACCATGCACGGTCCCCGGCCCGGATAACGAGCCAAGGTTAGAGCCGCAAACAAGTCAGGCTGGTATTTCAACGACGACTCCACGATGGCTGGCGCCACCGCTTCAAAGTCTCCCAGCTATCCTACACAGACCGGTTCACAGTCCAATGCAAAGTTACAGTAAAGGTGCACGGGGTCTTTCCGTCTAGCCGCGGGTAGATTGCATCATCACAACCATTTCAACTTCGCTGAGTCTCGGGAGGAGACAGTGTGGCCAGCGTTACGCCATTCGTGCAGGTCGGAACTTACCCGACAAGGAATTTCGCTACCTTAGGACCGTTATAGTTACGGCCGCCGTTTACTGGGGCTTCGATCAGGAGCTTGCACCCCATCACTTAACCTTCCAGCACCGGGCAGGCGTCACACCCTATACATCCACTTTCGTGTTAGCAGAGTGCTGTGTTTTTAATAAACAGTCGCAGCCACCGATTCTCTGCGGCCTCATTGGGCTCCGGCTGTACGCCTTCACCTACTAGAGGCACACCTTCTTCCGAAGTTACGGTGTCAATTTGCCGAGTTCCTTCTCCCGAGTTCTCTCAAGCGCCTGAGAATATTCATCTCGCCCACCAGTGTCGGTTTTCGGTACGGTCCCACCGTGACTGAAGCTTAGTGGCTTTTCCTGGAAGCAGAGTATCTGCAGCTTCCCGCCCCGAAGGGCAGTCGTATTCGCATCTCGGCTAAGCCACGCGGATTTGCCTACGCGGCACGCCTACTTGCTTAAACCGGGACAACCAACACCCGGCCTGCATAACTTTCTCCGTCCCCACATCGCATCACGGCGAGGTACAGGAATATTGACCTGTTTTCCATCAGCTACGCCTTTCGGCCTCGCCTTAGGAGCCGACTCACCCTGCGC
>DASPNH010000018.1:0-19159 GCA_035626675.1 Binatia bacterium
CGAAGTACAGGTAGCGACGATTGGCCTGCGACTCGCCGGCGAACGCCGCTTTGAGGTTCTCGTGGGTCTTGGTTCCGTTCAGATTGGCCATGAATGTTCCTCCACCTTTTCTCGATGCCGCGTGCTGCGGCCCTTGGTTCACTCGTTCGTTGATCGGACATCGGCCGCGCTGGCGCGGCCGCTCTTGATACGGGCTGATTGGCGGCATCCGCTGCACAGACCGAAGACATTGACCTTGGCGCCGTGGACCTCGAAGCCGTCCAGCAGCGACTTGGTGCCGAGCACGCGCGCGCCATCGAGCCGCTCGTCGTAGTAGTCGGCAACGCTGCCGCAGGACTTGCAGATCAGATGATGGTGCTGGTCCTGGTTGGCATCGTAGCGGGCCAGGCTGCTGCCGGTGGCGACCTCGTCGACGATGCCGGCCTCCGCAAACAGCTTGAGATTCCGGTAGACGGTGGCCAGCGAGACCTTGGGAAGCATCGGCTTGACGCGCAGGTACAGGGCCTCGGCGGTGGGATGGTCGTGGCTCTCGGCCAGGCAGCGATAGATCACCCGCCGTTGGGGAGTATCGGCCAGGCCGGCAGCGCGGCAGCGCTGGGCAAACGCCGCTGCCATGCTCCCCGTCAATGCTTCGGTATCGCCTCGGTTCCGCATCGGTTGCGAATAATTATCATTCGCGCTGCCAGGTCAAGCCGCGGGGTCGCAAAACGTCCCGTCCGGATCGATGTCCCTGAACCGCGCCACCACTAGCCGGGCCCGAGAATCTGCCGGCGGGAAGCCTGCCCGAACGCCCACGGTCTCGGCCATCTCGGCATCCGCATTCCGTTCGCGAACGACCGTCGGCTACGGTGCGGCATCGATCGTTACCGGGTGAGGCGTGGCCGCCTGCGGCCGCTGCAACAAAGGAGACCCTCGTGGATACGTCTGCAACCATCGCGGTGTTCGCCAAGATGCTGAGGAACATGGACCGCTGGATCGAAACGGCGGTCGAGCACGCCAAGAAGAAGGGTTTCGATCCTGAAGTGTATGCCGTCGCGCGTCTGGCGCCCGATCAGTACGACCTGATCCGCCAGGTCCAGGCCGCGTGTGACCAGGCCAAGTACGCCGCGGCCTACCTGTCGCAGCAGCCTCCTCCCTCCCATCCCGACACCGAGAGGACGATCGAGGAGCTGCGCGCGCGCATCCAGACGGCGCTGCGCTACGTCGAGACGTTCGAGCCGGCGTCGGACAAGACGCCCGCCGACATCCGCATCTCGCCGGCGTGGATGCAGGGGAAGTGGGTCCCGGGCGACGTCTATCTGAACGAGATCACGATCCCGAACTTCTACTTCCACGTCTGCCACGTCTACGCGATCCTGCGCCACAACGGCGTCGAGCTCGGCAAGATGGACTTCATCGGCGGCCTGGAGATGCGCGACTGAAGGTAAAGGGGACAGTCCCCTTTTCATCGCGACCGGCAGGGACAGACCCCTTTCCGAACGGAAAAGGGCGCAGTCGCTTTACATCTCGCGGCGGCCTTCGAGGGCGCGGCCGACGGTGACCTGGTCGGAGTACTCGAGAGTGCCGCCGACGGGAATTCCGTGCGCGATGCGGCTGACGCGAATCCCCAGCGGCTTGATCAGCCGCGCCAGATAGACCGCTGTCGCCTCGCCTTCGATGGTCGGGTTGGTGGCCAGCACGACTTCCTGCACGCTCTCGCGCCCGAGCCGCTCGATCAGCTCGCGGATGCGGAGCTGCTCGGGGCCGCGCCCGTCCAGCGGCGAGATCGAACCGTGCAGGACGTGGTAGGTGCCGGCAAAGCCGTGGCTGCGCTCGATCGAAACCAGGTCGGCCGGTTCCTCGATCACGCAGAGGATGGACCGGTCCCGGCGCAGATCTTCGCAGATCGGGCACGGATCGGCCTCGGTCAGCGCAAAGCAGCGGCTGCAGAAGCGCGTCTGCGTCTTGACCATCTCGATGGCGCGCGCCAGTTCGCTGGCGTAGCCCTGATCGCCGCGCAGGATGAAGAAGGCCAGACGCGCGGCGCTCTTCTCCCCGATCCCGGGAAGCTTGCTCAACAGCTGGATGAGCGCCTGCAGCGCCGGCGTGTAGGCCACTTGCTCTCCGCCTGACGGCTAGCGCCCGAGCCAGCGACGCAACCGGCCTCCGCCGGCACCGCTCTCGGCGCCCGCTTCGTCCTTGTCGTCGTCCTCGCCCATTCCGAGCGCATCCTCGCCGCCCGGCAGTCCCATGTCGCCGGCGATCTTCTGCATCTCGACGGCCATCAGGTTCTGCGCCTTCGAGATCGCGCCGTTGACCGCCTTGACCAGCGCGTCCTGGAGCTGGCGCTTGTCGGGACTCTCGAGCAGCGCCTGATCGATCAGGATGCGCTTGATCTCGAGCTTGCCGCTGCACACCACTTCGATCTTGCCGTCGGCACCGGTGGCCGAGACATCCTTCTTCTCGACCTTCTTCTGGATCTGCTTCATCTGCTTCTGCAGGCCACGGGCCTGCTTCAGCATCTGCATCATGGAGGGCTCTTCGGCCACGGTCGTACTCCTTTGCTCGTCCTACTCGTCGAGGACGGAAACCTTGGTCACGCGCCCGCCAAGCTCGCTCACCGCCCTGCCGACCAGGGGGTCGGCGAGCGCTTCGGCCTGTTTGCGCGCGATGCGTTCATTCTCGATTCGTTGCACGCTGACGCCTTCGCCGCCGCCGCTGTCGGAGATGGCGACCTTGACGTCGGGCCCGAAATGCACGCGGGCCAGCTCGGTGATGCGCGACATCACCGTGGGGTTCTGCAGCTTGTCCGGACGCACGGCGCTGGAGGTGGGCCACAGGTCCAGATGCGTCGGCGTGATGCGCGTGGCCTTGCAGTTGGTCAGCGTCACGTAGAGGTCCAGGCCGAATCGCGCGCGCGCATCGTTGACGAAAGCCTCCCAGCGATGCGCCGCCGCTTCCTCTTCGGAGATCGGCTCGATGGGCTGGCCTTCGGGTCCGTCCCAGACTTCGGGCTGGGCCGGAATCCTGGTTCCCGCAAGCGGAAGACGCTCGCCCGCGTCGCCGGCAGGCGCTGCCGCGCAAAGATCGGATGAGCCCGCCGTATGCGCGGGCGGCAGCGACGAATGGTCGGTGGCGCTGCGCGCGGTCTCGCCGCGCGGCTGCGGCTGCGACGCGGGACGCTGCGGCGCCGGCGCGGATTGTCGCATGGCCGGGCTCGAACTACCCGAGGACCCCGCACCGCGAGCTTCCTGCTGCGATGCCGCGGAACGCCCCGGCGGCGACGCGACGGGACGAGTCGCCGCGGTTCGTTCCTGCTCGCCCATGGCGCCGAGCCGCGCCAGGATCTCGGCTGCCGACGACACCGGCTCCAGCGAGGCGACCTTGAGCAGGCCCATCTCCAGCACCAAGTCAGGATGCGTGCCGCGTCGCAGGTCCGATGCCGTGTTGAGCAGCGACGAAAAGATCCGCTGCAGGTCCAGGACGCTTCGCTGGTTGCGAAGCTCGGTGGCGAGCGAGCGCTGCGCCTCGGGCACGTTCTCGCCCAGAGCGGCAGGACCGGCAACGGCGGCGACGGTCACGTGCCGTATCGCTTCGAGAACCTCGCCGATGAGCTTTTCGGCATCGTAGCCGTAGCGGCGAACCTCTCCGATGAGCTCGACGATCCGCGAGGCGTCGCCTCGCAGCACCGCCTCCACGCAGCCGGCTACCAGACCGGTACCGGCCACCCCAAGCACGCGCGCGACGTCGTCGGCCGAGAGCTCGCCGTCGGCGCCCGACAACACCTGCTCCAGCAGCGACTGCGCATCGCGCATGCTGCCGTCGGCCTCGCGCGCCAGCAGCGCCAGTGCATCGCGGCTGATGGGAAGCCCGTCGCTGCTGGTGATGCGCGCCAGCTGCTCGGTGATCTCTTCCTCGCCCAGGCGCCGGAAGTCGTAGCGCTGGCACCGCGACAGCACCGTGGCCGGCAGCTTGTGCGTCTCGGTGGTGGCCATGATGAACTTGACGTGCGAGGGCGGCTCCTCGAGCGTCTTCAGGAGCGCATTGAACGCCTCCTTGGAGAGCTGGTGGACCTCGTCGATGATGTAGACCTTGAAGCGGCCGACCGCCGGACGGTACTGCGCCGCCTCGATGAGCTGGCGCACCTCGCCGATGCCGCGATTGGAGGCGCCGTCGATCTCGACCGTGTCCACCGAAACCCCGGCCAGCGACTGCGTGCACGACGGACATTCGTTGCAGGGCTCGGCCCCCTGCCGGTTCGAGCAGTTCAGCGCGCGCGCCAGCAGCCGCGCAACGGTGGTCTTGCCGACGCCTCTCGTACCCGTGAACAGGAACGCATGAGGAACGCGGTCGCGCTTGATGGCGTTGGCCAGCGTGGTCGTGACATGCGACTGCCCGACCACGCTCGAAAAGCTGAGGGGCCGCCAGCGCCGCGCTACTACCTCGTAAGACATCCGATGGCGTCGGTACCACCGGGCAGAAGTCCGGGCAAGGTGGCGGTTCGCTGCCCGGCGGCCGTCGATAGCGGGCGATCTGCGTCGTTGCGCGACCAGCCGGCCGCTCCAGCGGGCCACGAGCCCGCCTACGCGTCCACCTCGCCGCGCGCCTGGCATTTCACCCACTCTCGCCGACCGCGCACGAGTGTTGCCCGCGTTGGTTTTGGAACCCGCGTCGGCTCTGCCGCGACGTGGCAGCTCGCCCGCTGTCGTCGCTACGCCGCGTTCGTGCGCGCGGCGTTGCTGCGCCCCGTAAACGTCGGCAGCGTGAAGAAGAACGTAGCGCCCTGCCCGGGCGCGGCCTGCGCCCACACGCGGCCGCCGTGGCGGGCGATGATGCGCTGGACGGTGGCCAGGCCGATGCCAGTGCCTTCGAACTCGTCGGGTGCGTGGAGGCGATTGAAGACGCCGAACAGCTTGTCGGCGAACTGCATGTCGAAACCGCAGCCGTTGTCGCGGACGTAGTAGACGGTCTCGTCGCTCTCGACGTAGGCGCCGAGCTCGATCACCGCGTCGTCGGTCTCGGCCGTGAACTTCCACGCGTTGGAGAGCAGATGGCCGAGCGCGACGCGGATCAGGCCGGTGTCGCCGTAGGCGCGGGCCAGATCGCGTTCCACCCGAACGTCGACCTTGCGGCCAGGATGCTCGCGGCGCAGCTCCTCGATGATGCGGTTGGCGGCGGAGGACAGATCGACCTCGGCCGGCACGATGCGCTGGCGCGTGTAGCGCGCCAGGTTGAGCAGATCGTCGATCAGGCGGCCCATGCGCTGGCTCGCGTCGCGCACCCTCTTCAAATAGCCCTTGGCGCGGTCGTCGAGCTTGTCGCCGTACTCGCTCATGAGCATTTCGCTGAAACCGCTCATGGCGCGCAGCGGAAGCCGCAGGTCATGCGAGATCGAGTAGCTGTAGGCCTCGAGCTCGCGGTTGGACGCGAACAGCTCGCGGTTGACGCTCTCGAGCTCGGCCGTGCGCGTGCTGACGCGCTGCTCCAGCGAGGCATTGAGACGGCGGATCTCCTCCTCCGCGCGCGTGCGTTCGGTGATGTCGCGAATGCTGACGCTGGCCCGCTCCTCGCCCGAAAGATCCACGAACGTCGCCGACGAAACCTCGCCGACGAAAGTGCTGCCGTCCTTGCGCCGGAACACCATGTCGCCCTTGAACGAACCCGAGGTGGTGCGCTGCTCGATCGCCCGCTGCAGGTCCGCCGGGTCGGCGAGCACTGCGCCGCGCGGCAGTGCTCGCAGCTCGGCTTCGCTGTAACCGAAGGCGCGGCAGGCGGCGGGATTGGCCGCGACGATGCCGCCTTCCTTGTGTGCGACCAGGACCGGATCGATGCTCGCCTCGAACGTCGATCGGTAGCGCTCCTCGCTCTGGCGCAGCGCCATCTGATAGCGCTCGCGTTCCTGCAACGCAGCACGGGTGATCCATACCCCGAGCGCAGTCAGGACGAAGGTGGCCACTGTCAGCATCAGCACCAGCAGCTGCTGGGTCTGCCGCGAGGCCTCGCCGAGGGTGTAGGAGAACGCGTCTTCGAGCGGCGTCAGGATGCGCCCGGTGCGATCGATCTGCGCCAGCAGCACGGCAACGCGCGCCGGATCCGGGCTTTCCTTGCTGACCTCGGCGCGGAGATCCTCGGCGAGCTGGGTCAGCTTGACGATGTGCTGGTCGGCCTCCTGCCAGATGTCGATGGCAGCACTTACGAAGCTGACGTTCCGGAAGCGGCGGAACAGCATGATCATGCCGTCGATGTCGGCCGGATCGTTGCGGCCTTCGAGAAAACCTTGCCTGACCACCGCATAGTCGGGCTCTGGCTTCTCGAGCTCCTCGCGAGCCTTGCGGTCGCCGAGTGGAACCGCGATCGCCTTGAGGTAGCGCTGGAACTCCTCCTCGTCGCGAAGCTGGGCGTAGCGTTGCAGGTTGTAGACCGCCTGCTTCTGCGCCTTCGACCACATCCCCTCGCCGGTCACGTAGGCGCGCAGCGCGGTCAGGATGTCCATGCTCACCGCAGAGAACACCAGAAGGCACGCCAGGGTCAGGATGAAAGGACAGATGACCAGGAGGAACAGCCGGGTTCCGCTGGCAATTGGGGCAGCGAGCTTCAGAGAACTTTCCCCCTCGATGAGACAGTCATCATGGTCCCCACGAGCCCGCTCGCATCGCTAATAGGGTGACCCGAGTTGGGCGACTCAACAACGATTCATGGCATGCCCTGGCAAGCTCCGTCCAGGCGAAACATTGTCCGGTTCGCCTCAAGGGAGTCCGCCAACCGCGCAAGCGGCAGCGCAGCCGACTGCAGCGTTTCGAGGGCCTGCGCGCGGAGCAAGCCGCATGCGTACCCGTTCTCCTTGCTGCACAGGTCGCCGTCTCGAAACTCGTCGTGGCCATAGAATGGACGCTCGCGATCACAGACTGCATCTCGGTGACACAACAGGGTTGACGGCGAGGGACCAAGTCCCGTAAAGCTGGCGCCCCGCATGTTGCCCGCTGTCTCCACGCCGCCGTTTCGGCGACGATCGATCGTGGCGCTGCTCTTCGCAGTGCTGCTGCTGGGCACGTCCGCGGCCGGTCCTGCCGCGGCCGCCTCCTCCAAGCTTCCCGCTTTCGCAGTCGAACAGGATTTCGCCAAGCAAGCCGCAACGGTCGAAGCCTTGCTCGCCGCGATGAGCGCGAAACTCGGCGCTGGCGAGTCCGTCGAGGAATTGGGCACCGAGCTGCGCGCCGCCGCCCAGCGGCTGCGCGACCTGGACGCGCAGATGCGCGCGCGTTTCGCCGAGCGTGAAGCCGGTCTGATCGATGCCGGGCTGCCGGCGATCATCCTGGAGCGCCATCACGCCACGGTCCGGATTCACGAGGCCGACTTCGAAATCCTGGATGCGGGGCTAGCGGAAGTGGATCGCGCGGCGCGCGGCCGCGGCGCCTTCGATCTGGAGAACGCGGTTCGCGATGCACGCCGGCATCTGGGCCGCCACCCCATGCGCGATCCCGAGCGTTTCCTCAGCCGGGACTCGCTGCCGTTCGCAGCGGCCAATCGCGATGCGCCGGTGCGCGACATCTCCGAGGCCAAGGCGAGAACCGCCATCGGGACGCTCGAGCCTCCTGGCGACGGCGGTGCAGTCGCACGCGGCGGCGCGCCCGTGGCGGACGATCTCGCTGCGACCGCCGACGTCGATCTTTCCGACGAGGCGGTGGCGCTGGCCGGCCAGCTCGGCAACGACGCACGCGCCATCTACCTTCACGTTCGCGACAACTTCCGGTTCGAGCCGTATCCGGGCTCGCGCAAGGGCTCGCGCGAGACGCTGCTGGTAGCGGGCGGCAACGACTACGATCTGGCCTCGGCCCTGATCGCGCTGCTGCGGGCCGCCGACATTCCTGCCCGCTACGTTCGCGCGCCGGTGCTGATGACCGCCGAGCAGGTCAAGGGATGGCTCGGTGTCACCGATGCCGCAACGGCGGCCAACATCCTGGCGACGGCCGGCATGAACCCGACTGCTTTCGCCACCGGGCAGCAGATCACGCACATCGGCTTCGACCACGTCTGGGTGAGCGCCTACGTGCCGTACGGCAACTACCGCGGTGTGGCCAACGACGATTCGGCCAAGGCGTGGGTCGATCTGGATCCGAGCTTCAAGCTCTCCGATTTCCCGCCATCGGTCGACATCCCCGAAGAGATGGGTTTCGACGCGCAGGCGTTCATCGACGACTACATCTCGACGTTTCACGAGCCGAGCCCGGTCGAGCTCTACCTTCAGCAGATCGAGGCCTATGTTGCTGCCGAGCATCCCGAGCTCGAGTTTCCCGAGGACGTCTTCCACGCCGGCGTGATCCGGGCCGACACCATCGGCCTGCTGGCGGGCTCGCTGCCATTCACGCAGCTCGAGCCCGCAACCGAGTCGGCAGCCATCGCCGCTTCGGACCGGCATCGCATCCGCTTCCACATCCATGACGGCGGCGTTACGCTGCTCGACCACACAGTCGATCTTCCGGCCATCGCCAGCCGGCGCACGACGATCTCGTACGTGCCGGCAACGCCCGCCGATCAGGCCGCCGTCGATTTCTACGGCCAGCTCTACCTGACCCCGCCTGACCTGATCGATCTGAAGCCCGTGCTCCGGATCGAGGGCGTGGCGGTGGCCACCGGCAATGCCGTCGGTGCCGGCGAGCTGCACAATTCGGACATCCATTTCCTGACGCCCGCCGAAGAGAACAATGTCGTCCCCGTGGTGCAGAACGTCATCACGGCCGGCACCTATCAGGGCATCGGCATCGATACTTTCAGCGTGGCGCCCGAGGCGCTGCAGAACGGCCCGGACGAGGCGTTGCCCGACGCCGACGCGCTCACCGGCGAGAAGCTCTACCGCACGGCGATGACCTATCTGGACCGCGTCGATCGGTCCGGACTGACGGTGGCACAGACCCAGAAGATGGTGCTGACCACCGCGGTCTCCGACGCCATCGTCGAGAACGTGGTCGCCGTCTCGTACACATTTCAGGGCACGCCGGTGGCGTGGGAGTGGAAGGGCCTGGTCGTCGACGCCGATCGCAAGATCCTAGGACCGCACGCGATCGACGGTGACGAGAGCAAGGAGAAGCCCTTCTTCGTCCTTGCGGGCGCCGACGCATCGATCCTGGAGAACCGCGTTTTCGAAGACCTCTACGGAGAGGAAGCGGTCTCGACCATCAAGATCCTCGAGCTGGCCAGCGACATGGGCGTGACGATCTGCCGCATCATCACGAGCATCGCCACCGACTGCCCGACGATGTCGCAGCCTCCTGCCGTCGTGAATGCCGTCACCGCCGCGCTCGCGCAGGGCCACGAGGTGACGATCCCGCGCGCACCCATCACCTACTTCGACTGGTCCGGCACCGGCTACATCGACATGGATCCCGATACCGGCGCGGCCGGCTACATCATCAGCGGCGGGCAGAGCGGCGGCGCAACGGTCGATGAATGGACCACGCCCTGGATGCTGATCTTCGCGGTCCTCGGCCAGGACGTCTGCAACATCACCGCGCAGATCCTCTCGCCGAACCCGAACGACTGTTTCCCCTACCCCGGCTTCTTTGCGGGGCTCTTCAACACGCAGCCCTCCGAGTTCGTCGTGACCTACACGGTCTACTACTGCGAGGACGATCCGGTCGACGTCACCGAATCGTATTCGCCGCACTTCCAGTACCCGCCCGGCAACTACGTCTTCCACGCCGGCTGGGGCACGGGCGCCACGCTGCCCTTCACCATCTTCAACGTCGACATCCTTTCGACCAGCGACGAGTTCATGGGCAAGGGCTATACGGGCCCGCCGGTTGCCGGCGATCCCGAACCGGCCAAGATCCGCTACCTGGTCGAGCCGGACGGGTTCACGCCCGACGAGGCCAAGCTGTTCGTCAAGCGCGGCAGCGACCTGCGCACGATGACGCTGCCCAACGCGAGCGGAATGCAGGAGGCCACCTTCAACGGAAAGAAGGATGACAATTCCTTCCTCGACGCCGGCGCGCACACGGTGCGCGTGCGCATCAAGTGCGACGGCAAGGAGGACGAGAGCGACGAAGGGCCGCTCGAGGTCGTCGAGGTCACCAAGGTCGAGCTGTTCGACGAGGACGGCGCCGCGCTGGAAGCCAACGCCCATCCCGACAAGCCCGGCGGCAAGCGGATCTTCACGGGCCGCAGCTCGGCGGCGGCAGGCTCGCGCCGCAACAAGGCCAAGGTGCGCGCTACGCTCAGCGCCTCGGTGCCGGCGGGCAAGCTGAAGGTGAACCTGAAATCGTTCGACGTCGACGATCCCACCGGTCTCATCAACGCCAATCATGGCACGGCGATGGGGACCCCGGCCGAAGGCACGCTCAGCGACAACGATCCCCCCACCGACGGCGACGACACGGTCGAAGTCGACCTGACCGTGACCATGCAGCCGGGCGACAACTTCAAGGCCTTCGCCAGCACCAACGCCAATCTCATCTCGAATCTGACCGACGCCATCGTCGAGGCCAACACCGACGCCATGGGCGCGACGTCCGACATGCGACTGATGCCGCTGGCCTCGGATCGCCTGACGGTGTGGCGCAAGGTCCACGTCGAGATGGACAACATGGGCGACATCACCGGCAACAGCGTCAGCGGCATGATCACGAGCGTGATCGACGCCGGCGCCACCAGCACCGTGGTCACCGACCAGAACTTCAGCGAGATCGTCTCGGGTACCAACCGCTTCGCGCAGGGCATCCTGACCAGCGGCGGGAAGACCTTCCGCGTCCAGTCCAACAACGAGGGCGCCAACTTCCGCCTGCGCGTGGAGAACATCGGACCGGGACCCGTCTACCAGTTGCCCGTCGTAGGCGCCTTCACCGTGGTCGACGACGACGACATGGACGGGAACGATGCCACCCTGAACGGCGACGCCGGCGAGAACGTGCGCAACCCCGACCGCACGCGCTTCTCGTCCACGGACGATACCGCGTCGAACGCGTTCGCTCCTGCGTACGTCAAGCCCGTCTACGACGTGGGCGACAGCAACAGTGCCGTTGCGCTGGCACTGAACACGCCCGATGGCGCCGACGAGAAGTCCCTGCTGCTGGCCACCTACGACTTCGACCAGGTCGCCACCGAGGCCGACAACGATTTCTGGACCGTCTACCTGCTCGGCGCCTACCAGATGCAGTCCGAGGAGGACGACGACCCCGAGTCCGAAGGCGGCACGCTCGGTCAGGTCGACGAGATCCACGGCCAGGGGGCCAGCGTCTTCATCGAGACGGCGCGTGACGTATCGTCGGTCGGAGGAGGCTGCATCGAGCCCATCACCACTTCGCACGAGATCGGCCACCTCTTCAGCCTCGTCCACGGCGACGGCGGCCAGATGACCAGCCCCTGCAACGGCGGCACCGCCAACTTCACCAACGCCAGCCTCATGCGCATCCGCAATCTGGATCATCCGTGATGAAGCGCGCAGGCACAGCGGCAAGGAGCAGCAGAGCGTTGCTGGCATGCCAGCGAGCATGCGTGATGGCGGTGCTCGTGCTCGCATCCCCTGCCCTCGCTTCGGCGCTGACGGCCGAGCTGAGCACGGCGCGTGCGACCTACGCGCTCGGCGAGCCGGTCGAGCTTTCGCTGCGCATCGCCAACGAGACCGACACGCCCATCGGCATCCATCGCGTCACCGACGAGCGCACCGGAATGCTCTGGCCGGAGATCGCCAAGGGTGAGGGCGAGTTCCGCCGCTACATCGGCCCGCAGTACAGCGTCAAGGACGTGCACCTGCCGGTCACTCCGCTGGCGCCGGGCGAGTCGCTGACCATTCCGCTGCGGGTGCTGTTCAACTTCCCTTCCAAGCTGCCCGGCGAGATCGACGGCTTCTTCGCGTTCGACGAGCCCGGCAGCTACCGCGTGCGGGTGGCACTGGTGGACGTGCTGCCCTCGCAGACCGTGCACACCGATACGATTCCGGTGCAGATCGTGGCACCGCGCGATGCCGGAGCCGAGGTATGGCGTCTGCTTCAGACGCGCGATGCCGCCTACTTCCTGCATACCGGCTCTCCGCTGACCGCAGCCTCCGACGTCAGCGGCCTCGAGCAGATCCTTTCGCGCTATCCCGAGAGCGCGCAGGCCGGCGCACTACAACGCTCGCTGGAATCTCATCGGCGCAGCGGCGCGCGTGCGGCGGCGGCGCAGAGCCGGCTGGTCGACGTCGCCGGCCGGCCCGTGCTCGTGCAGGGCGAGTCGCCATCGGCGCGCGCCACCAGCAGCGGCACCGCCGATGAGATCGCCTCGGTCGTGCAGGCTTGGAACGAGGCCTACAACACCTGCGATGCGGCAGCCCTGGTGCAGCATCTGGATCGCTCGCACGTGCTGCGCACCAAATGGGAACAGGGCAGCGGCGACGCCGACCGCGCCGTGGCCAAAGCGCAGATCGCCCGTTCCTGCGCCTCCACCGGCCGCCTTTCTCTCGACGTCATCCGCATCCACGTTGCCGAAGCCGAGGCCAGCGCCGAGGTCGTCGTGCACGCACAGACGGGCGACCCGTCGAAGACCACGCGTACGATGAAGCTTGCGCGCGAAGGCTCGGCGTGGCGGATCACGGAGGTCGGGTTTTGATCCGCCGCTCGGCACATGGACGGCAGGGCGGCATGCCGAGCACGCTGCGCGATGCGACTGGCCGCGCGCTCGCCGCGAAGCGAGCGACAGCCGGGCTTCGCACGCTCGCCGCGATGCATGCGCCCGCCGGGCTTCGCGCGCTCGCCGCGATGCATGCGCCCGCCGGGCTTCGCACGCTCGCCGCGATGATGGCATTGGCCGCGGTCCTGTCCGCGCCGCAGCTCGCGCGTGCCGATCACGTGACGTCGGCATTGTCGTGCCTTGCCGCCGAGCAGAACGAGGACGGCAGCTGGGGCCAGGCTTCCGGGACGGCTCTGCGCGACACCGCAGTGGTCGTCAGTGCGCTGCGCGCGGTCGGACAGGGCACGTCCTCGCAGGCGGTGGACGGACGGGCGGCGCTGCTCGGACAGGACGCCGCCAACACGGATTATCTTGCGCGGCAGATCACGGCAGGAAGCGGAGCCGGCGCGGCCACCGGGCTCGTCGACGACCTGCTGGCGGAGCAGCTCGCGTCGTCGCCGTTCCCGGACGAGCCGAACTTTCCCGAAGGCGGCTGGGGCGTGGCCGACGGCTTCGGCACCGATACGCTGACGACTGCGCTGGCATTGAATGCCATCCGTGCCAGCGGCGCACCGGCAGGCCTGGCCGTGGCCGACGCCGTGGTGCAGGCCGGCGCGACCAATACACACTCGTTCGTGTTTCCCGCGGGCGGCAGCGGGCTGACGCTGCTGGTCCGCAAGGTGACGGGCTCGGTGCGGCTGTTCCTGGATACGCCGTCGAGTGGATCGCCGTTCCTGGACCTGAGCAACGTCAGCGTGCCCACTCCCATCGGCGGCATCCCGCAGCAGACCGGCACCTACGGCATCCGCGTCCAGAGCCTGTCGGGCGGGCCCAACACGTACTCGTTCGAGATCGGCTTCAGCGCGGGCGGGTTCGACGCCGGACGCATCACGCGCGCCGTCGTCTACCTCGGCGTCGCGCAGAACGACGACGGGAGCTGGGGGCTGCGGCGCGGTCAGGCCGGCCTCGTCATGATCACGGCCGAGGTGCTGCAGACGCTGCTCGGCTTCGGCGATTCGATCGTGGCTCCGGCGATGGTCGCCGACGGCCTGGACTACCTCCAGTCGCATCAGAACGAGGACGGCGGCTTCGGACAGACCACGAGCACCGTCTACGAGACGGCTCTTGCCCTGCTCGCCTTCCGCGCCGCCGAAGGTGACGAAGGCGTGATCGACGACGCTGTCGCCTACCTGGGCGCGCAGCAGCAAGACGACGGCTGCTGGAACGACGACGCCTACGCCACCGCACTGGCCATGAGTGCGATCTTCCTTCCCGACGACGGGCTGTTCTGCAACGGCCTGGAAGTCTGCGATCTGGTCGAAGGCTGCTCGGTGGTGGACGTTCCCGACTGCAACGACGACGTCCCCTGCACCATCGACGCGTGCGTCGAGGCGACCGACGCCTGCTCGCACGTCGACGACGACTCGGTGTGCTCCGACAATCTGTTCTGCAACGGCGACGAGACCTGCCAGGGCGCTCTCGGCTGCGTCGACGCGGAGCCGGACTACGTGCCCGACTGCGACGACGGGCTGGATTGCACCGTCGATGCGTGCGTCGAGCTCACCGACACCTGCTCGCACGTCGCCGACCACGGTGCGTGTGACGACGGCCAGTTCTGCACCGCCGACTCGTGCAGCACGAGCGAGGGCTGCGTGGCGCCGCCGCGCAACTGCGCGGACGCGGTGGCCTGCACGACCGACGGCTGCGACGAAGCTGCCGACATCTGCACGCACGTGGCCAACGACGCGGCGTGCGCCGATGCCAACGTCTGCTCCGACGACACCTGCAACGTGGCCACCGGATGCCTGCATCCGCCCAATTCCGCCCCGTGCGACGACGGCAACGAGTGCACGATCGACGATGCGTGCGCCGCGTTGACCTGCACGGGCACGCCGGACCCGAAATGCGCCACGACCACGACGACGCTTCCCGAGCAGCCGCTGTGCGGCGACTTCAACGGCAGCGGCACGCTGACGGCGCAGGACGCGCTCGGCGCGCTGCGCGCGGCAGTCGGATCGTTGACGTGCGCCGTGGCGATCTGTGACTTCAACGGCAATGGCAGCGTCACCGCGCAGGATGCACTGGCGATCCTGAAGAAGGCGGTGGGCATCGACCTGACGCCGAACTGCCCGGTCATCGCCGCCGCCGACCAGGCATCGACCACGACCACCACCACGGTGACGACCACTTCGACGCTGCCGTAGAAGGGACCAAGAAGGGTCAGCCTCGAGGTGCATACCCTTCTTCCACCTGACCACGATACCGAATGGCGCTGGGATCGACGATCTTCAAGGTGGCGCTCGAGGTCGCCGACATGGACCGCGGCTACTACGGCTCGCACGCGCTGACGGTGGCGCGGCATCCGTCCGAGACCAGCGAGCGCATGATGATTCGAGTGCTCGCCTTCGCGCTCCGCGCGCACGAGCGGCTTCGCTTCGGCGGCGGTGTCTCGACGCCCAAGGAACCGGATCTCTGGCGGCACACGCTCGACGGGCGCATCGAGGAGTGGATCGAGCTGGGCCAGCCCGACGTCCGACGCGTGCGCAAGGCGTGTGGCCGCGCCGACGAGGTTCGCATCTATACGTACGGAGGCATGAAAGCGGCCACGTGGTGGGAGCAGAGCGCGGCCGAGCTCTCGCGACACGAGAACCTGCACGTGCACGATCTCCCTGCAGCCCAGACCGCGGCGCTGGCCGAGCTGGCGTCGAGCGACGGCCGCGGCATCGAGCTTCAGTGCAACGTGCAGGACGGTGAGGCCTACATGATCGGCGCGCGTGCCAGCGTCTGCATCGCCGCGGTGGCAAGAATGGGCTGAATGGCCGGTCGGAATCGGGCCCTTGGAGGCAAGCCGGCAGGGGTCAGGTACCAAACCGCGTTTTCAGTACCTGACCCCAAAACCGCACTTTCCGTACCTGACCCCGCTCCTCAGAAGACCTTGAGGGAGATGGGCGCGGCGGGGTTGCGGCCGATGCAGTTCCAGTCGACCTCGCCCTCCACGACGATGGGCGGATTGACGCCATCGTCGATGGTGAAGCTGGTCTCGAGCGTCGTGCGCGAGCCGGGCGGAGTCGAACAGAGCTGCGGGAAGGCGATGTCGGCAGTCTGCAGGTTCAGGATGAACGAACCGGGAATGGTGCGATTGGCGGGGATGTCGATGCGTGCCTTGGGACGCACGCCGAATGCCGTACCGTAACGCGCGCTTCGCAGCTTGCTGCCGGGCTGCACGTGCAGGGTCAGCGGCAGGCCGGCGACCAGCTCTTCGCCGCCTTCGAGCTCGCGCAGCAGCGAGTGAATGGTGATGGTGGCCTGATTCAGGATGACGGGATCGTTGGCGACGAACTCGCCCGACAGGGCGATGCCGGAGCGGCCGCCGACGCTTCCGAGCTTGGTGGCCGAGCCGCGAAGATACGTGATCTCCTGGGCATCGGCGACGGCAGCGACAGCGACGATCGACAGTAGCGACAGCGTAGATGCCAGGAGGCTGGCGGACCTGAAAGCCGTTCGCATGAAGTGTCCCTCCCTTTGCCTGCCTCGTCAGATTGTGGACGAGGGGGCGCGGCAATAGAGAAGATGGCCTGAGGTCTGTCAAGGTTTGCCCCACGCGTCCGCAACTCGAATAAAGGAACGGCGAGGCCGCGATCGATCCAGCGCAGGCGTGCTGCCGTCGTCGATCGTCGGCTGAGGACGAGATCACTGCATGAGCGTTCCCTACCAGGCCATCCCGCACGGCTGGTTCGCCGTTGCCACAAGCAGCGAGTTGCGTCGCGAGCGCGTGCTGGAGCGTCGCTGCTTCGGCCGGGAATGGGTGATGTGGCGCAGCGCCAGCGGACGCGCTGCGATGAATGCCGCGTACTGCCCTCACCTCGGCGCCCATCTCGGCGACGGGCGCGTTCGCGGCGAGCACCTGCAGTGTCCCTTCCATCATTTCGAGTACGGCAGCGACGGTCGCTGCGCTGCCGTTCCGAGCGGCGCGGTACCGCCGAACATCCGTCTGTCCACGCTCGCACTGCGCGAGACTAACGGCCTGGTCCTGGCCTGGTGGCACGAGCTCGGCGAGCCTCCGTCCTGGGAGCCGCCGGATCTGGACGAGGACGACTTCACCCCGTTCCACTTCAGCAGCCGCACGTTTCGCGGCCATCCGCAGGAGATTTCCGAGAACAGCGCCGACTGCGGACACTTCGGACCCACGCACGGTTACGGCAACGCCACCATCACCGATGGGCCGCGCGTGGACGGCCACGTCCTGTACTCGGCCTACGCGATGGAACGAAGCCTGGACTTCATCGGGCTGCGCAACGCCAAGGCCGAGCTTTCCTTTCGCGCCGAGGTGCATGGGCTCGGCCTGTCGAGAGTGCGTGCAAAGGTCTCGAAGGTCGGCATCGAGGCGGATCTGCTCATCCTGCCCACGCCGCTGGACGCGGCCACGGTGCAGCTGCGCTTCGGCGCGCGCGTCCGTAAGTCTCGTGCGCCGCTGGTGACCACGCTCATGAAGGCGATCTTCATTCGCGGCTACCACTCCGATCTGCTGCGCGACATCCCGATCTGGACGCGCAAGCGCTTCGTCGAGAACCCGCCGTTGACGGCGGCCGAAGCGCCGATCGGCGTGTATCGTCGCTACGCGCGGCAGTTCTACGTCTGAGCGCGCCCGCCGTCCCTCCCGGATCATTGCGGTCCACCACCGCGAGTGGCGGTCGACCTCCGTCGATGACCGGGAACGCGCGGCGAACTACCGCGGGCCGCAACGGCGGCATCGATTGCGCGCCGCATCTCAGCATCGATCCGACCACCCGGCTTCTCGCTGAAGGCACCCGTCGCAAAGGCCCCTGGCGGGCAATCGCCGCTCGCGAAAACGAGGCCCATTTTGACAACGAAATTCAAAATGGGCACAACGCCTGCGGGCGGGCCGTGGAGATCAAGGCGCAACAATCGCAGGAACCGGAGGCCGACTGCCACGAGCTCCGGTGCATGTGCCGGAACCTGATTGCCCGCCGCCGCGGCCGGATGATCGAGCTCAAGTGCCGGCGCTGTAAGCGAATTTTGCGACTCGAGTTGACCGAACGCGGGGTCCGGGTGGCGGATCTGCCCTAGGACCGACGCGGGGCGGAGCGACGCCGAGGTCGAAAGAGTCCTGCCGGGCGCCGCGGCCGGAACGGACCGCGGCTGCCATGGAGCGGTACCAACACGCCGCCGTCCAGAAGGCACCGACCGAACATCAGAAACCCGAGGCCAGCGGTCGCCAGACCCCGAGCCCTTGACCGGTACCCAGGTACCAGAAGGGCCAGTCATGTTGATCGCCACCGTTGCCCGCGCGGGCATCGTCGCCACCCTCACCATTCTTTGGACGTCCGCGATGACGCCCGCCGCGGCCGAGATCTACGTCGTCGACGACACCGTAGCCGGCCGCGTCTACGACGGCCTCCTCGACGGCTTCCCGTTCCCTCCGCCCGGAACGACTCCGGATGGCCACGCCGACTCGGTGGCGGGCAGCCTGGCCGTGGCGCTGAAATCCGGCGTCACCGAGGAACGAGGCATCATCGAGCTTCCCCTTGCGACCCTCGAGGGAATCACGGCCTCGTCGGTCGAAAGCGCCACGCTGACCTTCAACATCGATGACGTCATCGGCACGTTCGGTCCGGGAACCACCTTCGACGGCACGGCCGCCCAGGCGATCGTCTTGTGGAGCTATGCCGGCAACGGCGCCATCGACCTCGCCGACTTCGAGAACGTCGCCGGTGCGCCTTTGGCCATCGTCGATACCACCGGGTTCGGCGTCATCACCGATGCCAGCCTTGCCGAAACCGGAGCACTGTCGTTCAGCGTCGACGTCACGGCTGCGCTCGTTGCGCGCATGAGCGCCGCAGACGGCTTCTTCGGCATCGTCATGGCCACGCAGGACGACGGCACGGCGACCTCGCTCGACAACCTCGGCAATGGCGGCTCGGGCCCTGCGGGAACCAACGGCTCCTTTCTTCCCTTTCTGACCGTGGTGACCGCATCGGCCGAGCCGCCAGTCCATTCCAAGAGCGAGCTGGGATGCCAGAAGGCGATCGGCAAGAGCAGCGGCAAGCTGCAGCGCACCATGCGCGCCGCTCTGGCCAAATGCATGGACGAGGTGCTGGCGGCTGCGGCCAAGGACAAGCCGCTCACGGCCGCGTCGGCCTCCTGCAACGAGGCGCTGGATCCAGCCCTGCCCGACTCGGCGGTAGCCAGGGGAGCTGCCAAGCTGCGCAGCGCCGTCGTCGCCGCGTGCGAGCAAACGACGCCCGCGGCCCTCGGCACACCGTGCGACGACGACGCGACGACGTTCGCGGAAGTCGCCGATTGCCTGGCGGCGCGGCAAAGCGCGCTGGCGCAGGAGTCGATCGCTTCGGCATACGCAGCGGCGTGCCCGCTGCTGAGCGCGGTCGAGCTCGACCTGCTCTACCCCATCGCCTGCCAGGTCGACTGAGCGACGACACCGCGGCCTGGCACGGAACGAGTTCCGTGCCAGGCCCGGCTCTTGCCGGCGATGATGCCCAACCGCTGTCGATGTCTCGTGGTG
>DASPNH010000019.1:0-3659 GCA_035626675.1 Binatia bacterium
CGCTGCCAAACCACGGCGCGCTGATAGGCAGCCCCGATTCGCCACGAAAACGGCTCGGCATTGCCCGACGATGCCGGTCTCGGCCCTGTCAGACCGCGCCGGATGGCCCGGACGGTCGGACTCGTGAATAGTGCGGGTTAAACCGCTCAGATGCCGAGCTGCTCGCGGCTGCGCTCGCGGCGGTTGTGGCGGATCGAATCCCAAAACGCGAGGCCGATGAAGCCGGCGCCGATCAGGCCGGTGATGGCCTCGGGAATGTGCATCAGCGTCTTCAGGAACATGATGACCCCGAGCGCGATGATGGCATAGAACGCCCCATGCTCCAGGTATCGATACTGGGTCAGCGTGCCCTTGTTGACCAGCATGATGGTCAGGCTGCGTACGAACATCGCGCCGATACCCAGGCCGATTGCGATGATGAAAAGATTGTTGGACAGCGCGAAGGCGCCGATGACGCCGTCGAAGCTGAAGCTGGCGTCCAGCACCTCCAGGTACATGAACGAGGCGAATCCGGAGCGGACCACCGTGTCCGTCGTTGCCGCGGCCGACTCGGCGTCCAGAATGGCTGACAATCCATCGACGGCGATGTAGGTTACCAGGCCGAAGATTCCCGAGACCATGAACTCGATCTGCTCGTGCTCGGGGAGTTCGCGCCCGATGACCCAGAGCAGCAGCATGACCACGCCGAGCTCGACCGATGCGATACGGCCGAGCCGCGTCAACGGCTGCTCGATCCACGCCAGCCAGTGGACGTCCTTTTCCGCATCGAAGAAATGCTTCAGACCGACCATGGCCAGGAAGGCGCCGCCGAAGGCGGACACCGAGACGTGAGCACTCGTCAGCAGCCGGGAGTACTCGTCCGGGTCGCTGGCTGCCAGGATCACCGCGTCGATGGGCCCGATGCGCGCGATGATGGCCACGATGATCACCGGAAAGACGATGCGCATGCCGAAGACGGCGATGGCGATGCCCCAGGTGATGAACCGGCGCTGCCAGACCGGGTCCATGTGCTCGAGCACGGTCGCGTTGACGACCGCGTTGTCGAAGGAGAGGGAAACCTCGAGCACGCCCAGCACGGCCACGATGAAGACGACGGTGAACATGCCCTGGAGCGTGCCGGACTGGTCCCAGCCGAGATAGGCTCCGGCGATCAGTCCGAGGAAGGTGACGAGGAAGGAGTTGTAGAAGTATTTCATCCTGAAACAGCGGCTCGGAGCGGATGTGAGGGGATGCGGTGCGCCGATGACATATACAGGACCGCATTCCGGCGCCACTGACTGCCCGAAGAGGTGCGCACCGGTCAGCGGTCATGTAGAAGGGCACCACGACGCGTGCGAGTCCTGCACCGCCTGCGCCGGCGCGGCGGCGCTCACCGGTACGTCGAAGGATCATTGGATATATGGATCAGGCGATCTGGAGCTCCCTTGGTTGGCAGGCCTGGCTGACGGTGGCGATCATCGGCTCGGTGCTGGTGATCCTGGCCGTCACGCAGCTGGCAACCGACATGGTGCTGGTGGGCGGAGTCGGGCTGCTGCTGCTGTCGGGGACCCTGACGGCGCCAGAGGCGTTCGCCGGCTTGTCGAACCAGGGCATCATGACCATCGCCGTCCTGTACGTGGTCGTGGCCGGCCTGGAATCGACCGGCGGTAACGTCCTGATCACGGAGAAATTCCTGAGCCGGCCGAAAACCATCACCGGCGCGCTGGCCAAGATGATGTTCCCGGTGACGTTCATCAGCGCGTTCATGAACAACACGCCGGTGGTGGCGATGTTCATGCCGGCGGTCAACGATTGGGCCAAGAAGAACGACATCCCCATCTCCAAGCTGATGATCCCTCTGAGCTACGCGGCCATCCTCAGCGGAACCATCACGATCGTCTCGACCGCGACCAATCTGCTGGTGGACGGAATGCTGCGCCAGGCCAAGGGGCATGGCATGCACATGTTCGAGCTGTTCTGGATCAGCGTGCCCATCACCATCGGCGGCTGCCTCTTCGTCCTGGGCACGCATCGCTGGCTGCTGCCCGATCGCCGGCCGACGGTCTCGACCTTCGGAGACCCTCGCGAGTACACCATCGAGATGTCGGTGGATGCGAATGGGCCTTTGGTGGGTAAGACGGTGGAAGCGGCCGGCCTGCGCCAGCTGCCGCAGTGTTTCCTGGCCGAGATCGATCGAGACGGCGAGCTGCTGGCCGCTGTCGGTCCCGAGCAGAAGCTGCGAGGCGGAGACCGGCTGGTATTCGTTGGCGTGGTCGACGCGATGGTGGACCTGCAGCGCATCCGCGGTCTGTCGCCGGCCACCGACCAGATCTTCAAGCTGGACGCGCCCCGTTCCTATCGCAGCCTGATCGAGGCCGTGGTTGCCGATGACGGCCCTCTGGTCGGAAGATCGATCCGCGACCTCCAGTTCCGCTCCGTCTACAACGCGGCCGTCCTTGCCGTTGCCCGCCGCGGCGAACGCATCCGGCGCAAGATCGGCGACATCGTGCTGCGAGGCGGCGACACGCTGCTGCTCGAAGCGCATCAAGGTTTTGCCAAGGCACACCACAACTCGCACCATTTCTACCTCGTCAGCCGCGTCGAAGGCTCGACGCCAGTCCGCTACGACCGCGCCTTCCTGGCCATTGCGATCCTGATCGGGATGATGGTGGTGGCCAGCATGGAATGGCTTCCCATGCTCCACGCGGCGATGCTCGCGGGCGGATTGCTGCTCGCGACCGGTTGCATGACCTCGACGGCTGCGCGCGACAGCGTGGAATGGAACGTGATCATCGCCGTGGCCGCGGCGTTCGCCCTGGGAGTCGCGATCGAGAAGACCGGGGTCGCGCGTGCGCTCGCGATGAGTCTGACCTCGGCGGCGCAGGGTAGCGCGATGCTGAGCCTGGCCGGGATCTACGTCTGCACGCTGCTGCTGACCGAGATGGTCTCGCACAGCGCGGCCGTATCCCTGACGTTTCCGATCGCGATCCAGACGGCGGCCAATCTCGGGGTGGGCTACATGCCTTTCGTGGCTGCCGTGACGGTGGCCGGTTCCCTCGGCTTCGCGACGCCGCTCGGCTACCAGACCCACATGATGGTCTACGGTGCTGGCGGCTACCGCTTCAGCGACTTCCTTCGCATCGGCATCCCGATGGATATTTTTTGCGCGATCATCGCCATTTTCATGATACCTCTCGTGATTCCTTTTACGCCTTTGCAGTGAGACGCGGACGGAGCGCGCGGAGCGTGGAGTTGCGCTCCTCGCCGATCGCTCCGGCGGGCCTCCAGCCCGCCTGCGCTCGGCTCGTCGCGCGCCTTGCGGGCTGACCCGCTGAGCGCACTCGGCGCTGCAGCGATCGTGGGGCGAGTAGACGCGGACCGTGCGCGCGGCATCGCCGGCCTCTTGGTCGCTCGAGTTCCCTCGAACCGCTGGACATGCGTCGGCGTGGCAGACAAAAGCACTGCACCAATTTTCGGGGGAGTTTCGATGACAATGCTTTCCGGTCGCGTGCGCGCGATCACCCTGACCACACTGGCAATCGTTCTGGTGGCCTTGCCCGGCCGAGCCGACATCGTGCACGAATCGTCGACGCCAAATCCCGCACTCGGCGGCGGCTTCCTGCTTGGCGGCGGGGCGGGATACGTGCAGGGATCGCGCTTCAGCCTCGACGAGACGACGG
>DASPNH010000020.1:0-9345 GCA_035626675.1 Binatia bacterium
ATGCTCGCCGCTGTGGCCGAGCGCGATCGGCTGGCGGTCATGGAGCTGTACGGCGATCTGCCTGCCGAGCAGCAGGACTCGGTCCTGCGCCGCAGCGAGCGCCGCAAGATCGTGCTTTCGACCAACATCGCCGAGTCCTCGGTCACCATCGACGGCATCACGGCCGTGGTCGACAGCGGCCTGGCCCGCGTGATGCGCTTCGATGCCGGTGTCGGTCTGGACCGGCTCGAGCTGACGCGCATCTCGCGCGCGTCGGCAGATCAGCGCGCCGGCCGCGCAGGGCGAACCGCACCGGGCCTTTGCGTACGGATGTGGAGTGAGCACGACGACCGCGGGCTGCGGCCGAACGAGGAGCCCGAGATCGCTCGCGTCGATCTGTCGCGCGCGGTCCTGGAGCTGCGAGCCTGGGGCGAGCCGGATCCGCGCGCATTCGACTGGTATCAGGCGCCCGCGCCGTCGGCGCTGGATGCAGCCGAGCAGCTGCTGCGAGACCTGGGTGCAATGGACGAGAGGGGCCTGACCGGCATCGGGCAGGCGCTCGCGCGGCTGCCGCTTCCGGCGCGCATCGGCCGGATGCTGGTCGAGGCGCAGCGCAAAGGCTGCCTGTCCCGTGCCAGCATCGCGGCCGCGGTGCTGACCGAGCGCGATCCGCTGCGCCGCGGCCGCGACGCCGCGCCACTGAAGGCCACCACGGCGTGGGAATCCGACCTGCTCGAACGCGTCCTGGTTCTGGAGAGATTCGCCTCGGCCGCACCAGGGCAGTGGCCGGAGCTGAACACCGGCGCTGCGCACGCCGTCCTGCGCGTCGCGCGCGATCTTCAGCGGACTATGCGTGAGACGCCGGCCTCGCCGCTATCGAACACCGCCGAGCAGGACGAAGCATTCCTGCAGTCGCTGCTGGCGGCATTCCCGGACCGCGTCGCACGCCGCCGTGATCGCGGCAGCGACCGCGCCCGGATGGTGGGCGGCCGCGGCGTCCGCCTTGCCGCCGACAGCGTGGTCCAGACCGCCGAGCTGTTCGTTTGCGTGGAGATCGACGCTGGCCGCCGCGGTGAGCGCGCCGAGGCACTCGTGCGCCAGGCATCGGCCGTCGATGAGAGCTGGCTGGCGACGACGCGCGCTGCGGTATCGGTGGAATTCGACGCAGCCAGCGAGCGCGTGATCGCTTGGTCGCGAGAGGCCTATCGAGATCTGGTGTTGGCGGAGAAGAGCACGCTGGCGCCGATCGAAGAGGCCGGCGCGTTGCTCGCACGGCATGCCGCAGCTGCCCCGGCGCGCGCTCTCGCGCTCGGCGACACGGAGGTCGAGCAGCTCCTGACGCGAGCACGATGCCTGGCACAATGGATGCCGGAGCTGGATCTGCCGGCATTCGACCAGGCAACGCTGAGCGACATCGCCGCGGGCATCGCCATCGGCAAGCGATCGTTCGAGGAGATGCGCCGCGTCCCGCTTCTGGACGTTTTGCTGGCGAAGCTCACATACGAGCAGCGGCGCGCCCTGGACCGCCACGCGCCCGAGCGACTGGAAGTGCCCAGCGGAAGCAGCATCCGGCTGTCGTACGAGCCGGGCAGGCCGCCGGTGCTGGCGGCGCGCATCCAGGAAATGTTCGGCATGCGCGAGACTCCGCGCATCGCCAATGGGCGCGTGCCCGTGCTCGTCCACCTCCTCGCGCCCAATGGGCGACCTCAGCAGGTGACGGACGACCTCGCCAGCTTCTGGCGAACGACTTACGGCGAAGTTCGCAAGCAGCTGCGCGCGCGCTATCCGAAGCATTCGTGGCCGGAGGATCCCCTGACGGCCGTCGCGCAGCGGCGGCCGGGGCGGCGGTGACGAGTATCGGCTCTCGGCCTTGCGCGCGCAGAGACGCGCGCAGAGACATGGACGACCGATTCTCCTGGGCTGCGGGTCTGGGCATCGCGTGGTCGTGAAGTCACGGCCTGCCTTTTCGGCGCCGGTTGAGCCCCATCCGGGAAGTTTTCGCGGCGTCCTCGCCCCGGCCTATTGACGTCCCTGTAAAAAGGCTCCTAACTTGGCCACAGCCAGGTAGCGGGGAGGCAACGGGCGCTCAGGCCCCGACCGCGGCTGGCAAGTCCGCGTCACTGCGGAACTTTTCACGACAGCGAGGTGTCCGATGCGAAGCGACCTGCTGGTCTCCGGCGCGATCGCCATCCTTCTCCTGGCAAACGCCACCGCGCCCTCGCCCGCCGCCGCTGCCGACTGCGGGTCCGCCCTGGACAGGGCGGCGCTTCAGTTCCAGGCCCGCATCCACAAGGCGCAAGCCTCGTGCGAGTTTCGAACCGCCACCGGCCGCCCCTGCAAGATCGAAAAGCGCGATGCCAGCATCGAGAAGGCAAGGACCACTCTCGGCTCTCGTCTCTCCTCTTCCTGTACGGGCGAGGACCTGGCATCGCTCGGCTTTCCCGGTGACTGCGCCGACGACGCTGCGCCCTTCACCGCCGCCGATGCAGCGGCATGCATCGCGTTCACGCACGAAGCCGCAATCGATGCTGCCGTGGGCGCCGAGTTTGCCGGTGTCACCGAGCCCGCGTCAGGACGTGCGGCCACGTGCCAGAAGAGGATCGCCCGTGCGGGCCAGACCTTCCTGACCGACGACCTCGATGCGCGGCAGTCGTGCCTGGCCAACGATGCAGCCAACGATTGCGGCGCCGAAGGCGCCGCCACGGGCGACGAGGGCATCGATGCCGCGCTGGAGGCGGGCGTTGCCGATCTGGCAGCGGACATCGACGAGGCATGCAGCGACGTCGATCTGAGCACGCTCGGCTTTCCCGGCGATTGCGCCGACAGCGACGGTGCACCTTTCGATGCCGACGACCTGACCGCGTGCATCGTCACCACCCATGACGCCGCCGCGCGCGCGATGTTTGACGCCGAGCATCCTTCCGCTCAGCCCTCGACCACGACTACCAGCACGACGACGACGCTCGACACCACCACGACGACCGCCGACACGACGACGACCACCACCACCACGACGCTGCCCTCGCTCGATGCGCTGACCAGCGTGGTCGGCCCGTACGGCGATGCGGACGGCGACGGCTTCGCCAACAACGTCGAGCTGGCCGCGTGCTCCAACCCCGGCGATGCCGCGAGCACCCCGCTGAACGACGACAGCCTGTGCACCAACCAGACGATCTTCTCCGACACGCTCGGCGATTCCTGGGGTCACACCAACCGCCAGACCGATCCGACCTACCAGGTCGCCCTCAATCTGCTGATCGCCCAGAACCTGGCCGACTGCTCGGCCTACTGCGCCTCCCATCCCGCCATCGGCTCGCCGCAGGCGTGCAACGGCGCGTGGCCGTGGAGCGGCGTTCCCGAGTACGGCAAGTACACGTCCGGCCGCACGGTCGAGGTCACCTTCCCCGACGAGGACGGCAACAACCTGCACGCCAGCATCTTCCTGCCGCCGGATGTCACCTGCAGCGGCATCGCGCCCACGTGCGATGGCATCACCGATGCCATCTCGTGCAGCGGCCCGGGCGGAAAGACCTATCCGGCCGTCGTCATCAGCGACGGCTTCATGGGCTCGCAGCGCATGTACTACTGGGCGGGACAGCGTCTGGCCGAGCAGGGCTACGTCGCGATGACGTTCGACGTGTCGGGCCAGGGCCTGTCGGAAGGAACGTTTCCCAACGGTGATGCGGGCATCGCCAGCGGCATCAGCGGCGGCGTGGGCGGCGGCTTCTCGCGCGACATCGGAACCGCGCTCAACTTCATGACGAGCGCCGAGAATCCCGTGCGCAACCTGATCCGCGTCGATCCGATGGTGATCGTCAATCAGGCGCCCGGCGGACAGGACCATCTCGAGAACTACGTGCTCGGTCTTGCCGGCCATTCCGCCGGCGCAACCGCCGCCATCGCGTATCAGCAGTCGACCGAAGCGGCCTACCCGGTGCGTGCACGCGCCGTCGTGGCGTGGTCGCACTTCGATGCCGACGGCACCATCGGCAACGTTCCGATCCAGCTCCACTCGGGCGACAACGACAACGGCTTCATCCAGCCTCCGAGCAGCGACAATCGGTGTCCCGAGATGGAACGCCGCTACGATCGCCTCGGCGGCGACCGCGACCTGGACGGCACCGCCGACTTCACGCCGCAAGACCGTCAGATCGTCATGACCGAGGCCGGCACGCACCTCGACTACAGCAAGGTGCCCTACGCCTACACGCCGATCTGGGACGAGGACGTCGAGTACCACTACACGCTGGCGTGGTTCGACAGGTACCTGGCAGGCAACGTCTCACGCCGCATGGCCAGCGTCTCCGGCAACGTCATCCAGAGCGTGGATCGCTTCACCGACTATGCCGAGTGCACGAGCGGCCCGGACTGCTACAGCGCCGATGCACGCCTGAAGATGAGCCACGTCCACCTCTCCGACATCTGGTGCTCGCGCTACGACGTCGCCGGCCAGGCCGCCGGCGACATGAAAGGAGGCGGCTGCCGGATCGAGTAGCCGTCAGCCGCAAGAGCTGCGGACCGCGCAGCGAGAAACGACGAAGGCGGCAGGAGCAACCGTCGCACTTCAGGAGGGATCACGATCGTGACCACGCATACCCAACCGACGACTCATCTCCGCCCGCTTGCGGCCCGCGGCGCCGTCCTGGCAACGTTCCTCGCGACCATCTCGGCGACGCCGCCGGCGCATGCACTCTTCCCCTATCCCGTCGACGCCAACCGCTGCGACAACGCGGCCCTGCCGCTCGGCTGCACGCCCGCACCGAACGAGCTCGGCGGCCCGGCAAGCTGCGGCGGCCTGAACTGGAAATACGGGAGCACCGCGGCGTGCACGACCGATCCGCTGGTGCTGGGCAATCCGGCCGAGCTCGGCGGCATCAGCGGCATGAGCGTCGACACCGCCTGGCGCAGCACGACCGGACGCTCCGACGTCGTCATCGCGGTGCTCGACTCGGGCATCAAGTGGAACGACGGCGGCGCGCTGCAAGACCTGCGTCGCAAGTGGTACATCAATCGCGGCGAGCTGCCGGCGCCGGCCGGGCCTTGCACCGGCGCTCCCCCCGGCGACCTGCGCGACTGCAATGGCGACGGCGTCTTCAACGTCCCCGACTACGACGGCGATCCCGCCGTCTTCGACACCAACGGCAACGGCGTCACCGATCCGCAGGACCTGATCAACCTGTTCTCGGACGGCACCGACGACGACGCCGACGGCTACGTCGACAACATCAGCGGCTGGGACTTCTTCCAGTACGACAACGATCCCTACGACGACGTCCAGTACGGTCACGGCACCGGCGAGTCGCGTGACTCGGCAGCCGAGGCCGACAACGGCGGCGATGCGGGGGCGTGTCCGAACTGCATGTCCATGCCGCTGCGCGTCGGCGACAGCTTCGTCGCCGACGTCAATGCGTTCGCGCAGGCTGTGATCTTCGCCGTCGACACCGGCGCCGCCATCGTGCAGGAGGCGCTGGGCACCTATAACAACACGAGCCTCGGCCAGGCGGCGGTCACCTACGCCTACGACAACGACGTGCCGGTGATGGCGTCGGCCGCCGACGAGGACGCCTGGCACCACAACTTCCCGTCCAACTACGTCCACACCATCGTCACCAACTCGATCCGCGACTTCGGCTTCGACGGCGTGCTTCCCGATTCCTGGCTGTACTTCAACGGCTGCACCAACTTCGGCGGCAACATCTCGGTTGCCGTGCCCTCGACTTCTTGCTCGTCCGAAGCGGTCGGACGCGGCTCGGGCGTGGCGGGTCTGCTGATATCGGCAGGGCGCGACGCGGCCGAGGAAGGAACACTCGAGTATCCGCTGACGGCCAACGAGGTGCGCCAGATTTTCACGCGCAGCGCCGACGACATCGACTTCGAGACCAATCGCGTGATCGGCTTCCCGGACACGATCCGCTACGCGACCCAGGCCGGCTTCGACCAGTTCACCGGTTACGGGCGCATGAACGCGCAGGCAGCGGTCGCCGACATCCTGGCCGGCGCCATTCCGCCCGAGGCCGAGATCGATTCGCCGGCGTGGTTCTCCTACATCGACGCGCAGCGCGACGGCGCCTTCCAGGTCCTGGGCCGCGTGGCTGCAGAGCGCGCCGACGGCTACACGTACCGCGTCCAGATCGGCTACGGCGTCCAGCCGCGCGAGAGCGATTTCATCGACATCGTTCCGTTCGGCGCCACCCACAGCGCGCCGGTCAGCGGAGTGCTGGCAACGATCGCGCCCGAGCAGATTCCGGCGCCGACGCCCGAGCAGATCGCGCGCCGCATCACCCAGCTTCCCGATCTTTCGTCCGACTACGATCAGTTCACCTACACGGTTCGCGTGCAGGTCCTCGACCAGCCCGGCGGGCTGCTCGGAGAGGATCGCCGCAGCATCTTCGTACATCACGACGAGGATCTGAAGGACGGCTTCCCCGTCGCCCTCGGCGACGGCGCGTCCTCGCCAGCGATCGCCGACCTGGATGGCGATGGCGTCAGCGAGATCGTCGTGGCGACTTCCGAAGGTTACGTGCACGCGCTGCAGTCCGATGGCAGCGAGCTGTCGGGCTGGCCGGTGGCAGTCGATCCTCTGCCGCTGCACACGGGATCGCAGGCATTCGCCACGGGCGCGGTCGGCTCGCCCGTCTACGGAGCGGTGCTGGCCAGCGTCGCCATCGGCGACCTCGACGGCGACGGCTCGCTCGACGTCGTCGCGGCCGACCTCGAAGGCAAGGTGTATGCGTGGAACCGCCTGGGACAGCGCAAGAGCGGCTTCCCGGTCGCGGTCAATCCGCTCTACTCGAGCAGCGCAGTGCTGGACCCGTCCAACACCGTCGACGTCGCGTTCATCGGATCGCCGGTGCTGGCCGATCTGGACCAGGACGGCACGCTCGACATCATCACCGCCGCCAACGATCGCCACGTCTACGTCTGGGATCACACCGGCGCCTCGCGAGCGGGCTTCCCTCTGCTCGTGGTCGATCCGGCGCGCGTGGCCTCGGTCGATCCGGTCACGCACAAGGTGACGCCGCTGCCCGGCGCGTTCCGCGGCAGCAAGATCCTGGCAACGCCTGCGGTCGGCGACATTGACGGCGACGGCAGCCTGGACATCGTCGTCGGTACCAACGAGTGCTACGACGAGACGCCCAACGTCGCGTTCACCAATGCGACGTCGCAGGCGGTGGCACAGTCGGGCCTGATCAGCCCCGGCAACAGCCGCGTGTATGCCATCCACAAGGACGGCTCCGCGCATGCTCCCTCGCCGTTCCTGCCGGGATGGCCGGTCAAGGTCGTCCTGCTGCTGCCCGAGCTTCTGCCCAACGTCGGCGAGGGCGTGCACGGATCGGCGGCCCTGGCCGACGTCGACGACGATGGCACGCTCGAGGTCGGCATCTTCTCGGCGGCCGGCCCCGGCTACCTGCTCAACCACGACGGCACCTCGTTCTACGGCGCCGACCCGCAGGGCAACTACAACGTGATGGCGACCGAAGGCTATCCGCCGGCCAACAGTGCCGACACGCCGACCTTCCCGAACCTCGGCGAGGGCGCATTCGGCGACCTTGCCGGCACTGGCGCGCTCTCGTTCGCCGCGCCGGCCGGTGGCCTTGCTCGTCTGCTCGGCGTGGCGCTGCCCGAACAGCAGATCAACGCCGAGGATCACGTCGTTGCCTGGAACGCGATGACGGGACAGTTCGAGCCTGCCTTCCCGCAGCATCAGGACGACCTGCAGTTCCTGACCGGTCCCTCCATCGGTGACGTCGGCGGCACGCCGCTGCCCGAGATCGTCATGGGCAGCGCCGGCTATTTCGTGCAGGCGTTCGACGGCGCAGGCGTCGCACCACTGGGCTGGCCCAAGTTCACCGGTGGCTGGCACGTGGCCAATCCCGCCATCGGCGACGTCGATGGCGATGGCCTGATCGAAGTCGTCGCCTCGGTGCGCGAGGGCAACCTGTTCGTGTGGGAGACGACGGCTCCCGTGGCCGCGACGGCACAGTGGCCGAAGAAGCGCCACGACCTGCGCAACACCGGCAACTACGAGGAGCCGCAGGGCGCCACCGGCAGCGTGCTCGATCAGGGCGAGCTCGAGGTCACCAGGAGCAAGCTGACACTGCGGCCCGACGCGGTCGGCGCCGATGCGCTGTCGATGAAGGCCTTGCTGACGCCGGACGCCGACGGCGACGGCATCGATCCGGACAGCGAAGGCTTCTCGTTCGCGCTCGACGGGCAGCGCTACACGCTGCCGCCGGGCGTGATCCAGCAGCGCGGCGAGAATGCGTGGAAGTACAGCAGCTCGGACGGCGCGGGCTCGGTTCCCGCCGGCATCCGCAAGCTGGTCATAAAGCGCGCCGAGAACGGAAGCGTGCGCATCGTCGTCAAGGGCCGCGACCTGGACCTGTCGCAGTTCCACGGCACCGACGACCGCACCATCACGGTCGAAGTCGACATCGGCAACGACCACGCGCAGGACGAAGTAGCGTACCGCCGCATCATGGAGCGCCACCTGCGCACGCCCTGACAAGAAAGGGGTCAGGCACCTTTAAGGGAAAGGGGTCAGGCACCATTTGGGAAAAGGTGCCTGACCCCTTTTTGATGACGCCGCTCGGCACGTCTACAACGCACGCCGTGCGCAATGATTCTCCCCGTGGCGGCATCCTGACGCGGCCGCTCGCCCTCGCCTTTCTGGTCGTGATGACGCTCGCCTGCCGCCCTGCCGCCGCCCAGCAGGAGGTCCAGGCGCTGGCCGCCACCGACGGCTACTTCGAGGTACGGCGCATCGACGACGTCACCTTCGCGATCTCGGAGCCGCAGTACTGGCAGAAGAACATCGCCTACGTGCTCAAGGGCGAGAAGCGCGCGATCCTTTTCGACACCGGCTCGGGCAAGCGCGACATCAAGTTCATCGCCGGCAACGTCACGCGAAAGCCGATGACGGCAGTGGCCTCGCACCTGCACTACGACCACATCGGCAGCCACGCCAGCTTCGACCACGTCGCGATGGCAGACCTGCCCGAGCTGCGCGAACGCATCGCCGAGAACCGCTACCATCCCGAAATCTCGAGCTCGCTCTTCCCGATGCTCGACAGCTTCTACGTCACCGAATGGTGGCGGCCCGGCCAGGTCATCGACATCGGCGGCCGCACCGTCGAGGTGATGCACATCCCCGGCCACTCCCCCGATTCGATCGCGCTGATCGATCGCGCGCGCGGTCAGGCCTTCGTCGGCGACCACCTCTATCCGGGCGAGCTCTACGCCTTCCTGCCCGGCTCCGACCTCCTGGCCTATCGCGAGTCGACGCGCCGTCTGCTGGAGATTCCAGAGATCCGTACCGTGCTGTGCGCACACATGGAGCCGCAGATGCCGCGCGATGCGCTGGTG
>DASPNH010000021.1:0-13519 GCA_035626675.1 Binatia bacterium
CACCGAGATGGTGATGCCGGGCGACACCATCAACATCGCCGTCAACCTGATCACGCCCATCGCCATGGACGAGGGTCTGCGCTTCGCCATCCGCGAAGGCGGCCGCACCGTGGGCGCCGGCGTCGTGGTCAAGATCACCGAGTAGACGCGGTAGCGACCTCAGAGAGAGAACGCGATCATGCGAGATCAAATCGTCCTGGCCTGCGAGACCTGCAAGCGCAAGAACTACAGAGCCAGCCGCAACAAGAAGCTTTCGACCGAGAAGCTCGCGCGCAAGAAGTTCTGCCCTGCCTGCCGGGTGCACACGCTTCACAAGGAGGGCAAGGTCTGAGGTGCGATGCGGTTCGGGTCAGTAGCTCTAATTGGTAGAGCATCGGACTCCAAATCCGAGGGTTCCAGGTTCGAATCCTGGCTGACCCGCCATCTTCTCCGAAGGCTGAATGCAACATGAAATCGCGCGGTGCAGACAGTGCAGTGAGCGGCGACGCGACGGGTTCGCGTGCGACGAAGGGCAGCGATCCGAGCGGCACCAACAAGGCTGCCGTCACCAGCAAGGGTGGCGTGCCGGCGGCGTCGGGGCCCGGCAAGTTCCAGCAGGGTCGCGAGTTCTTCAACGAGGCGATCGCCGAGCTCAAGCGCGTCTACTGGCCCTCGCGCAAGGAGACGATCGCGTTCACGTGGGTCGTGCTCGTGGTCGTCGGGTTCGTGTCGCTGTATCTGGGCATGATCGATTACATCATCTCGATCGGCATGCGCCTGGTCTTCTGAGGATGGCAATGGCGGAAGCAGCGGCCGAAACCGTCGAGAAGCAGTGGTACGTGGTGCACACGTACTCGGGCTACGAGCAGAGCGTCAAGCGTCAGCTCGAGGAGCGTATCCACGCCTTCGGGCAGGACGAGAAGTTCGGCGAGATCCTGGTCCCGTCCGAGCAGGTGGTCGAGCTGGTCAAGGGCAAGAAGCGCACGGCCACTCGCAACCTGTATCCGGGCTACGTGCTGGTACAGATGGAGCTGAACAACGAGACCTGGCACGTGGTCACCAGCACGCCCAAGGTCACCGGTTTCGTCGGCGGATCCACCAATCCGCCGCCGGTGCCCGAAGAGGAAGTGAGGCGGGTGGCAGCGCAGCTCCAGGAAGGAGCTACGCGGCCCAAGGCCAAGGTTTCCTTCGAGGTCGGAGAGCAGGTCAAGGTCATCGACGGCCCGTTCGCGGATTTCAGCGGCGTCGTCGAGGAAATTCGTCCCGAGAAAGGGACACTCAAAGTCGCGATCTCCATCTTCGGACGCAGCACGTCCGTGGAGATGGAGCTCGTCCAAGTCGAGAAGATGTAGGCGGCAAGGGCAATGGCGAAGAAGGTCGTCGATCAGGTCAAGCTTCAAATTCCGTCCGGCAAGGCCAACCCGAGCCCGCCCGTGGGCCCGGCGCTCGGTCAGCGCGGCGTGAACATCATGGAGTTCTGCAAGGCGTTCAACGCCGCCACGCAGTCCATGGGCGACGTCATCGTGCCGGTGATCATCACCGTGTACTCGGATCGCTCGTTCACGTTCATCACCAAGACGCCTCCGGCGTCCATGCTGCTGATGAAGGCCGCGGGACTGGCCAAGGGGTCGCCCGAGCCGAACAAGAACAAGGTCGGCAAGGTCACCAAGAGCCAGGTCCGGCAGATCGCCGAACAGAAGCTCTCGGACCTGAACGCCAACGACGTCGATGCGGCCGTCCGCATCATCGAAGGCACCGCCCGCAGCATGGGCATCACCGTCGAAGGCTGAGGTCGCGGTCCGGACATCGAGCAGCGGCCTGCAAAACGGGCCTGAGCAGTGAGAGAAGCATCATGAAGAGAGGAAAGCGCTACAGGAAGGCGGCCGAAGCCATCGAGGTCGACAAGCTCTACACGCTCGACGAAGCGTTCAAGCTGGTCGCGGCCGGATCGGGCGCCAAGTTCGACGAGACCGTCGAGGTCGCGATGCGTCTGGGCGTGGATCCGCGTCACGCCGACCAGAACGTGCGCGGCACCGTCTCGCTGCCGCACGGCACCGGCAAGACCATCCGCGTGCTCGTGTTCGCCAAGGGCGACAAGGCCAAGGAAGCCGAAGAGGCCGGAGCCGACTTCGTCGGCTCCGACGAGATCGTCAACAAGATCCGCGACGAAGGCTGGACCGATTTCGATCGCGCCGTGGCCACGCCCGACATGATGGGCGCGGTCGGACGCATCGGAAAGATCCTGGGACCTCGAGGCCTGATGCCCAATCCGAAGGTCGGAACCGTGACCATGGACGTGGGCCGCGTCGTGCGCGAGCTCAAGGCCGGTCAGGTCGAGTTCCGCGTCGAGAAGGCCGGCATCGTCCAGGTCGGCGTGGGCAAGGTCTCCTTCGGCGCCGAGAAACTGCTCGAGAACGCGCGCGCGGTCATCGCCAACGTCATCCGCGCCAAGCCCGCCAGCTCGAAGGGGCAGTACGTGCGCAGCGCCGCCGTCTCCTCGACGATGGGGCCGGGCGTGGCGGTCGACACTACCGAGTTCAAGACCGCCGTCTGATCGCGAAGGCAAGGCAGGGATAGGGTCATGAATCAGACAGAGAAATCCGTCGTCATCGAAGAGCTGGCCGGCCGGTTCACGAAGGCGCCCATCGTCGTGCTGTCGCAGTACAAGAAGATGACGGTCGCGCAGATGACCGATCTTCGCCTCGAGCTGCGAAAGGTCGAGGGTGAGCTGCTCGTAGCCAAGAACACGCTGACCTGGCGCGCGGTCATGGACACGCCGAACAAGGTCATCGAGCCGCTGCTGTCGGGCCCGACCGTGTTCGCGTTCGGCTACGGCGATCCGGCGGCCTTCGCCAAGGCCCTCGACACCTACGCCGACAAGAGCGACGTCCTGGAGCTGAAGGGCGCGGTGATGGACGGCGTGCTGCTCGACCGCAAGCAGATCGCGCAGCTGGCCAAGATGCCCAGCCGCGATCAGCTCCGCGCCCAGCTGCTCGCGCTCATGATGACCCCGGCGACCCAGCTCGTGCGCGTGCTGGCGGCTCCGGCCCAGCAGGTCGCGCAGGTTCTGGATGCGCGCCGGCGGCAGCTCGAAGAAGGTGGGGCAGCGGCGAGCTGACGCTCGCGCGCCAAGGAAGCTGGAAGGGGAACGCTCGCGGCAGACGCGGGAACGAACGCAAGAAAAAGCGACCAACGTCGCAGGTTCAGGAATCAGTTAGGAGGAAGGAAAGACAATGGCTCTCAGCACTGAAGACAGGTCCAGCATCGTCGAGAAGCTCTCGGCGGCCACCGTTCTGGAGATCGCCGAGCTCGTCAAGGAGCTCGAGGAGAAGTGGGGCGTCAGCGCCGCTGCTCCGGTCGCGATGGCGGCGGCCCCTGGCGCCGGCGGCGGCGCTGCGGCTGCGGCCGAGCCGGCCAAGGAAGAGTTCGACGTCATCCTGACGGCGGCGGGCGAGAAGAAGATCCAGGTCATCAAGGTGGTCCGCGAAATCACCAGCCTCGGCCTCAAGGAGGCCAAGGACCTGGTCGAGGGCGCGCCCAAGGCGGTCAAGGAAGGCGTGCCGAAGGCCGACGCCGACGCCATCAAGGCGAAGCTCGAGGCCGAAGGCGCCACCGTCGAGATCAAGTAGCGCGCCTGCAGGCATTACGTTGATGGGCGCGGGCACGGGCATGTCCGCGGCGGGCCCACGGGAGGAACCCGACGTCCCGCCGCAGACACGCCCGTGCCCGCGCTATTGGCGTTTCTGCCGATGTGCGCGTGAGGACGATCTCGAATGGTCTGTTGCTGTGTGATTGATGCCGGCGTGAAGCGGCAAGGCGAACCGACGGCGGTTTGCAAGAGGTAGTTAATGGCGCGTGTGACGCACAATTTCCGGCTCAGGCGGAATTTCGGAAAGCTTCGCAGGGTCCTGGACGTCCCCAACCTGATCGACATCCAGCGACGTTCCTACGAGGCCTTCCTGCAGGCGGAGCTCCATCCCGAGCAGCGAGCGAACACGGGGCTCCAGGGCGTGTTCAAGTCGGTGTTCCCGATCAAGGACTTCACCGGCACTGCCCAGCTCGATTTCGTCAGCTACGCCATCGGCGACCCCAAGTACGACGTGGCCGAGTGCCATCAGCGCGGCATGACCTTCTCGGCGCCGCTGAAGGTCACCGTCCAGCTGGTTACCTGGGACGTCGACCCGGAGACCAGCGCCAAGACGCTCAAGGACATCAAGGAGCAGGAAGTCTACTTCGGCGAGCTCCCGCTGATGACCGAGAACGGCACGTTCATGGTCAACGGCACCGAGCGCGTCATCGTCTCCCAGCTCCACCGCTCGCCGGGCGTGTTCTTCGACCACGACAAGGGTCGCACCAGCGCCGGCGGACGCCTGCTGTTCAACGCCCGCATCATTCCGTACCGCGGCTCCTGGCTCGACTTCGAGTTCGACGCCAAGGACATCCTGTACGTGCGCATCGACCGGCGCAGGAAGTTCCCTGCCACCGTCCTGCTGCGCGCGCTCGGGATGACCACCGAGGAGCTGCTCAACTACTTCTACCCGGTCGATCAGATCCGCATCGACGGGCGCAAGGCGTTCAAGAAGTTCAAGCGCGAGACGCTGGAGGGGCAGAAGGCCGGACGCGACATCCGCCATCCGCACTCCGACGAGATCCTGGTGCGCGAGGGACGCAAGTTCACGCGCAAGGCACTGCGCGACATGGCCGAGGCCGGAATCGACGAGATCCCGATCTCGTTCGACGAGATCATCGGCGGCATTCCCGCCCACGACATCGTCGACCCGAACACAGGAGAAGTGATCGTCGAGGTGAACGGTACCATCAAGGCCGAGCAGTTCGACATCATGCGCGACCGCAACATCAACGAGTTCCATCTGATCTACATCGATGAGCTCAACCGCGGTCCGTCGCTGCGCAACACGCTGCTGCTCGACAAGATCGAGCGCAGCGAGGACGCCATCGTCGACATCTACCGTCGCCTTCGTCCGGGTGATCCTCCCACGCTGGACACGGCCACGGCCTTCTTCAACGACCTGTTCTTCAACGCCGACAAGTACGACCTGTCGCCGGTGGGACGCCTCAAGCTCAACCACAAGCTGGGGATCGACATTCCGCTGGAGCAGGGAACGCTGCGGCGCGAGGACATCCTGCGCGTCGTCAATTACCTGATTCTTCTGAAGAACGGCATCGGCTCGATCGACGACATCGACCATCTCGGCAACCGCCGCGTGCGCACGGTGGGCGAGCTGGTCGAGAATCAGTACCGCATCGGCCTGCTGCGCATGGAGCGCGCGATCCGCGAGCGCATGAGCCTGCAGGATCTCGAGACGCTGATGCCGCAGGAGCTGATCAACTACAAGCCGGTTTCGGCGGTCATCAAGGAGTTCTTCGGCTCCAGCCAGCTGTCCCAGTTCATGGACCAGACCAACCCGCTCTCGGAGGTCACGCACAAGCGTCGTCTCTCCGCACTCGGACCGGGCGGTCTGACTCGCGAGCGCGCCGGCTTCGACGTCCGCGACGTGCATCCGACCCACTACGGGCGCGTGTGTCCGATCGAGACGCCGGAAGGCCCGAACATCGGTCTGATCAGCAGTCTGTCGACGTTCGCGCGCATCAACGAGTTCGGCTTCGTCGAGACGCCCTACCGCAAGGTCGTCTCGGGCACGGTCACCGACAATGTCGACTATCTGACGGCCCTGGCCGAAGAGGCCGAGGTCATCGCGCAGGCCAACGCGCCCATCGACGATCGCAACACCTACACCAGCGACCTGGTGGCCGCTCGAAAGAAGGGCATCTCGCCGCAGGGCGAGCAGACCATGGATTCGACCATGGTTCCGCCCGACCAGATCACGATGATGGACGTCTCGCCGAACCAGCTGGTGTCGGTGGCCGCCGCGCTCATCCCGTTCCTCGAGCACGACGACGCCAACCGCGCGCTCATGGGATCGAACATGCAGCGCCAGGCGGTGCCGCTGCTGCGCACCGATGCGCCCCTGGTCGGCACCGGCATGGAGAGCATCGTGGCGCGCGACTCGGGCGTGACGTGCGTAGCGCGCCGGCCGGGCGCGATCGAGAGCGTCGATTCCGAGCGCATCGTGGTCAAGGCCGACAAGGCCGCCGGTCCGCACGATCCGGGCGTCGACATCTACAACCTGACCAAGTACCAGCGCAGCAACCAGAACACCTGCATCAACCAGAAGCCCATCGTGCTGGTGGGCGAGCGCGTGGATGCCGGCGACGTGATCGCCGACGGACCGTCGACCGAGTGCGGAGATCTCGCGCTCGGGCGCAACGTGGTCGTCGCGTTCATGCCGTGGAATGGCTACAACTTCGAAGACTCGATCCTGGTCTCGGAGCGCCTGGTCAAGGAAGACTACTTCACCTCGGTGCACATCGAGGAGTTCGAGTGCGTGGCCCGCGACACCAAGCTCGGGCCCGAAGAGATCACCCGCGACATTCCCAACGTCGGCGAGGAGGCCCTCAAGGACCTCGACGAGGCGGGCATCATCCGCATCGGCGCCGAGGTCGGGCCCGGCGACATCCTGGTCGGCAAGATCACGCCCAAGGGAGAGACGCAGCTGTCTCCCGAGGAGAAGCTGCTGCGCGCCATCTTCGGCGAGAAGGCAGGCGAGGTGCGCGATACCTCGCTGAGGATGCCTCCGGGCACCGAGGGCACGGTGATCGACGCGCGCGTGTTCTCGCGCAAGGGCGTGGCCAAGGACGAGCGCGCCACGCGGATCGACGAGGAACAGCGCCGCAAGCTCGAGAAGGACCGCGCCGACGAGCTCCGCATCATCCGCACCAACGCCATCAGCACGATCCTGGACCTGCTCGGCAACCGGCCGACGCAGACGCGCCTGACCGACGACACCCGCAACGTCCTTCTTCCCAAGGACGCGGTGGTCGAGCGCGAAGTGCTGGTCAAGATCCCGTCGGCCTACTGGGCCGAGATCAAGGTCGGCGACGAAAAGAGCGAAGAGGAGCTGGCCCGCATCGTCGATGCGATGAACTCCAAGAGCCACGCCATCAACGCGCAGTTCGACGCCAAGATCGAGCGTCTCAGCGCAGGCGACGAGCTGGCGCCGGGCGTGATCAAGATGGTCAAGGTCTTCGTGGCCATCAAGCGCCGCCTGCAGGTCGGCGACAAGATGGCCGGACGCCACGGCAACAAGGGCGTGGTCTCCAAGATCGTTCCCGAAGAGGACATGCCGTTTCTCGAGGACGGAACTCCGGTCGAGATCTGTCTGAATCCTCTCGGCGTGCCGTCGCGAATGAACGTCGGCCAGATCCTGGAGACCCATCTCGGCTGGGCGGCCAAGCGCCTGGGCGCGATCATGTGGGACCTGGCCGCCAAGGGCGACTTCGAGGGCCTGCGCGCACGCATGCGCGGCGCCTACGAAGGCTCGGGAGTGTCCTCGTTCGTCGATGGTCTGGACGAGAGAGACCTGCGCATCCTGGCCGACAAGGCCCGGCGCGGCGTGCACATCTCGACGCCGGTGTTCGACGGCGCCAGCGAGGAGGAGATCTTCGGTCTCATCGATCTGGCCAACCTGCCCGAGACCGGACAGGCCTATCTGCGCGACGGCAAGACCGGCGACCGCTTCGACATGCCAGTGACGGTCGGCGTCATGTACATGCTCAAGCTCCACCACCTGGTGGACGACAAGATCCACGCGCGGTCCACCGGCCCGTACAGCCTGGTGACGCAGCAGCCTCTGGGCGGTAAGGCCCAGTTCGGCGGCCAGCGTCTCGGCGAGATGGAAGTGTGGGCGCTGGAAGCGTACGGCGCCGCCTACACGCTGCAGGAAATGCTGACGGTCAAGTCGGACGACGTTGCCGGCCGTACCCGCATGTACGAGGCCATCGTCAAGAATGAGAACACGCTCGAGCCGGGGCTGCCCGAGTCGTTCAACGTCATGGTCAAAGAGCTCCAGTCGCTGGCACTCGACGTTCAACTCGTCGAAGGCGGCCAGGAGGAGGCTGCTTGATGGAGAATCTGCTCACTCAGTTGTTCGACAAACCCAAGGATCCACGAGGCTACACCGCCATCCGCATCGGCATCGCGTCTCCGGACGTGATCCGCTCCTGGTCCCACGGTGAGGTGAAGAAGCCCGAGACGATCAACTACCGTACGTTCAAGCCCGAGCGAGACGGCCTGTTCTGCGCCAAGATCTTCGGTCCGACCAAGGACTACGAGTGCAACTGCGGCAAGTACAAGCGCATGCGGCACCGCGGCGTGGTCTGCGAGAAGTGCGGCGTCGAGGTCATCCAGTCCAAGGTGCGCCGCGAGCGCATGGGCCACATCGAACTGGCCACGCCGATCGCGCACATCTGGTTCACCAAGAGCCTGCCTTCGCGCATCGGCACGCTGGTCGACCTGACGCTGAAGCAGCTCGAGAAGGTCCTCTACTACGAGAGCTACATCGTCGTGGATCCGCTCGACACCGACCTCGAGCAGAACCAGCTGCTGTCCGAGATGGAATACCGCCAGAAGGTCGTCGAGCACGGCCCTGGCAGCTTCATCGCGGGGATGGGCGGTGAGGCGATCCGCAAGGTCCTGACTTCCATCGACATCGAGGACCTGGCCGAAGACCTTCGCCAGGCGCTATCGGAGACCAGCAGCGAGGCCAAGAGGAAGAAGCTGGTCAAGCGCCTCAAGGTCGTGCAGGCCTTCCAGCACTCGCGCAGCCAGCCCGGCTGGATGGTGCTCGAGGTCATCCCGGTCATTCCGCCCGACCTGCGTCCCCTGGTGCCGCTGGACGGCGGGCGCTTTGCGACCTCGGACCTGAACGACCTGTACCGGCGCGTCATCAACCGCAACAACCGTCTGAAGCGCCTGATCGAGCTGAACGCGCCCGACATCATCGTGCGCAACGAGAAGCGCATGCTGCAGGAGGCCGTCGACGCGCTGTTCGACAACGGCCGCCGCGGCCGTCCGATCACCGGCGCCAACAAGCGTCCGCTCAAGTCCCTGTCCGACATGCTCAAGGGCAAGACCGGCCGCTTCCGCCAGAACCTGCTCGGCAAGCGCGTCGACTACTCGGGCCGTTCGGTGATCGTGGTCGGCCCCGAGCTTCGCCTGCACCAGTGCGGCCTTCCCAAGAAGATGGCCCTGGAGCTCTTCAAGCCTTTCATCTACGGCAAGCTCGAGGAGCGCGGCCTGGTCACGACCATCAAGTCCGCCAAGAAGATGGTCGAGAAGGAGCGTCCCGAAGTCTGGGACATCCTGGACGAGGTCATCCGCGAGCATCCGGTGATGCTCAACCGTGCTCCTACGCTGCACCGCCTCGGCATCCAGGCCTTCGAGCCCGTGCTGATCGAGGGCAAGGCCATCCAGCTGCATCCGCTGGTGTGCGCCGCATTCAACGCCGACTTCGACGGCGACCAGATGGCGGTGCACGTGCCTCTGTCGGTCGAAGCGCAGGTCGAAGCGCGCGTGCTCATGATGTCGACCAACAACATCCTGAGCCCGGCGCACGGCAAGCCCATCATCGTGCCCACCCAGGACATCGTGCTGGGGCTCTACTACATGACGCGCCAGCGGCCCGGCGCGGCAGGGGAAGGCAAGATCTTCTCGAGCTTCGACGAAGTGCGCGTGGCCTACGATCAGGGCGCCGTGCACCTGCACGCCGCCGTCAAGGTCCGCCACGACGGCAAGCTCGTCGACACCACCGTCGGCCGCGTTCTCGTCTACGAGATCGTGCCCAAGGAAGTCGACTTCAAGCACGTCAACCTGACCCTCAACAAGCGTGTGCTCGGCGACCTGGTCGACATCACCTACCGTAACTGCGGCAACAAGCAGTGCGTCATCCTGGCCGATCGCCTCAAGGACCTCGGCTATTCGATGGCGACCAAGGCCGGTGTCTCCATCGGCATCAAGGACCTCAAGATCCCGCAGGGCAAGACGCGCCTGCTGGACGAGGCCGGCGATGCCGTGCGCGAGATCCAGAAGCAGTACGAGGCCGGCTTCATCACCAACGGTGAGCGCTACAACAAGGTCGTCGACATCTGGGCCAACGTCACCGACCGCATCGCCGACGAGATGATGCGGGTGATGGCCACCGAGACCATCGCCATCGAGGGCGGCGGCAACGGCGGCCGCAGTCACGACGTGGTCAGCTTCAACCCCGTCTTCATGATGGCCGACTCGGGAGCCCGCGGCAGCGCCCAGCAGATCCGTCAGCTGGCCGGCATGCGAGGCCTGATGGCCAAGCCTTCTGGCGAGATCATCGAGACGCCCATCACGGCCAACTTCCGTGAAGGCCTGACCGTGCTGCAGTACTTCATCTCCACGCACGGCGCTCGAAAGGGCCTGGCCGACACCGCACTGAAGACCGCCAACTCGGGCTACCTGACGCGCCGCCTGGTCGACGTCGCCCAGGACGCCGTCATCACCGAGCACGACTGCGGAGCCCTGGACGGCATCGACATCACTCCGCTGATCGAAGGTGGCGAGATCATCGAGCGTCTCGGCGACCGCATCCTGGGCCGCGTGGCCCTGGACGACATCGTCGATCCGTTCACCAACGACGTGCTGGTGCCCGCCAATCGCGAGATCGACGAGGCGTCGGTCACGGTGGTCGAGAACGCCGGCGTGGAGCGGGTCAAGATCCGCTCGGTGCTGACGTGCCAGACCCGCCGCGGCGTTTGCGCGCTGTGCTACGGCCGCGACCTGGCTCGCGGACACCTGGTCGGCGTGGGCGAAGCCATCGGCGTCATCGCGGCGCAGTCGATCGGCGAGCCGGGAACGCAGCTGACCATGCGTACCTTCCACATCGGCGGCACCGCATCGCGCCGCGCCGAGCAGACCACGCTGGAGCCGCGCAACGACGGCGTCGTCAAGTTCAACAACGTCGAGTTCGTCGTCGATCGCGACGGCTACCTCGTTGTCATGAACCGCAACGCCGAGGTCTCCATCGTCGAGGTGCTCGAGGAAGGCCAGCACCGCGAGCGCGAGCGTTATCCGCTCGTGCACGGCGCCCGTCTTCGCAAGCGCGACGGCGAGCGGGTCAAGGCCGGCGAGCTGGTGGCCGAGTGGGATCCGTTCATGACGCCGATCATCACGGAGGCCGGCGGCACCGCGCACTTCGAGGACATCGTCGACGGCGAGACGATGGAAGAGCGCGTCGATCCGAACACGGGCCTTGCCACCAAGGTCATCACGGCGTCCAAGGCCGCCAAGGACCGTCGCCCTGCGATCGTGATTCGCGATGCGACGGGCAAGCCGATGTCGCGCGCCCGAGGCGGCGACGCACGCTATGCGCTGCCCGAGGGTGCCTACCTCAACGTCGAGGAAGGCCACGCCACCACGCCGGGCGACGTCATCGCCAAGATTCCGCGAGAGACCACCAAGACCAAGGACATCACCGGCGGTCTGCCGCGCGTGGCCGAGCTGTTCGAGGCACGCCGTCCCAAGGAAGTCGCGGCCATCACCGACATCGATGGTGTGGTCAGCTTCGGCAAGGACACCAAGGGCAAGCGTAAGATCGTCGTCACGCCCGAGGTCGGAGATGCTCGCGAGTATCTGATCGGCAAGGGCAAGCACATCCTGATCCAGGAAGGCGACTACATCCGCGCCGGCCAGCAGTTGCATGCCGGCTCGTCCAACCCGCACGACATCCTGACCGTCAAGGGCGAGAAGGAGCTGGCCGCCTACCTGGTCGACGAGGTACAGGAGATCTATCGCCTCCAGGGCGTGCGCATCAACGACAAGCACATCGAGGTGATCGTGCGCCAGATGCTGCGCCGCGTGCGCATCCGCGACGCGGGCGACTCGGGCCTGCTGGTGGGCGACCAGATCGAGAAGTGGCGTTTCGAGGAGACGAACCGGGCACTGTTCGACGGCGGCAAGCGGCCGGCCATCGCCGAGCCGATGCTGCTCGGCATCACCAAGGCCAGTCTGGCCACCGAGAGCTTCATCTCGGCGGCGTCGTTCCAGGAGACGACCAAGGTGCTGACCGAGGCTTCGGTCAACGGGTGGACCGATCACCTGCGCGGTCTCAAGGAGAACGTGATCATGGGCCGGCTCATCCCTGCCGGCTCGGGCGTGATCGCCTACACCAGCGTCGAGATCGACGTCCCGGGCGTCGGAGAGAAGGCGGAGGATGACCTGACCCAGGCCCTGCACCTGGGGATGTAGGCTCCTTCTCGCGGCTTCAGGAAGGGCGCGGCCACGCCATGTCCCCGTCGGACCAAGCCGGAGGAACCGGACGGTCCGCCGGAGACACGGCCGCGGCCGCGCCCGGACGCACGACTGGGACCTCGGCGCCGGTTCCGGGCCTGGGTCGGATCGGGATGGAATGGGTTTGGGGAGTGGGGCCGGGGGCTGGGCCGGTCGAAGAGTTGGCGAAGTTTGAAAGTGGAACGCGGTGCGTCGGGGACGTTTGACGTCACTGCGGGGTAAACGTAGTTTCCCGGGTTCTTTGGACCGGCCGGTGCGCCATTTCGGCGCGCCGCACGAAGCGCCGCCGGGGCACGAGACGCTAGAAGCGCGCCAGCCGCGCATGCGTAGTAGGCCCTAGACGCTCGTGCAGACGTGACCGGGCCAATTTGGCCATTAAGGAGTTCCGAGTGCCGACGATCAACCAGCTTGTCCGCAAGGGCAGGCAAAAGATTGCCATGAAGACAGCCGCGCCAGCGCTGGACAAGTCTCCGCAACGACGCGGCGTATGCACGCGCGTCTACACATCGACACCTAAGAAGCCGAATTCGGCTCTACGCAAGGTCGCACGTGTGCGTTTGACCAATGGCATCGAGGTGACGGCCTACATTCCGGGCGTAGGCCACAACCTGCAGGAGCACTCGGTCGTCCTGATCCGCGGGGGCCGAGTCAAAGACCTCCCCGGAGTCCGCTACCACATCGTCCGCGGCACGCTGGATTCGGTCGGAGTCACCGACCGCCGCCAGGGCCGATCCAAGTACGGCGCCAAGCGCCCCAAGTAACCAGGCCGGGAATCTGCGATGTCGCGAAAAGGACCTGCCAAGAAGCGCGAGCTGCTGCCCGATCCGCTCTACCACGAGAGGGTCGTTACGCAGTTCATCAACTCCATGCAGATGGCCGGCAAGAAGAGCACGGCCGAGGCCATCTTCTACGGCGCGGTGCAGCTGGTCGAGGACCGGACCAAGGAGAGCGGCGTCGACATGTTCAAGCGCGCGCTCGACAACATCCGCCCGGCCGTCGAAGTGCGCTCGCGCCGCGTCGGCGGTGCGACCTACCAGGTTCCCGTCGAAGTGCGTTCGTCGCGCCAGACCGCGCTGGCGATCCGCTGGCTCATTTCCAATGCACGCAGCCGGCCCGAGCGCACCATGCGCGATCGCCTCGCCGGCGAGCTGATCGATGCCGCCAACAACCGCGGCGGCGCGGTCAAGAAGCGTGAAGACACACATCGCATGGCGGAGGCCAACAAGGCCTTCGCCCATTACCGCTGGTAACGGGAGGAGCTGCAGGCGCATCGGCCCGGCTGTGAATCATGGCTCGTAAAGTACCTCTCGCCCGCACGCGCAACATCGGCATCATGGCTCACATCGATGCCGGTAAGACGAC
>DASPNH010000022.1:0-5117 GCA_035626675.1 Binatia bacterium
ACGAGCTCCTTGCCGAGGAGCATCGGCACGCCCTGGATTAGCTGCCGATCGTACTCGGTCAGAGTCGTCTTTTCGGTGGGCGACTTGATCATGGCCAGTACCACCCGCGTCGGCCGCATGGGCCGAAGGCGTCATGGCGCACGTCGCGAATCTGGTTGATGCCGTTGCGGTCGCGACGAATCTGCCTGACCAGGTTGGTCGTGGACTCGCCGTAGGCCGCGCGGAACTCGCCGGCGTCCTTGTTCTGCCGGTTGCGCACCAGCGTGCACGCGTACGAAACGATCACCTCGTCCCAGTTCGGCCGCAGCGCGAGGATGTCCGCGGTAGACGTCACCGTGAAGCCAATCGTGTAGTAGGCCCGGATATCGCGCGCCGTCGTGGGCGTCGGGAAGAGCGTGATGGTGTTGCCGATGAGCCGATACCGCGGCACCTGCCATGGGTCGCTCCACCAAGCCGGACCCGGGTCCCAGCCGTCGAGAGGCGCGACCTCCAGCTGAATCTCTCGGTTGCTGTCAATGACGATGGCCAGCCGCTGCACATCGTTGGTGTTCGCTGGAAGCGACACCGTGGCGATGTTGGGCGTCGTGGTAAGCGTAGTGCTCAGCGTAAGGTATTGCTCGCTGGCGCCGACCTCCTGGATCAGGCCAGCGAGCTTCGAAGCTCCGCGACGGATGTAGTCGAGTACGGCCGTAGCCGTGACGTGGGTGTTGGCGTCAAAAGTTGGCAAGTCGCAGTCCAGGCGGACGCGCTCAATGAGGTCAGACACCGGCACCAACACAGACACTGCTAGACGGCCTCCTCGGCAGGCTCCATCGCCATCTCATCCATGGGCTCGTCCATGCCGTCGTCCTCGTCGAGGACATAGTCCAGACAGCCCTTGATCGCGTCGTACAGCGCCATGTCGTCGCCAGACTCGAGCGCGCTTCGGACTGCCGCAGCAGCCATCCGCTTGCCCTCGTCTCCGCCGCCCATGGCGCCATCGTCGCCGGCAGTGGCACCCTCACCAGGCTTCGGCTTTGGACCGAGCCCGATGAGAATGCCCACGCCCTCATCCTTGCCAGGACCGGCCATCAGGCCTGCCTCAGCATGAACGTGCAGTAGATGGTCACGCCGGTGGTCTCGATGTCCACCGGCGCAGCGTCCGACTCCACCGTGGCCACGACGCACTTTTTGGTCGACGCTGTTGCGCTACGCAGCGTGGGTCGCCCCAACTGCGCAGCCGCTGCGCCGCCGGTCGCGAAGACGGGATGGATGTTCTTCCAGCTGCGGGGGAACGTCAGCTCGAACGTGCCGACGCCGGTGCGGGCCACGCTCACCACTCCCTGACTCGAGAAACCCGTGGGGGCGCTCGTGCCGGCCGTGGTGAACTGGCAGTAGACGATTTCCGTCGTTCCGCCGACCGCCTTCAGGTACTGAGAAAAGTTGTGGTCAGCCATGACCGCTCCTCACGCCGTGTACACGGGCAGCGCGATGTGACCGAGCTGGTTGGGCTTGAGCGCCGCGAAGTTGCCGTCGTGGACGAGCGAGCCGTAGAAAGTGTCCGTGGTCCGGTCGAGGAAGAACTCGGTCCCGTCGACCTCGGCGTTCCAGACCGGCTGGTCGCCGCAGCTCGCGCGCACGAATGCGCCGGGCGCCACAACCTTGGCGACGTTGATCGGGCAAAGAGCGTCCACGATGAACGTCAGGTTCTGGTACTTGAACGTCGGGATGCTGATGTTGTACGAGGTCGCCTTCTCGCCAGGGACAATGCGCGCGCCCTCGACCGCGCTCATGAGCTGGCTCATGTTCAGCGGATTGATGTAGATGTCGCCATCCTTCCAGCCCGGACCAACCTGCATCCGGAAGTTCTGGAAAGCCTTGATGAACACCGTCTGAATCGGGTCGTTGGTGCCCGAGTAGCGCGCGCCAGCAAGACGAGCCGGGTAGGCGGACCGCACGACGTTCATGAACGTGGTGCCGAGGCCCGATGTCGCGGCCGGATTCCAGTCCTCCAGGCCCGCGTTCACGACCGCGCTGCCGCCGTTCTGAGCGTCGCCCTGGCGGAAGAGGTAGTCATTCGTCGTGATGCCGGTGATCAGCGTGGTGATCGTGCCGCTCACCGTCAGAGACGGGACCGACTCATCCACCGCAGTGATCGTGGCGTACCCAGGCGTGCCGGAGCGAATCGCGCCAGTCGCCGTGGCAGCCGCCACCAGCACCATACCCGGCTCGAAGAACGCCGCGTCAGAGACGTTCTCCAGCGTGATCGTGGAGCCGGTCGGAGCCGTGGTGCTCGAGCAGCGCGCGCGGTAGCCCGCCTGGCTGCCGAACAGCTGGCGGTTGAGCTCGACGCCCATGGTCTCCTGGGCGCCGTCCGTCTCCACCTTCAGCTGGTCCATGAAGTAGCTGTCAGCGTCGCCCTTCAAGGCATTGCGGACCACGAGCCCCTTCACGTTGATGTTGGTGTAGTAGCTCTGCTGGGTGACGATGAACTTCTTGCCCTGCTGAGCGCTCGCGTTCGTCGCAGCCGTCGCTACCGCAGCGCTTGCGCCCTGCGGGTTGCTGTACTGCGCCGGGAAGACGATGCCTTCCGAGCTTGAGAAGTTCTTCTTGTGGGGGGTGTTGGCGAGGGCTGGCTTGTCGCGAACCAGCTGCCGTGGATCCATTCCATTCGGGTAAATCTGCTTGGACAGATAGGCGACATCTGTCGTAGTAGTACTAGCCATTGCGAACCTGCTCGCCGGGTTTTTCCCGGCTTCAGGTCACGCCGTCGCTACTCCGCTGCCTGCGTGTTTCTGGACCTAATCTCGTCCATGGCCGCACTGCGCTTGCGGTTCCCCTGGCGGAAGTTTGCCCTCCACCAGGCCTTGTACCCATCAGGGTCCTCGAACTCGTCCGGCGGCTCGCTAGCCACTGGCGCTTCCTGGGTAACCTTGCTCGACAACGTCGGCGGTCCTTTGCCGCTACCGGTTGTCTCCTGGTCGCCCTTACTGTCGCGCTGGGGGCTGCTTGGCTCTTGCGTTTGTGCCGCATCAGAAGCGGCGTTCAGTAGCCGTGACACCAACTCTCGCGTCTTGGGGTCACGCAGTGCTCTCTTGAGAGCATACTCCGAGGAGAAGATTGTGCCAAGCTTGTCTGTCAAGCTCTGCTCGATCATCTCCGCAATATCGTCGGGGTCGGGCTCAGGACCGACCAACTCGCCCTTTTCGTTGCGCATCGCAGCGTAGAGCGTGTCGCGGAACTGCGTTGCCGCGTCCGGTAGCGCCGTCAGGTACGGGTACTTCTCCGACTTGTCGGACAGCCACGACTTGCACTTCTCAGCGTCGGCTGCGTCGGCAGCCTTGCGCTTGGCCTCGCGTTCGGTTCGCTCGCGGGTCTCGCGCTCAACGCGTTCGCGCTCCGCCTTCTCACGCTCCCAGGCCTCGAACTTGGAGACTTTCTCCTCGAGAGTCTTGGCCAGCGGCTGCAGCTCCGGCGGCAGCTGTGGGCGCGCCTTGTACGCGATCCCGCCCTTTTCCTTGCCGGCGTTGACGTCTTTGACCAGCTTCACGAAGCCGCGACCGATCAGCGGTTCGAGCACGTCGTCGTCCAGCTCATCACCACGCGCTCGCTCGATCAGCTTCTCGAGCTGCTCCAGGCGGTCCAACTTGGCCTTGGTCTCGGCCGCGCTTCGCTCGCTGTTGCGCTTGTGCTCCAGCCTCTCGGCGTCCCAACGCTTCTTCTCGAGCAGCAACTCGGCAATCCGACGCTGCTCAGCCGAGTCAGCCTTTGGCTTCGGCTCTTCCTTGGGCGGCTCCGGCTTCGCCTCTGCGGGCTTCGCAGCAGCAGGCGGCGGCTCTTCCTTGCCCTTGTCCGCTGGCGCGTCCTTGGGCTTGTCCTTGCCAGCCGCAGCCTTCTCGTCGGGCTTGGCATCGGCGGGCTTGTCCTTGGGCACAAAACGCCCGTTCGCGTCGCGCTCCGGCGCCTCTGTGGCGTCCTTCGCATCCGCCTTAGGCCTGGCAGCGTCTTTCGCATCTGCGGGCTTATCGGCCTTCTCTGGCTTCGCCTCGGCCTTGCCCCTGCCAGCGTCCTTCTCACCCTGCGCTCCCGCGAGCCGCGCGGCCTTGCGCTCCTGCGCGCTCTTCGCGAACAGCTGCAGCGCGTTCAGCTTCTTCTCGTCCTTCTGCTTGTCCTCGTTGACCCCGACCTCGCCACCGGCCTGCTCAACCGGGCGCGTTGCGTCCTCAGGAGACGAAGGGGCCAGGTCTTGCGGCGCGTCAGCCGCGGGATTCGTCGAGACATCTACTGCATCACTCATGCTGCCATTGCTCCAGGGGGTGCGGCCATCTGTGCATTGGCCGGCGGTAGTGCTTGTCCTTGCATCGCGAGCTGCGCGGCTGCGGCTGCCTCAGGCGACAATGCAGCGGGTGCCGGCGTGCCAGTCGGCGCAGCCATCTGGTCGCCCTCGATCAGCTGCTTGGCGTACGCGAGGTACGCCTCGAATGCGTTGATGACCTGCTCAGGCGCCTGCTGCCGGTACGCGACCAGCATCGCTTGCACGACCAGCGTCGGGCTCTCGGTCGGGTCCTGGATGAACTGCTGCGGGATAGGCAGCTCAGGAATGCCATCAAGCATCCGGTCGATCTGCCAGCGCGTCAGGTCCAGGTTGCTGTTCGTCAGCGAGTCGTACGCGTCGAGGTCTGGCATCTGCTGCAGGTCCAGCGCCATGTTGCGCCCGACCATGCCGGCCTGGGTCATCTCCTCAAGCGTCGACCACATGCCCTGCGGCGTCGTCGGCAGCGCGCTGATCGGGAACACCGTGGGCTGCACCATGCCGCCCTTGCCGTCCTCGCGCTGGCGCCCGGGTAAGCGAAGGTCTGTCCACTTGTCCGCCTTGATCCAGGTGCGTCGACCCGCACGGTACCGGCCCAGGACCGTGTAGTTGGGGTCGATGGCCGCGCACTGGTCGTTCAGATCCGCGATCAGGTTAGCGAAGTCGAGGAACAGCTGCTCGTACAGGCGGATCGGCATCACGTGCCGGCGGCTCGCCACGTCGTCCGCGGCGCGCACCGCGCGGGCGCTCGACAGGCCCTTGTTGGTCTCGCCCTGGGCGAGCATGGCGGCGAAGCCTTCCTGCTCCCAGACCTCCTGCTTGATGA
>DASPNH010000023.1:0-23168 GCA_035626675.1 Binatia bacterium
CCGTCGTCTCGTCGAGGCTGAAGCGCGATCCCTGCACGTATCCCGCCCCGCCGCCAAGCAGGAAGCCGCCGCCGAGTGCGGGATTTGGCGTCGACGATTCGTGCACGATGTCGGCTCGGCCGGGCAAGGCCACCAGAACGACTGCCAGTGTGGTCAGGGTGATCGCGCGCACGCGACCGGAAAGCATCGTCATCGAAAAAGTCCCCCGGAAAAAATGGATGGGCGCCTTTTGTCTGCCGTGCGGACACTTGTCCAGCGGCGCGTCGAGATTGGCGCCGTCATCGTCACAAAAGGCCGCGTCCAGCCCCCGTTTTCGGGGCGCGATTCGATCACGACCCGCAGCGTGCGCGGCTGGCGTCGGCTCGCGAAGACCCGCACGATGCACCGCTAGCCGCGGCGATCACGCGGCGCGGCCAGCATCGTCCACATCGGCCGGAGGCTTCATGCAACCCATCCACCGCGGACTCCTGCCGACCATGCTTTTCCTTTTGCTGGCGTGTTTCCTGCCTCCACTGGCCGGCGTGGCGGCTGCCGGTGGGCTGATCTCGGTCACGACCACCGACGACGAGCTCAACGCCGACGGCGACTGCTCGCTGCGCGAGGCGGACAGCTACGCTTCGGGATCGCGCAGTATGTCGCGGCCAGTTCCACTTCAGCCGATGGCGGACATACGGCCGGAGATACCGTGCTGCCGCCCGTGGAGCATTCCTGCAAGGCGACGGACCAGTTCGCGATCTGCGCGCCTGAGCTGCGCGAGGTCCAGGTCGCGGAGACCCAGCCCGGGCTGCGCAAGACCGGCCAGGCCGACGGCGCCGAAGGCTTCACACCGCTCGGCGAGCCGCTGACTATGCGATCCACTTCGAGCATGATGCGCAGGCGATCCAGCCCGTGCAGGACATCGTCATCAGCGACCAGCTCGACACGTCCAAGGTCGATCTGTCCTCACTCGTGCTCGGCCCGATCATGTTCGAAGGCCACGTCGTGACGCCGCCGCCCCTGGCGCAGAGTTTCTTCGAAGACGTCGACTGCGCCCCTTGCGCGACGTGATCGTGCGCGTCACCGCGAGCGTGGACGGCGAAGGATCGTCGGTCGGGTGGCGGCTGACGGCACTCGACCCGGCAACCGGAGAGCAGACCACGAACCCGTCGCTCGGCGTGCTCGAGCCGTCCGGGAACGGCGTCGAAGGCATCGGCAGCGTCGCGTTCACCGTGCATCCGGTGGCGGGAATTCCCGTCGGTACCTCCATCTGCAACGAGGCACAGATCGGGTACGACGGCAGCCAGGGCGAAGAGACCCCTTCGCACTGCAACCTCATTGGCGCGACCAACACGACGACGCTTCCGCCCACGACGACGACGCTCGCCCCAACCACCACCACGGAGCAGCCGACGACAACCACCGAGCCTCCCACGACCACGACGCAGGAGCCCACGACCACGACCGAGCCGCCCACCACGACGACGGTCACGACCACGACGTTACCGTCGTCGATCTGCGGCGACGCCAACGGCAACGGCAGCATTACCGCCACCGATGCGCTGCTGGTGCTGCAGAAAGCGGTAGGACGTCAGGTCGATTGCCCGCCGGAGCGCTGCGACACCGACGCCAGCGGCAGCATCGTCGCCAGCGACTCGCTGCGCGTGCTGAAAAAGGCGGTGGGGCAGAACCTCGAGCTCGAGTGCTCGTAGCGGCGGCACCGATCGGCCAGCGGCGTGTTCAGCAAGCTGAAAACGCTGTGCCCGAGCGCCTCTGCGGTCGGGCAACTACCTTTTTGCAACCGAGAGAAGCCGTCAGTCCTTCGCCTTGAACCGCTTGCGCTCGGCCCGTCGCCGTTCCCGTGGCTGCCACAGTGCGCAGTCGCGCTCATTGTGAGGTGGAAAGAACCGAAGCGACGGATGGCCAAGGCATCTCATGACCGGGGACGACGCCGGCCTGTCTGCCCCCAGGCCGGTCGACTTTCATCGACAATAAGAGGATCGCGCGATGTTGGCACGTTGACCATTGCGGCGTGAGCGTGGGAAGGTGCTACGGCCGCACGCACGTCCGGGGGGTTTCCATGATCCGTTCATCCAAGTTGTGCTTCGTCACTCACGCCTTGCGCCCTCGCTGGCTCCTGGCAGCCATGCTGCTGGCCGCCCGCCTGGCCACCTTCGCGCATGCCGGAGAGGCAGACCCGATCTGCGGTGACCCGGTGGACAACGGCGAGATCAACGCCAGCGACGCGCTGTTCGTGCTCAAGGCCGGGGTGGGCTCCCTCAGCTGCAGCCTGTTCCTTTGCGACGCCAACGACAGCGGCGGGATCTCGGCCACCGACTCGTTGCTGGTCCTGAAGTTCGCCGTCGGAAACCCGGTCACGCTCAACTGCCCGATCGACGGCACGACGACCACGTCAACAACGACCAGCAGCACCACGAGCACGCTGCCGCCGACGACCACGACCGCCGAGCCGACCACCACCACGGTGATGGAGCCGACCACCACCACAGTCGAGCCCACCACGACAACCGAAGAACCAACCACGACCACGGTCGAGCCGACCACCACCACGGAAGAGCCGACAACCACTACGACTACGTCCACTACGACCACCACCACGTCGACGACGACCACCACTACGATGCCCTCAGCGGCCAGCGTCCAACTGATCCTTTCGAGCAAGGTGACCACGTCCGGCAGCTCGGTCGGCTACACGGTCACCGTGCTAGACAGCCAGGGGAATCCTCTCGATCCGCAGCCGGCGGTGCAGGTAGACATAGCGCCCGACGGTACCGTGACCGGTCCGACGCCTTCGCTCGGCGGCAATACCATCACGGTCTCGGCCGCGACCGAAGGAGCTTTTACGGTAACGGCCTCGGTACCTCCCACCGCGCTCATCGATTCCGAGAACCTCGTCGTGATGGAGCCGACAGGGCTCAACGAAACGATCTCGGAGTTCTCTTCGTTGTTCCCCGCAGCGCAGTCCTCGCTCGAAGACGCCGTAAATGCGGCCGCCGCGCAGAACCAGGCTGCGTTCGACGCCGCCGTTGCCGAGCTCGAAGCAACGCTTGCTGCCCTCGATCTGGAGCAGATGGAGCTGGTGACCCCGCTGTCGCCGCCCACCGGCTTCCCGCCGTCGCTCGGCGAGATCCAGGGTGCCGGCTACGGCCAGACACCGGCCGATACGGCCTACATGTCGCTCCTCAATCAGATCCGCAACGCCGTCCTGGACCTGGTCGGATTCATCGGCGGCCTTGCGCCGCCGAACATCACCGATGCGCAAATCGACCAGCTCGAGGCCAAGGCGAACGGGCTCAACTCCCTGCTGAACTCGCTGCTGGCGAGCAACCCGACGATCTACTCGGGCATCGCACGCGAGAACCTCATCAACACGCTGACGGGGCAGGACATCCCGCTGCTGCTCCACACCGTACTGTCGAAGTCCATCGAGATGGCGGACTCCGGCACGGTTGCCTTCCACACGGAGAAGGCCCCTGCCGGATTCGTCGCGGCGCTGCTGTCGGCCATGGGGCCGCGCGAGGCCGAGGCAGCGTTCCTGTTCGACGTCCTTGGCGCCATGGGCATCCAGGGCACGATCATGAACATCGTCAACGAGGTGTACGGGAAGGTGATGGAGGACCTGGAAAACATGGTCGCGCTGCTCGTGCTCGAGGGCCTGCTCGACGACTACACCTCCACTTCGCTGTGCTACGCGCACGGAAGCGCCTCGAGCAGCTTCGTCACGCCCGACTACCAGGACAGCTTCCTGGAGGCGTCCTACTTCAACCCCGATCCGCAGCTCAACCAGGTCCTCTTCATCGGACCGGAGGCGCCGCAGCAGGCGCGCGGCATCATCGAGGCCTTCAATCCGGACGAGATCGAGAACCTCGACGACATCTACGACTTCTTCAATGGCATCAAGGAAGCGTTCGAGTCGGCAGGCGAGGCCTACCAGAACGCCAACAAACGAGCGGACGACTATCTGCCGAACTACGGTCTGTTCTGCGATTTCGAGTACCCGATCCTGCTGTTCAGCAACGGCTTCCCGGACGTGATGGGCGACTGCTCCGTCTGCATCTCGCCCATCCTCATCCTGCAGCACGACATCACCCAGGGCGGCTGGAGCCTGCTCACCAAGAACATGGTCAAGTGAGCCGAGCCGGCGGCGCGCCACGTGGCGCGCCGCCGGCTGGCCGTCCCTTCGTTGATGGAAATCCGTCAGTCCTTTGCCTTGAACAGCTTGCGCTCGGCCCCGTCGTCGATCGACTTGATCGTACTCGACGGATCGTAGGTGGCATTGAAGCAATCGGAGATGTCGGATGCCTGCGCCTGCACGCGCACGTTGATCGGCTCGCTGAATGGCAGCGCGGGGTCCGGAAGGGCCGCGCCTTTTCCGACGAGCTTGATCGACGGCTGTTTGGGCTTCTCCGGCGTGCCGGCTTTGAGTTGCACCTTGCAGATGCCATCGGCGGCGCAGCTCTTGTCGAGGTATTGGAAACCCTTGCCGCCGAGATCGGTCCAGGCGGACCCGGCGGGGATGGTCGCTTCTGCGGCGAGCGATTCGTCGTCGTAAACGCAAAGGGAGTAGGTCGTCGTCGTCGTCGGGTCGCCGAAAAGTGAGCCGTCCCCCGCCGTCGATCCCTTGATGAACTTCCACTTGAGCTTGTCTTTGTCGCCGGCGGCAGCGGCGCTCTGCTTGATCATCAGAACGCTCGTCAGCCGGTTCAGGCAGATGCGCGGTGTTTCCGAGCACCCCAGCGGCGCGAGCGTCGTCGAAGGGCCCCCGCCCGCCGCAGCGAGTTGCGGTGCGGACGCTACAAAGGTGGCAGCGATGGCGCAGCCCATGGCTGCGGCGTGAGCAATGACGACGATCTTGTTCATCGAGCCTCCCTGTTGCGTTCGTGACGGGACTGCAACGTATCATTCTCGACGCCGGAGAGGCACGGGCGGGCGGACTTTTCTGCGACTATCGACCATGCAGTCGCATGGCCGTGGCCGCCGAGACCCAGGACGATCGTATCGTCGATCGCAGGCGCGCCTTCGAAGGTTCGGCGCAGCACCAATCGCGCGTCGCTGATCAGAACTGCAGCGTAAGCATGAACTTCGCCTGATCGGGTCCCACGCTCACCGAGGAGCTCATCGTCTCCTCCTCGGCGTCGTCCTTGCCGATGTAGCGATGGATGGCCTCTATCGGATCGACCAGGATCAGCAGCGCGTTGCGTGCCAGCGATGGGTTCCACTGCGCGAGCCGGCGCCGTATCTGAAAGCGGAGCTCGCCGTAGAGGCTGCCCACGGGCGAGGTCAAGAGCAGGTCTTGGGCACTTGGCTGCTCGACCCACGCCTCGAACAGATATTCCCAGGCAAAGGAGACACCGGTCGAGAACAGAAAGCTCTCCATCGGGCCGTAGTCGCGGTTACGCACCGTCAGGTACGCCTCGGCGCCCATGAGGGGATGGAGCACGTAGTTCGCCACGATGCCGTCACCGTCCCACTCCGGAGCCCGGGTCCATGCATCGGCGAAGGTGTCGGCCGAAATGGGCCCCACGTGCACGAAGGAAGGATCGATCATGAACAACGGAATCGTCAACGAAAGGGCCACGGCCCACTCTGCGGTCGGGACCCACAGGGTGTGGCGATCCGGATCGGGCGGGGCAGCCAGCCAATCCGACTCGCGTTGCGCCAGCGCCCCCGCGGCCTGTGCGAGGTGCTTCGACGCGTCGTCGGGCTCCGCGGCGATCCCGCTTTCGCCGCCGAAGGCCGCGCCGTGGCCTCCGGGGATGCCGCGCGTTTCGACGGCGTAGACCGGCGTGGCCAGGACGAGCGCGCCCGCGAAGATCGTCGACCAAATGCCCGAAAGACTCATGGAGCTTGCCTCGTGGACGGCATCGTTCGCCGATAGGGCTCGCAGCTCGATGGTCGCGGCAAGCTCGCCTGTGGATTCGCACTCCCAGCAGCGGGAACCTCCTGACGTTGGCATGCCCGGCCACAGGGCATCAATACGACGGCGCGGCAAGCGCGGTCCGCACGCGGATGCCATCGTCGCCGATGGATAGATGGACGGCACCGCAACGGTCGGCGCGCAGCCAGCGGATTCCGCGTTCCTGGTAGCGAGCTTCGACCTCGGGCGCCGGGAACCCGTAGCGGTTGCCCAAGCCGAGCAATGCCACGGCCAGCTCCGGGTCAACGGCGTCGAGAAACGCCTCGGTGGACGAGGTACGGCTGCCGTGGTGCGGGACCTTGAGCACGTCGGCGCGAAGGGCTCGTGGTGAAACCTGCGCGACCACGAGAGCTTCCGCGCCGGACTCGATGTCACCCGTGAACAGCACCCGACGTCCGGCATGCTCGACGGCAACAATCACCGACTGGTCGTTGGAGTCGCATCGTCCCGAGCTGCGCGGACCAAGGATGGCAAGACCTGGCCCGCCCTGACCTCCGGCAGCCATCTGCCGAACTGGCACGCCGCGCGCCTCGGCAGCCGACTTCAGGGCAAGGGCCGCGGTCGAGTCGCAGTCACCGGCCGGGATCCACAACTCCCCCACCCGAAAGTCTTCGAGCAGTTCGAGGAACGCGCCGCTGTGGTCGGCCTGGACGTGGCTGGCCATGAGCACGTCGATACGGCCGATCCACAGCCGCCGCAGCATCGGCCCCATCACCAGATGCCCGCGACCCGGCGGCCCGCCATCGATGACGAGAACGCGCCCGCCCGCCATACGAACGACGGCGCCATCGCCCTGGCCGACCGACGCGAACCAAACGTCGGTCCGGTCGCTGCGGAAGCGCGCGTGGAGGCCGGCCATCAGGCACACGGCCGCAACGACGGTCAGGCTTGCCACTGCCTGGCGGCGCCACGGCCACGGCGTCAGCATTGCCACAGGTAGCGCCGTCAGTGCGCCGGTCAGCAGCGGCCCCGGCTCGGGCGTGGCGACTGCGGCCATTGGCAGCACCGAGGCGGTCGATGCGATCACGATCAGGGCTTCTGCAAGCCGGCTTCCCACATCCACGGCCGCGGCCGTGATCGCGCCGCCCAGCGGCAGAGCCATCACCGCCACCAGGCCGATGACGACGACCGCGCTCACGATCGGTGCGGCCACCAGGTTCGCGAGCGGCGCCACCAGCGACACGCGATGAAAGCACTGGGCCACCAACGGCGCCGTAACCGCCCAGCAAACAAGAGTAATCACACCGGCTTTGCGTAGTACTCGAAGTCCGCGGCGCAGGCGGCCGGCCGGCACGGCAGCAGCGCCGGACAAGGGCCGCTGCCATCCGCGAGCATGAGCGATCAATGCGGCCACGGCCGCAAACGAGAGCTGGAAGCCGGCCTCCTCGCCGACGCCGGGAAGCTGAAATGCGAGCACGACCGCGCTGGCACCAAGAGCGCGAACGGCGTCGTCCGGCCGTCCGCGCCACATCGCAAGCAGCGTGGCCGCCGCCATCAGCACCGAGCGCGTCACCGAAACTCCGCCTCCGGAGATGGCCGCATAGCCGGCCAGAGCCGCCATCGCCGCTACGGCCGCCATCCGCATGACGTCGTAGCCCGCCCGCACGGCCGGGGTCGCCACCGCGATGCGGCGAACCATGGCCACCACCACGACCACGATCAGCGCCATGTGTGAGCCGGAGATGGCCAGGTAGTGGGCCAGGCCCGCGTCGCGAACCGCATCGGAGACGCGCCGGTCGATGCCGAAGCGGTCGCCGATGATGAGCGCCTCCAGCAGCTCGGCGCCCTGCCCTCCGCGTCTTGCGCACGCCTCCGAGAACGCGCGCCGGATCGCATCGATGCGTCCGTCGCGGCGCGGCAGCCGCTCGACGTCCGACTCTTCCCAGGCATAGGCAGTCGCCACGATCCCGCGCCGCGCGTTGTAGGCCGCCCAATCGAACTCGCCGAAGTTGCCGAAGCCGGTGATGCGTCGAAGACGCGAAGTCAGCGCGATGCGGTCGCCGGTGCGCCACACCGAGCGCGTGCTGCGAACCGTGACCGACACCAGGCCTGCGGCATCCGAGAGCATCTCGCCATCGGGCGCGGCGCGCTCCAGCGCCAGCGTCATGCGCACGCCGCCGCCGTAGGTCGGCACGACTGCGGAGGCACGTCCTTCCAGGCGCACCTTGACGTCGTCGCCAAGCGACTTCTCGAGAAGATGCGCAGCGGTGCCCGGCAGCATCGCGGGGACCGATGGGTGCGCCATCCACGCCGCGGCGCACACCGCGGCAGCGCCCGCAGCCACCACTGCCGACGACACCGCGCGCGCGCGCAGAGCCGCAACGGTAACCGCGACGACGGCAAGCGACGTGAGCATCGTCAGCGCCGTTGCGGCGGCGCCGATGACCAACTGCTGGGCCACCAGCACCGAAGCTGCGAGCACGACCCACGACACCACCGCGAACTAACGCGCGCGCGACGCACGCGGAAGACCTGCAGGCAAAGCTATGACGGCGATGTCATGGCGCCGGCGGCATCAGGATGCGGGATCCTCCGAAGTGCGGCCGGAGGTCGAGTCCTGGTTCGCCGCCTCGCCCACCGGCTCTTCCTGCTGCGACGCCGACTCCTCGCCGATGTCGTCCACCGACACGGCCGCCTTGTGCGCAGCGGGCCCGATCTTGCGCACCACGGCCTCGGCCAGCACACGCCCGATGCGCGTGACGCTTGCGATCTCCTCGACACTGGCCTCGCTCATCTTCTTGACGCTGCCGAAGTGCCGCAGCAGCGCGCGGCGGCGCGTCGGCCCGATGCCGTCGATCTCGTCGAGCACCGAGCGCAGGCGGCGCTTGGCGCGCACCTCGCGGTGAAACGTGATGGCGAAGCGGTGCGCCTCGTCGCGGATGTGCTGGAGCAGGAAGAGCGCGTTGGAGTTGCGCCGCAGCGTGATCGGATTGGCGCGGCCCGGGCGAAAGATGCGCTCCTCGCTGTGCTCGATCTTCTCGTCCTGGAAGTCGCCCTTGACCCGGTCCTTGGCGATGGAGGCGAGCTCGATGCCCTCGACGCCGATCTCCTTCATGGCCTCCACCGCCATGGCGAGCTGCCCGCGCCCGCCGTCGACCAGCAGCAGGTCCGGTAGCCCGCCCTCGGCCTTGCCGCGCGTCAGTCGGCGCGTCAGCACCTCCTTCATCGCGGCGAAGTCGTCGTTGCGCTGCACACCGCGCAGCTTGTAGCGGCGGTAGCCGCGCTTGTCGGGCATGCCTTCGTCGAAGGCGACCATGGAGGCGACCACCGCCTCGCCCTGGACGTGGCTGATGTCGAAGCACTCGATGCGCTTGGGTGTGGAGGCCAGGCCGAGCTTTCCGCGCAGCTCTTCCATCATGCGCTCGCGCCGCGCGCTCTCGTCGTTGCGTTCGGCAAAGGCGTGCTGCGCGTTCTCGACGGCCATCTCGACCAGGCGCCGCTTGTCGCCGCGCTGAGGCACCAGGACCGAGACCCTGGTCTTGCGCAGGCCCGTCAGGTAGTCCGCCACGGCATCCATCCCCTCGAACGGAAGCGGGAGCAGCACCTCTTCGGGAATGTAGCGGTTGCCCTCGTAGAAACGGCTGACCAGCTCCGAGAGCACCTCCTCGTCGGGAAACTCGAAGTCCTCGAGCTGGTACGAGTTGTTGCTGACCAGCTTGCCGCCGCGTACCAGCAACACCTGCGCCTCGATGAACCCTCCCTCGCGAAAGATGCCGAACACGTCGCGGTCGCCGCCGCCGTGCACGAGCACCTTCTGCTTCTCGGCGACCTTGGCCACGGCATCGATGCGGTCGCGGATTCGCGCCGCTTCCTCGTAGCGCTCCTGGTCGGCCGCCGACATCATCGCCTCGCGCATCTCGTGCAGCAGGACGTCGCTCTTGCCTTCCAGGAGCTGGGTCGCGCCGCGCAGCTGCTTCTCGTACTCCTCGCGATCGACCGGAAGCACGCACGGGCCCAGGCAGCGCTTGATCTGGTACTCGAGGCAGGGCCGCGAACGGTTGCGGAAGACGGCGTTCGAGCACGTGCGAAGCGGGAAGATCTTGCGCGCGACCTCGAGCGTCTCGCGGATGCCGGAGGCCGAGGCGTACGGGCCCAGATACATGTTGCCGTCGCGCTCGATCTTGCGCGTGACCAGGATGCGCGGCCATGGGTCCTTGACCGTGACCTTGACCGAGACGTAGCTCTTGTCGTCCTTGAGGTTGATGTTGTAGCGCGGCTTGTACTGCTTGATCAGGTTGTTCTCGAGGATGAGCGCCTCCGTTTCGCTCACCGTCACGAGCGTCTCGAAGTCGGCCGCGCGCTTCATGAGGAAGCTGACCTGGTAGCGGCCGTCTCCTCCGCGGACGTAGCTTCGCACCCGGTCGCGCAGGCTCTTGGCCTTGCCGACGTAGATGACCTTCCCCTTCTTGTCCTTGAAGATGTAGACACCCGGCCGCGCCGGAACCACGGCGGCCTTCTCGGCAAGATGGTCGGCGACGGCGTCGAGACGCGTCTCGACTGCCTGCCCGACCTCGCTGCTCGGATTCTCTTCGGCCACGGCAGTCCTCTAACCACTGCCGGGCGCCAAGGACACCGGCGCCGTCAGGACACCACGTCCCTCCAATGCGCAACGCGGTCCGCCGGCGGCATTGCGTCGGCAAGGCTCGCCGCCGGACCCAGAGCCGCGAGGCGCCGAGGCGGTGTCATGCTTCGCGCAGGACGCTCGCGGAACGGCAGAGCCAGGAATGTCGTGATCCGGAGCGGTCGCCGATGCGAGGGCACGCCGATGGTGATCTCTTCCTGCGGCACGTTCAGCCGGATCGTCGCGTGCAGGTAGTCGGGAAAAGAAAAGATCGTCGACCAGTTCGAGTCCGTTTCCTCCGGCACGACCGAATGGTGGATGCCGTGCATGCGGGGCGTCGTCACCAGGCGGCACAGCCAGCGCTCCACGGGCGCAGGCAGTTCCAGGTTGGAGTGATGGAACAGGATCGCCACCAGCGTCGAGGTCTGCCAGATCGACAGCGTGCGCGGGCCCGCTCCGACGACGACGACCTGCGCCGCGCGCCAAGGAATCGACAGGATCATCTCGGCGAAGTGGAAGCGCAGCGCAGTGCTGGCATCCAGGTCGAGGTCGGCGTGATGGGCGACGTGGAAGCGCCACAGCATGGGCATCTTGTGCGTCAGGACGTGCCAGAGATAGAGCGTGTAGTCGAGGAGCACGACGCCGGCAGTGAGCTCGGCCCATGGCGGAAGGCCGAGCTTCTGCAGCAGGCCCAGTCTTCGCGTCGCGACCATGCGCGCGAGCGGGGTGACCACGGGCTTCTCGAGTGCGCGGATGGCGACGGCGCTTGCCGCGGCAGCGACCAGATTGGTGGCGGTCCGACTCGTGTCGTCATCGGTGCGGCGGCGCAGCGGCCGGCGGCGTTCGAGCAGATACAGCGCCGCAAAAGCGCCGGCGATGATCGCGGCGGCGGCCGCGCCCGGCAGCGGCCGCATCATCGCGGGCGATGACCGCACAGACGCCATCAGCGTAGCGCCGGCGGCTCGGCCGCTCGATGGACCATCTCGGCCGTGGCCGTCCACAGGAGATGGTTGCCCATTTCTTCGACGTTACGTTGCCACGGCAGCCGGGTCGGCGGCGGCGCCAGCTCGAGCGCCGGTGCGATCACTCCATCCAGAAGCGCATACATCGCCCCGGCAAACGGCAGGCCTGCGAGCTGGGAAACGCCAGGAGCCTTGCGCCGCGCGGTGGCGTACATCAGGCCCCAGCCGGCGGCGTAGATGGCGGCAAAGCCGAGACGCGCGAGCTGCTGGCTGCGCCGGCCGCCGATGCCGTCGCCGATGTGGGAGCCGATGATCCAGTGCGGCGTGCGCGAACGCCGCCAGCCTTCGCGCATTCGTTCCTTGGGTCCGACGTAGCGCTCGAAGGCGCGATCGACGGGTCCCACCACCGCGCTGGCGAGAAGGCCGGCGCCGATTCCGACCACTAGATCGCGCGCGAAGGTTCGCTCGGCACCGCCGCGCGAGATCGGATAACCGCGCTGCATCCAGTCTTCCATGCCCGAGTCGACGATGACGGTGAGATTGTCGGCGCCTTCGGCGCGCAGCGCCGCGAAGGCCTTCTCCGCCCGCACGCCGGTGCTGCAATGGATGTAGACGTGCCCGAGCGCCCGCATCTCGCTGGCGACCTTGGCCGGGCGGCGGCGGATCTCGTCGATGGGGAGATTGCGCGAATCGGGAACGTGGCCGGCCCCGTACTCTTCGGCGGTGCGAACGTCGACGACGACCAGGCGGCCTCGGGCGCGCCGCCAGATGTCGTGAAGCTGATCCATGGTGATGGTGTGGTGGTGTGGCATCTGCGTCCTCCGACGTCGGTTGTTCCCGTTTACCGTACGCAGGCGCTGCGCGGACTGACAGACCGGGCCGCCCCATGCTGCGGCAAAAAGTGCGGCAGCATCCGGCCGTCGCTGAACCTTTGGCCCGCAAGCGGGTCCAGCTGCATGGCGAACGGCTGATCCGGGGACGTGCGCATGACAGGAATGCATTGCCGGAGGCCGCGCGTGATTGATCCCGACGACGACGAGCCGTTCGTGGTTCCGATCGAGGAAGCGCTCGATCTGCACACGTTTGCGCCTCGCGACATCCTCGCCGCGGTCGAAGGCTATCTGGAGGCGGCGGTCGAGGCGGGCTTTCGCGAGGTGCGCCTCATTCACGGCAAGGGCACGGGCTTCCAGCGCAGCCGCGTACGGGACCTGCTCGAAAGCCATCCGGACGTCGAGTCGTTTCGTGACGCGCCTTCGGAGCGCGGAGGCTGGGGCGCCACCATCGTCCGAATAAGGGAACAGGTACGATGATCGGCGGCAGATCGTCGTACCTGTCCTCTTCCTTCGCGCGGCTCGACCGGCGCACGAGGCTCGGCTAGCTTCACCGCATGACGCAAACTGCCGCTCGCCCGCCCGTTGCCGAGTACCGAAACTTCGTCTCCGACAACCGCCGCTGGCAGCAGTTCCGGCAACGTCCCGGAGACATCTTCGTGTGCACGCCGCCCAAGTGCGGCACGACCTGGACGCAGACGATCGTCGGAAACCTGCTGTTCCCGGACGGCGACACGGCCAAGCCGCTCCTCGAGCTCGCGCCGTGGCTGGAGGCGCGCTTCACGCCGCTGGCCGAAGTCCTTGAAGAGCTGGAATCCCAGACCGGCCGCCGCTCCATCAAGTCGCACACGCCGGCCGACGGCATCGCCTGGGACCCGGCGTGCTTCTACATCGTGGTAGGACGGGACGGCCGTGACGCCTTCATGTCCCTCGTCAACCACATGGCCAGCATGAGGCCCGACAAGGTCGCCGAGCTGATCGAGAGCGCCGTGGCCGACGGCATCGAGCTCGGCCCGCCACCGTCCGACGACATCCATCAGTTCTTCGCGCAGTGGCTCGAAGGCGGCGAGATGTTCCATTTCATGTCGACGTACTGGCAGCACAGGAACGAGCCGAACGTGCTGTTCGTGCACTACGACGAGCTCAAGCAGGACCTCGAAAAGCAGATCCGCCGCATCGCCGCCTTCATCGGCGTCGGAATCGACGAGAAGAAGATGCCGGGAATCCTGCAGCGCTGCTCCTTTGAATGGATGCGCGACAACTCCGACCGTATCGCACCGTTCGAGGAGCTGTTCGACGGCGGCGGAAAGTCGTTCTTCTTCAAGGGAGTCAATGGCCGGTGGCGCGACGTGCTGACCGCCGAGGAGGTGGCTTCCTACGAGCAGCGCTCGCGCGAGATGCTCGCGCCGGACCTCAAGGCCTGGCTCGACCGCAACGCGAGCTGACGCTCACGCGCTCAGCCCGAGCTCTTCCTGCTCGAGCCTGCGCGCCTTGTCGCGCAGGTCGGCGGCACGCTCGAAATCCAGACGGTCGGCGGCTTCGCGCATGAGGCGGCGCAGCCGGTCGATCTCGGCCTTGACGTCACGCTCGCTCCCGTAGCGCGGAGCGTCTTCGGCCACCTCGGGGATTGGGCCATAGTCCATTTCGGCGAACCGGATCAGAGGATCCTCGATGGCCTTGGTGACGGTGCGCGGAGTGATGCCGTGCTCCAGGTTGTAGGCTTCCTGGATGGCGCGGCGGCGGTCGGTCTCCTCGATGGCCTTCTTCATCGAGTCGGTCATGACGTCGGCGTACAGGATGACCTTGCCGTGGAGGTTTCGCGCCGCGCGTCCGATGGTCTGGATGAGCGAGCGCGCCGAACGCAGGAAGCCTTCCTTGTCGGCGTCCAGGATCGCCACCAGCGACACTTCGGGAAGATCCAGGCCTTCGCGCAACAGGTTGATGCCGACGAGCACGTCGAAGACGCCCTTGCGAAGGTCGCGGATGATCTCGGTGCGCTCGATCGTGTCGATGTCGGAGTGGAGGTATCGCACCTTGACGCCGATGTCGCGATAGTAGTCGGAAAGGTCCTCGGCCATCTTCTTGGTCAGCGTGGTCACGAGCACGCGCTCGTTCACTTCGACGCGCTTGCGCACCTCGTCCAGCAGGTCGTCGACCTGATTGCCGGCGCGGCGGATCTCTATCTCCGGATCGACCAGGCCAGTGGGCCGCACCAGCTGCTCGACGATGACGCCGCCCGACTGCTCGATCTCGTAGTCGCCGGGCGTGGCCGAGACGTAGATGCACGGCCCGATCACCTGCTGGAACTCCTCGAACTTCAGCGGGCGGTTGTCCAGAGCCGATGGCAGGCGGAAGCCGAAGTCGACGAGCGTCTCCTTGCGCGAGCGGTCGCCGCGATACATCGCGCCGATCTGCGGGACGGTCACGTGGCTCTCGTCCAGGAAGACGAGAAAGTCCTTCGGGAAGTAGTGCAGCAGAGTCGGCGGCGTCTCGCCGGGCTGGCGGCCGGTCAGATGGCGCGAATAGTTCTCGACGCCGGCACACGTCCCCATTTCCGAGAGCAGCTCGATGTCGTAGAGCGTGCGCTGTTCCAGACGCTGCGCCTCCAGCAGCTTGCCGGCAAGACGCAGCTCGGCCAGTCGGGTGCCGAGCTCCTGGCGGATGCCCTCGATGGCGGCGCGCATCGTCTGGGCCGAGGTCACGTAGTGGCTGGCCGGATAGACGCACAGGCGCTCGGTGCGTCCCGTGACCTTGCCGCGCAGCGGATCGATCTCCTTGATCGCCTCGACCTCGTCGTCGAAGAACTCGATGCGCACCGCACGTGAATCCTCGTAGACCGGGAAGATCTCCACCACGTCGCCGCGCACGCGGAACGTGCCGCGGTGAAAGTCGACGTCGGAGCGCTTGTACTGGATGCGCACCAGCTTCTCGAGCACTTCGTCGCGATCGATCTTCATGCCCTCTTCGAGGAAGAGCAGCATCTCGAAGTACTCGTGCGGCGACCCCAGGCCGTAGATGCACGAGACGGAGGCCACGATCAGCACGTCGTTGCGCTCGAGCAGGGCACGCGTGGCCGAGTGCCGCAGCTTGTCGATCTCGTCGTTGATGGACGAATCCTTCTCGATGTAGGTGTCGGTCGAAGGAACGTAGGCCTCGGGCTGGTAGTAGTCGTAGTAGGAGACGAAGTAGCGGACCGCGTTCTCGGGGAACAGGAGCCTGAACTCGTTATAGAGCTGGGCGGCCAGGGTCTTGTTCGGCGCCAGCACCAGGGCCGGACGCTGCGCGCGTGCGATGACGTTGGCCATCGTGAAGGTCTTGCCGGAGCCCGTCACGCCGAGCAGCGTCTGATGTCGCAGGTTCTGCTCGATGCCTTCGCCGAGGCCCGCGACGGCCTCGGGCTGGTCTCCGCGAAGCTCGAATTCGGTGATGAGGTGGAAGCGGCCGGTTCGTTCCATCGGACCGATCACACTACCGCGGGCCGGAGCCGGTGAGAACCGCAGCCCGGCTTTTTGACTGCTGGCGGTCCCGCACCTAAGTAGGCCCCCGTGCTGCGCCTCCTGCTTACGATGGTGATCACGATCCTGCTCGGCCTCGGGATCGGCTATTTCATGTGGGGCAGCCGCGTGGTGCGCCTGACCGAAAGCCTCAACCAGATCACGCTCGAGTACGATGCGCTGCGAAGCGAGCTGGCCACGCGGCCGCCGCGCTCGGACAGCACGGTTCCCGGCTCGGGCTCCAGCGACGAGATTCGCGTGATCAACGAAGGCGTGGCGGCGCTTCGCCAGGAACAGTCGGCGCAGCGCGTGCTCCTGGACCAGCTGACCGCCGCTGCCGGCACCGGCGGCGGCAATGCTTCCTCGGCGTGCGAGAGCGATGCGCGCAACCTTCGCACCGAGCTCGACCGCTGCAATGCCGACAAACAGGATCTGCAGGCCCGCGCTTCGGGGGCTGCGCGACCGCAGCCGCAACCGCAGCCTTTTGGTACTCCGCCGCCTTCCCCGCCCATCCAGCGGCGACCCGACCCGCGCTACGACAACCGCTACTGATCTCGGCGACCTGGCGACGCCCGGGCCTGTCCGACCCGGCTCAGGTTCCCTATTGCCGAGAGTTTGGCCACCCCCCTATAAGCGGTCACGACCCAGCCGTTTCCGTGCTGCGTCGCAAAGGAGTGTCCCATGAAACATCGTGCCTTAGGCATCGCATGCGTCGCCATCGTTTGGTCGGAAGCTGCGCATGCGCAATGCGACTTCGACATCGGCGCACTGACGACGAGCTTCAGCTCGTCGCTGGTTCGCAGCTACGCCGCCTGTCCTTCCGACACGCACCCGATCACGAACGTCGAAACGGTGGGCGACGTCGACGCCTGCGAGCCCGTGACGCCTACGGAGGACGAGTTCGGTGACAGCACGCACTACTCCTTTGCAGCCGCCTCCAGTCGCTGCACCGTCAAGCTCAACGCCACCAGAGTCACGAACTGTTCTACCTATGGCGCACCCTGGTTTCAGACTCCGGGCCTGACTCCAGGGCCTTGTCAGGCGCTGCGCGTTCGGCTGGACTGCAGGGGGATCGTACAAGACGACGACGCGACGCTCATCACGGCAATTTCGGACGCCGGATGGAGGCTGGATACGGTGTTTCGTTTCACCCGCAACGATCCCGTGAATGGAGACATGACCGTGATCGATTTCCCGCTGTCGTTCGACGCAGACATTCCGCTGCCGGGCAGACTGCGGATCGATCAGTCGGCAAACTCGGTGATGCGGGTCCTTACGAATGCCGCCGAGGCGAAGTTTCCGCCGTGCAGCAGCGTGCAGCTCGTGGAGATGCGGCTGCGGGATCCTGCCAGTCGGATCTTCGCGGAGATCGGCCTCAGCACGCGCTGAGCGTGCCACTCGCTGCGCGAGAAACGTCGGGTCCGTTCAGGCCGGCGGTCGAAATCGGTCGGTGATCTCCGGCCCGTCTGGTACTGCAGGCTGCGCTACTCCTCGTGCGGCGGCATCGCCGGTGCGTGCGGAGCTTCGCGCGGCGCTTCTTCGGGCGGGGCCTCCGAGTCATCGGGCGCATCTTCCGGAAGCGGAACTCCGGGCTGCGCTGGCGGCAGTCCCACCGATCCATGGTCACGCGTGGGCGCTGGGTGCGGCTGCTGGCCGACCGGTGGCGCCGTATCGGCAGGAGTTCCGGGTACCGGCGGCGCGGGCTGACCGGGCGCGGTCTGACCAGGGGCTTTCTGCGCAGCCGGCCCCGCAGGCTGACCCGGGACGTTGCGAGTCCCAGGCGCTGCTGGCGTACCAGGCGCCGCGGGCCGTCCCGGCGCCTTCTGCGGACCCGGCGTGCCCGGCTTGCCGGCGGGTTTGGCCGGCTTGGCCTTGTCCTGGTCCGCGCGCGGCGGCGCGCCGTCGACGTAGCCCAGGCCTCGCAGCTGCTCCCAGGTCTTGTCGTCGACCGGCATGTCGGTCGCCTCGCGCGCAGCCTGCTCGTAGCTGGCGATCAGCTCGGGCTCGCGCTCCAGGTCGTCGGTGACGTCGGGCATCACCTTGCCTTCCATGTCGCGGCCAATGGGCTGGCCGAGCAGATACAGCACCGTCGGCGTGACGTCTTCGATGTAGGTGCGCGCGCCCTCGCCGGCCAGGATGCCCGGGCCGTGCAGCAGGTAGATGCCGTCGGCGTGATGCGTGCCGATGTGCTTGGTCTTGTCGGAGGCGCTCTCGAAGCCGTGATCCGAAACGATCAGCACGTAGTGATCGTCGCCCTCGACGGCCGACAGAAGCTTGCCGAGCGCCTCGTCGGTCTTGCGATAGGAATCGGCGACGGCCCGGCCGTAACGCTCGGCGCGCTGCGGGTCCATCCCCTCGTAGTCGTGCGCATGTCCGTAGGCCCAATACGGATGCGAGACGCGGTCGACCAGCGTCATCACGAATGCGAAGAGCCGCCAGTCGTCGCCCGCGAACTGCAGGGCGGCATTGGTCTGGATGTCGAAGACCTGCGCCAGGTGGTCGTAGAGATACTCGGGCGTGTCGGGCTGGTTCCAGCGGCTCCAGCCGGGCCCCTCCGGAATGTAGGGCTCGCCGATCTTCTCCGAGACCTGCGAGCGCAGCTCCTTGGGATGGCTCATGATGATGCCGTCGTCGGTGCGATACAGCGGCGAGACGTAGAACTTCTCGGCATCCAGGCGTTTGGTGCGCAGCACTCCGGTAAAGTGCGGCCGCGACTTCACCTTGGCCTGCACCCACGGCGACCATGCGCCCGGCGCCAGGTTCTGGACGCTGGCCAGGATGGCATCGAGGTTGTCGCGATAGGCTACCGAGACCTTGGGCTCGCGGATGGCCGCCTCGGTGAAGACGTCGCCGGTGTTACCCGAAAAGGTCGACCCGCTGAGCGGGAAACCCGAAAGCATGACGCCGTCGATCGGATCGGGCGGAAAGGTCGAGGGCACGTTGAAGACGTGCGTCTTCATCTGCTTCTCGCGCGTGATCTCCCAGATCGCGTTGACGCGGCGGTGGATCGACTGCGAGGTTTTCCAGTCCTGCACACCGTGGGTCTTGTGCAGGAAACCGGTGAAGATCGTGGTCCACACGACGGGCGACAGGATGGGCGGACGCGATTCGAGGACGCCGTGCAAGCCTTCCTTGTAGAGGCGCGCCAGGTTGGGCAGTTCGCCGCGCTCGATCATCGGCACGATCTCGGTCCAGGTGCCGCCGTCGATCCCGAGCACCATCACGCGCGCGTTCTTGTGCGAATCGCCGGTACAGCCGGCCGTGATCGCGGCCGCAAGCAGGAGCACGATCGTCCATCGCTTCATTCGTTGTCTTCCGTTCCTCGTCTCGCTGTGCCGGACCGCGACTGCCGCATCGCCGAGCGCGCAAAACCGCGTTGCAACGCGCGCATAGGGGTAGAAGTTCTTTCGACTTCTCGGGGATCGACGGCTAGAGTTGCCCACGAGTCCTTCCATGGCAAGTCTCGTGATGCGGACGTTGACCGTCATTCTGACGGCCTTGGCGCTGGCGCTCTACGCTCGCGCGCCCGGAGCAGTGGCCAGGAGCGAGACGCCGCTGTGCGAAGGATGCAACGTCATCCTGATCTCCTTCGATACGGTGCGCGCCGATCACATGAGCCTCTACGGCTACGAGCGCAATACCACTCCGAACGTCGACGCGCTCGCCGAGGACTCGGTCGTCTTCGAGCAGGCTATTTCCCAGGCGGCGTGGACCCTGCCCGCGCACGGCTCGATGCTGAGCGGCCTCTACCCGGGCCGGCTCGGCGTGGTCCACTACCCTGCCATCCGAGTGCTGCCGAAGATCAATCCGGTTCTGCCGGAGATCTTCCGCTCGGCCGGCTATGCCACGGGCGGCTTCAATGGCGGCGGCTTCGTCTCCGACCATTACGGCTTCGACCGCGGTTTCGACGTCTATCGCAGCAACGGCCGCCGCTTCGAGCACAACCTCGACCAGGCCATCACCTGGCTGCGCAGCAACCGCGAGAAGAAGTTCTTCGCGTTCATTCACGGCTACGACGCGCACCGCCCCTACTATTCCAAGCCCGTCGACAAGCGCGAGATGGGACTGGACCCCGACGGTCCGACCGAGCAGGGCCGCTTCTGTCTCCGCGACAATCGTGAGGAGCCGGACGAGGAAGGCCTGGAGCGCATCCTTCGCTTCTACGACGCCTCCCTCCATCACGGCGACCGCTCGCTCGGGGTCCTCTTCCGAAGTCTTCGCCAACTCGACCTGATGGACAAGACCATCATCCTGCTGACCTCCGATCACGGCGAGGAGTTTTTCGAGCACGGCAACTGCGACCACGTCCGCTTCCTGTACAGGGAGACGGTGCACGTGCCCTACGTTCTCTATGTTCCCGGCTACTCCAAGGGCGGGCGGAGGGTCTCGGGGCAGATCCCCGCCTCGATCTCGGTGGCACGCACGCTTCTGGACATCGCCGGCGTCGACCACGCCATGCCGGGCGTCTCGCTGCTGCCCATCCTCGAGCGCAAGCAGCGCGAGTTCCCGCTGGTGTACAGCGAGGCCAGCAGCGCTGCGGGTGCGCTCGGGAGCCGCGGCAAGTGCATCGCCATCACGCGACCCGACTCCAAGCTGATCTCGTACACGGACGAAGGCGTCGAAGAGGCCTACGACAGGCGCAAGGACCCCTACGAGCAGCTCGTGCTTCCCGAGGATCATCAGGCCTACGAGGCGCGCAGGACGCTCCGGGCCTTCCTCAGTGCGCAGCTGCCGCTGCCCAAGCCCTCGGCCACGCCTCCGCCGGCCGAGGAACAGGAAGCGTCGGTGGATACACGCGGCGGCGCAAAGGCAGCCACCCGCAACGGCGGCGACGAGGAAACGCCGGACGCGGCCGATGACGGCAAAGACGATGGCGCTCAGCCTGCCGAGCCTGCCGCGCGCGATGATGGCGACGACGGCATGGCCGTGCCCAAAGAGCTCGAAGAAGACCTGAAGTCGCTCGGCTACCTCGAATAAGAAGGCGCCGTCGGCAGGAAGCCTGTCAGACGAGGCCCGCTCGTCAGCGGCGCCGCCATCCTCAGCGCCGCACCGCGCGCAGGAAGACCAGCGTGCCGAACGGCGTCATCCATCGCTGCGTCTCCTCGACATCGACGAAGCCGGCCTGTTCCACCAGCATCTGCAGCTGTCCGTCCAGGTTGGCGGCGGTGGTCTCGGCTCCATCCACGTATCGGATAATCATCGCGGCCACTCGCATCGCCAGGTTGTGGGGCTTGCCCCAGTCCGCGATGTGCAGCTCGCCGCCGGGCCGCAGGATGCGCAGCGCGCCCGCGAGCGCTTCCCGCTTCTGCGGCGTCGTCAGGTGGTGAAGCATGAGAGTGGTCAGGACGCGGTCGAAGGAGCCGTCCGCGAACGGCGGCGACGTTGCCGAGCCCTCGTGCAGCGTGATCGCACTACCGGACACGGCGACCTTTCGCCGCGCGATGGAAAGGATCTCGGGATCCCGGTCCAGACCATGGACGCGCGCTTGCCGGCAGACGGCTTTCGCCATCAACGCGAGCGTGCCGGTGCCGCAACCCAGGTCGAGGACGTCGTGCCCGGGGCGGATGCGAGCGTTCTCGAGAAGGCGCCGCTTGAAGAAACGCTCGCCCGACAGCATCGCCACCGAGTCGTACAGCGGCGTCAGCCAGCTCTTCCCGAGCGCCGGAACGAAGCTCTCGCCCGCATCACGCGCGCCGCTCATCGGCCCTGCTCCAGCGCGGCGCCGGCCGCGTCCGAAGGCTTCCATCGCCCCAGGCCGGGCACGAAGCGGCCGGTGCGCGCGGCGTAGTCGAGATAGCGCTGGCCATGCATGGCGGCCAGATATGGCTCCTCGACCCAGCGAACCTGCAGCTGCAGCGCGACCACCAACGCAACGAGCGCTGCCAGCGACAGCACGTTCGGAACCAGCAGGAGAAGGCCGAACGTGCCGATCGTCATGGCGGTGAAGATCGGGTTGCGCACGTGGCCGAACAGGCCGCGATCTACCAGTGTCGTGCGATCGGCGGCATCGACACCGATGCGCCAGGAGTCGCCCATGTCGAGCTGCGATCGGAACGTCATCGCCATCCCGGCTGCGAACAGCAGCAGGCCCGCGGCGTATGCCGCCCCATGGTCCCAGAGCTGCGACGAGGTAAGGACACCAGCGATCTGGAGCAGCGGGCTTGCAAAGGCGGCCAGCAGTGCGGCTACGAACAGGGCTCCCGCCCACCATTCGATCGATCCGGGCCGGCCACGAAAGCCGACGAATCCGGTGGTGCCGGTGCGGCGATACTGGATCCAGCTGCGCACGCCGAAAGTCAGCGCAGAGAAGATGACGAACCCGACCAAGGCGGTGACAGGCATGACGACTCCTTGCGCGGCCAGGGCCGCGCCGCTACAAGGAGACAAATACGAGCAATTGCTCGGTTTCGCTACTCGGATTCGAGACCATGCCGACACCACGCCGCACCGACACACTTCGCCCGAGAAAAAAGCCGCGCCAGAGCCGCGCGCACGATACCGTCGCCGCCATCCTGAAAGCGGCGGCTCAGGTTTTCACCAGCCGCGGCTACGCGGCGACCACGACCAATCACATCGCGCAACGCGCCGGCGTCTCCATCGGGTCGCTCTACGAGTACTTCCCGAACAAGGACGCGCTGCTGGTGGCATTAATGGAGCACCACATCGCCGAGAGTGAGGCGATCCTGGCGCAGGTGGCAATGGACGCGCCAGCCGGAGCGCAGCACGTCCGCGAGATGATCGGCCGTTTCGTGCGCGCGATGGTCGAGTTGCACGCACGCGACCGCGAGCTGCACCGCGTGCTGTTCGAGGAAGCTCCGCTGCCCAAGCGGGTGCGCCGCCAGCTCTCCGACGTCGAGGATCGCATCACCGCGCGCGTCGAGGCGTACCTGCGAGCGCACCCGGCCGTGACGTCCCGTGATCCCGCCATGGCCGCGGCCGTTCTGGTGCAGACCGTCGAAGGGCTGACGCATCGCCTGGTCGTGCACGGCCGCCACGGCGCCGACAACGACGCCTACGTCGGCGAAATCGTCACGCTGGTGACCGCGTACCTGTCGGCGCGGCGATAGCGATCCCTCTGATCCGCTGGCGTTCCGACGACATCGCTGCGCTTGCGAAAACTGAGCACGCGACGAACGCGGCGGCAGCCGTCGGTTCGACGCGCCCGACGGATATCGCCGGCGGCTGTCGGTTTGACGCGGCCGCCGGTACCGCCGGCGCTCAGAATCCCTGGAACGGCTGGTAGTCGATCGTGAAGTGATCGCCGAGACGGACCATCTTCCCGGCTCCGTAGATCGCTCCCGCCCAGTCCACCTGAAGCCCTGCGCGAACGCGGCCGCGCGTGCACAGCAGCGTTCCGGCGCCGGCGGCCTTGTCGCCGAAGTCGCAGATCCGACCGGTCACGTAGAA
>DASPNH010000024.1:0-56979 GCA_035626675.1 Binatia bacterium
CCTGCGGGCTAGCCGGGGGCCGTCCTGGGCTCGGTAAGAGCGGCGGGGACAGTGGACATCGCGGTGCACCGGCGGCTCCGGCGCTATGCGGGCGGCCGGCCACCGCACTGCTTGCCGACGACGAACCGTGGCGGCATGGCAGGTTGGCCGACGCGTGCCTTGCCCGCCCGAAGCGCTACGGTGAGACGATGACGGACCTCTCCCCTGTCGATCTCGAAGACCTGGCCGTGGCTCGCGGCCTGCTCGAAAATCCCGGCTTCGTCGCCCGCATCACCGATGTGGTCGGATCTCCCATCGAAGCCGGCATGGAGCTGCTCCCGGTCGCCGCCAGGGAAATGATCGCTCAGGCCACGCATCGCGCGCTCGATCGCGCACTCGGCTTCGCGCTCGTCACGCTCGATGACAGGCCGCGCAAGGAAGCCAGCGAATGGGTGCACAAGCTGGTGGCAGCGGGTACGGGCGCCGCCGGCGGGTTCTTCGGCCTACCGGCGCTGGCCATCGAGCTTCCGGTTTCCACCACCATCATGTTGCGTTCCATCGCCGACGTCGCACGCAGCGAAGGCGAGCACATCAAGACGCCGCAGACCAAGCTGGCCTGCCTGGAAGTGTTCGCGCTCGGCGGCCGCAAGACCGGCGACGATAGTTCGGAGTCCGGTTACTTCTTCGTGCGCGGAGCGATGGCCAAGACCATGGCCGAGGCGGCGGAGTACATGACGAGCCAGGGACTGGCACAGGAGAGCGCGCCGGCTCTGGTACGGCTGGTCGTGCAGATCGCCGAACGTTTCAGCATTCCGGTCACGCACAAGGTCGCCGCCCAGATGCTCCCGGTGCTCGGGGCCGCCGGCGGGGCGCTGCTGAACACGCTGTTCATGGATCATTTCCAGAACATGGCACGCGGACATTTCATCGTACGCCGGCTCGAGCGTGCCTGCGGGGCGCAAGTGGTACGGCGCGCCTATCTGGACCTGGCAAGGGAGGCGTCATGAGCGTGAAGTCGAACAAAGAGACAGCGGTCGAATTCCTGCGCCTCATCGGGGCCGGGGAGATCCGCAAGGCCTACCACAAGTTCGTCCGGCCCGGGTTTCGACATCACAACCCCTGGTTTGCCGGCGACGCCGACTCGTTGATGAAGGCGATGGAGCAGAACGCGGCGAGCAACCCGCGCAAGCAGCTCCGTATCCTGCGCGTGCTCGAAGACGGCGACCTGGTGGCCGTTCACTCGCACGTGCGCATGGAGCCGCAGGCGCCGGGCGCCGCGTTGGTGCACATTTTCCGCTTCGAAGAGGGCGGGGTGGTCGAGTTGTGGGACATCGGACAGCCGGTGCCCGAGCACACTCCCAACGAGCACGGCATGTTCTAGCGAGCCTTTGCAGGCGGGACGCCCAGGCAGGCGTGAGTGCGATCATCGCCGCCGGCGGCCTGCGGTGTTTCTCGTCGTCGCAAGACGTGCGCATGATCGACAGGAACTCGCGGGACGGGTTTTTCCGGGTAGCGCCGGTAGGCCTGACGCCTGCCGCGATCGTGACCGCCGCTTGGCTGCCGGCGGGTTGGGGAAAGCATGACGACATCGAGCTTCGTACGGATGGCAAGTCTGGTTCTGGTCGCGGGCCTGGGCGCCGGCTGCGGCGACGGCGGCTCGGGCGGCGGCGGTGGGCCTGCCGCCACGCATTACGACGTTCCCACCGGGGTCCTGGTCGACGACGTCGAGGTGGAAGCCAATGTCCCCTCCACCTTCACTTTCGTCGTGGATGTTCCGCCATTCGTCGGGCCGCTGACCGAGCTCACCGTCGACATGGAAGCGACGCTGGCCTCGGTCGGATTCACGCTGGACCCGGTGCTGCGCGCCGGCATGTACTCCGGCATCGGCGGTGCCGCAGGAGTCGCCGGTGTGACGATGCGGAGAACACCGGCTGCGAGGACGACGGAGGTGACGTCGACCTGACCATCACGCAGGACGGCCACAGCGCCACCTACACCGACAGTAGCGGCGCTCGCTACGACGGCACCGTATGCGGCAACGTCTTCCGCTTCGACGGCGGCGTCAACGGCGTGTACGAGGAGGAGGGCACCTTCACGCTCGGATCGAACGGCAACGCCACCAAGACATCTTCGTTCCAATCGGTGTTCGGAAGCTGTCGGGGCGATTGCAGCGACCAATTGCAGCGCCAGTGACGGCTCCCGCCGGGCCAGAGCCTGCCCTGGCCTGATCCCTTGAGGCTCCCTGGCCCGGGACCGCGTTGCGCCACTTCCGACCCATCCGGGAGAAGTGTTCGCCGCCGGCACGACTTCCGTTCCATCGGCGCGGCATGTTCGGGTATCTTCGCGCGCCCGACTCGTGCCGGGACGAGGGGCTGCCGGGACCTTCTCCGAGCCGAGCGCCCGCCCTCAGGGATCGATGCCGTGAAACGATTGCGATGGCTTGCCGGCCTTGCGCTGACTCTGGTGACCACGACCGCGTCGGCTCAAACGCTGGCGCGCGGCCCGCTCATCCAGAATCCCGACGCTTCGACCACGACGATGACGATCGTGTGGTGGACGGACGTGCCGGGAAACAGCACCGTCTTTTACGGCACCACGACCGCGCTGGGGTCCTCGGTGACGGTTCCGCAGGCATCCTCCTGCGCCGTCGGCAACCCGGGGACCTGCCACACGGTGCGCCTGACCAACCTGCAGCCGGGCACGCGCTACTACTACCGGCTCGAAACCAACGGCGTGGCCATTCTGGGCACGCATTATTTCCGCACCTTCCGTGCGCCGACCGACGCCAGCGAGCTTTTTTTCACCGTCATCGGCGACTGGGGAGACAGCACGGTTCCGCAGGCCAACGTTGCCAACAACCAGGACCTGGCCGATCCGCCGCTCCTGATGACGGTCGGCGACAATGCCTACTTCACCGGCACGCAGGCCAACTGGGACGAGAACGCCTTCATTCCCGAGTACCGCAACAAGATCCTGCGTCGCGCGGTCTTCATGCCTACGCTCGGCAATCACGATCTCTACGACGCTGGCGCCGACAACTGGGCGGACTCTGTGCAGATCCGCATGCATGCACTGCCGCGCAACGGTCCTTCGGGGCATGCCGAGCACTACTTCTCTTTCGATCATGGCGACGTCCACTTCGTCGTGCTCGACTCCAACGACGCCTCGCTCAACACGACACAGACCAACTGGCTCGCCCTGGATCTCGCCAACACCACCCGCAAGTGGAAGCTCGTCTTCCTGCATCACACGCCCTACTCGTGCGCCAACGGCCTGGCATCCTTCGCCAGCGACATGGACGTGCGCAACACGTGGGGGCCGCTCTTCGAGCAGTACGGCGTCGACGTCGTCTTTGCAGGACACGATCATCTGTACGAGCGCAGCGGTCTGGTCGACGACTACCTTGTCGGCGGCGCGCTCGGACAGGACGGCAAGGGCACGCGCTACATCACCACCGGCGGCGGCGGCGAGGACCTGGACGAGCCGGCGCGCATCGACGGCAACGGACCCTACAGCGATCCGCCCACGGGCGACCGTATCTATTGTCACTGGCTGGCCGACGATTGTCCCATCGGTCCCGACGGCCAGTACTGCAGCTTCTCGCGCTTCCAGCACGCCGACGTGCGGCTTTCCGGCAACACCACGCTGACGATTCGCGCCATCGACGAGCTCAACGCCGAGTTCGACTCGTTGGTGCTGTTCAAGCCGGCCACCTGCGGCAATTCGACCGTCGAGACGGGCGAGCAATGCGACCTCGGCGCCGGCAACGCGGCGGCGGGGTCGTGCTGCACTTCGAGCTGCCAGTTCGCCGCGCCGACCCTGCAGTGCCGGGCCAGCGCAGGATCGTGCGATCCGGCCGAGACCTGCACGGGAGCCTCGGCGGTCTGCCCTGCCAATCAGCTGGCGTCCTCTGCCGTCGAGTGCCGGCCTTCGGCGGGAAGTTGCGACGAGACCGAGCGCTGCACCGGCAGCTCGGCGTCGTGTCCGGCCGACGTCTTCGTTGCGGCCGGCAGCACGTGCCGCGGCTCGGCTGGCATCTGCGACCTCGGCGAGACCTGCACCGGAAGCTCGGCGCAGTGCCCCACCGATGCCTTCGTGTCCTCCTCGACCGTTTGCCGCAGCGCCATCGACACGTGCGATGCCGTGGAGCGGTGCACCGGCTCTTCGGCCGCATGCCCGGCCGACGTCCTGTCCGGCGCCGGAACGGTCTGTCGAAGCTCTGCAGGCGCGTGCGATCCGGCGGAGACGTGCACCGGCACCATCGCTGCATGCCCGGCCGACACGCGCTCGCCGGCGATGACGCCGTGCCGCCCGGCCTTCAGCGCGTGCGACGTCGCCGAGAGCTGCGACGGCTTTGCGCCATCGTGCCCGGCCGATGGTTTCGCGACGCCCGGTATCCCGTGCCGTCCCTCGCAGGGCGTCTGCGACGTTGCCGAGAGCTGCACCGGCTCCTCGCCATCCTGTCCTGCCGATGCCTTCGCTCCCTCGACGATCGGCTGCCGCGCCGCAACCGACATCTGCGACCAGGCCGAGACCTGTAGCGGCTCGAGCGCAGCCTGCCCGAGCGATCAGATGCGGCCCGCCACTGCGGTCTGCCGCGCGGCCGGCGGACCGTGCGATCCGGCCGACACCTGCACGGGCTCTTCGCCGACATGTCCTGCCAACGCTCTTTCGCCGTCGGGAACAGTATGCCGCGCGATTGCAGGCGCATGCGATGCGCCCGAGCGATGCAGCGGGTCTTCGGCGGGCTGTCCGGCCGATACGTTCGTGGATGCCGGCACGCCGTGTCGCGCCTCGGCCGGCGTCTGCGACGTGGCCGAGGCGTGCAGCGGAAGCGGCGCGCAGTGCCCGGCCAACGCCTTCGTCTCCTCCGCCAGCGTCTGCCGCGCTGCCGGCGACCTGTGCGACGTCGCCGAGAATTGCACGGGCGCGGCCGCAGCCTGCCCTGCCGACGGGTTCGCCTCGGCGCAGACGGTCTGCCGCAGCGCCCTCGGTGCATGCGGCAAGAGCGAGAACTGCACGGGGAGCGCGCCCGCCTGTCCGACCGATCAGGCACAGCCCGCCGGTGTGACGTGTCGCGCCGCGGCCGACGCGTGCGACGTGGCCGAGACCTGCAACGGCATCGACACGACCTGTCCTGCCGACCAGACCTCGCCCGACGCCGACGCCGACGGAGTCTGCGACGGTCTGGACGTCTGCCCGGCTGACAGCAACGCGGCGCAGGAAGACGCGGACGGTGACGGCAGCGGCGACGTCTGCGATCCGTGCAGCAACTACATTCCCGTCTACGCCGAGCGCGCGCGCCTGCAGCTCGGCAAGCTCGCCGGTCCGCCGGGCACGCACACGATGAAGTTCACCGGCCAGATGACGCTGCCGGACACGTCCGGCGTCGATCCGCAGCTCGCTGGCGTACGACTGCTCCTGGCCGATGGCGAAGGTGCCGTCATTCTGGACGCGACCATTCCGGGCGGCGCCTACGACCGCACGGCCGCCGCCGGATGGAAGGCCAGTGCCACGGCCACCTCGTTCGTCTACGTGAACAAGGGCGACCCCACGCCGCTGATCGCCGGCATCACCAAGATCACGGTCAAGAAGGGCAGCGCCGGCGCCGTGCGATTCTCGATCACCGGCCGCGGCGGCGCGTTCGATCTGGAGCCCGAAGACATGCCGCTGGCGGGGACCGTCGTGCTGGATCCGCCGCACGCGGCGACCAATCTGTGCGCGGAGGCGCTGTTCGGGCTGTCGGGAAGCGGCACGTCCTGCCTCTACCTGGCCTCGGGAAGCGTGCGGTGCCAGTGACCAGGCGTGGGCCATCCGCTGCGTCATGGTCGGCGGCCGACTTCGCACCCGCAGGCGAAAGCCAGATGCCCCACGGGTCGTGCCCGCATCCGCACGATCGACAACGGACCAGCCCCGTCTGCGTCGTCTAAAAGCTTCCTGCCAAAGGCAAGGACGACCGAAAACGTCATCGACTGCGGCGCCTCGGACCGAAGCGTGGATTCGCTCACACCTTCGGATTCAGCAGCAAAAAGAGGCGTTTTCGCCGTTTATCAACCTGCGGCCCCACGCCGCCTAGCGCGGTGCGTCGATACTCGGAAGTATTTTGTAACAAACAAACTTGTTGGCGAGGTCGCAGGAGACTAATTCTCGATCTGAGATTGTATGGGTCGCTTGTCGGACCGGACGAGTGCACCGCAGGGGGAGTAGATGACTCTGAAGTACAACCGCGTAGTCCTCGCCTCGCTTGTCTTCATTTCGCTCCATAGCACTCCGGCCGGCGCCGCCTTGACGTCGCAAGAGATCGGCTGTCGCGAGGCAATCTCCTCCGCGATGGCGGATTACGGCAAGACCGTCACGCAGATGGTCGTGAACTGCCACAAGCGCCGCAGCCTCGGAACGGTTCCGGCCTCGGTCGACTGCAACGACGTGGATCAGGCCGACCTGTCCAGCCGCCTCGGGCAGGAGCGCATCGATCTTCGCACCGACGTCATTATCGAGTGCAACCGTGCGCGCGACCTGCTGAGCCAGTATCCGTCCTGTCCTGCGCCGGCTGCCGCTGCCGACGATGACGGCGACACCTCGGGCATCGACAACTTCGCCGAGGTTGCCGATTGCCTCATGGCGCTGAGCGACGCCCGCATCGGTTCCCTGGGCCAGCAGGCGATGGGTGATCCGGACGGCACGCTTTCCAGCTCGGCACGCAAGTGTCAGGGCACGCTCGGCAAGGGCTCGGCATTGCTGGTCCGGTCGATCATGCGAGAGCGCGCCCGCTGCCAGACCCGCGCAGACGCCACGGCTGCCGAGGCTTCCTATTCGTGCGAGGGCGCCGACCCTGGCGGCCGCATCGAGAAGACGCGTGCGCGCATGCGCAAGAAGGTTTCCCACAGCTGCGATCTTTCGGATGGCGAGCTCGGCTCGCTCAACGCGTGCAGCGAAACTCCGGAAGGTATCCTGGCGTGCGCACTCGCAGCCGCCGACTCCACCGGTTCCTCGCTGATCCGCAACGCCTACGTCATCAGCGGCGGCGGCAGCACGACGACGACGGTCATCGATCCTCCCACCACCACGATCGACACGCCGACGACCACTCTCGACACTACGACCACCACGGTGATCGGCCCCACCACGACGACCCTGCCGCCGACCGACGCATGCGGCGACACCGCGCCGCAGTGCGACGGGAGCTGCCCGAGCGGCCTGACGTGCGCGGCCGACGGCGACGGCTGCCGGTGCATCTCCATCGCCACCGGCCCTTGCGCTCCGGCGACGATTCGTCGCACGATCAACGCCAAGTACGATACGCCCTTCACCGAAACGAGTCTCAGCACCGGCTGGTCGGGCAGCGCGCATGACGTCGACGTTCCCAACAAGACCGGCGACGTCGTCGACGTGACGTGCGACGAGAACTGCGAGAACTGCGAGATCTCCCTGAACGTGCAGGAGGGAAATCCTGCCTCCAACTGCCGGTGCGCTTCCAATCCGCAGCAGACCTGCGGCGTGATCAACGGCCCCGATCCGGCCTGCGGTACCGTCCAGCTATGCCGCTGCTACTTCGGTGCACCGCTTGCCCTTTCGGCCGGCGGCACGCCGGTGTGCGTGGTCAACCGCATCCGCGAAGACTACGCGGGCACGATGAATCTTCGCACCGGCGAGTGGGCCGATAAGATCCGCCTGGCCTCGGTCGTTCATCTCGGCCTGAGCACGACCGCGCCGTGTCCGACCTGCAACGGCGACGACGTCGCCAACGACGGCATCCGCAACGGCACCTGCAGCGGCGGCCTGAGCAGCGGGGCATGCGACGTCAACGGCGATCACGTCACGTTCGGACCTACCAGCTTCGACTGCCTACCGTCGGCCGCGCAGAACATCAGCGGCGGCGGGCTGCTGCTCGAGCTCAATGGCACCACCGGTACCGCCTCGATGTCGGCCGAGCTGCCGTGCGATACGCCGCTCGGTGAGAACTGCCCGTGCCGCGTCTGCTCGGCCAACAGCTCGATCGGATGCTCCTCGGATGCCGAGTGCGCGGCGGCGGACGCCGGAACCTGCACGGCGGGGGGCGGCGCCGGGGTCCAGAAGAACATGTGCGAGAACTTCGAGTGCGGCTCGGATTCGCGCTGCGTCACCGGACCCATCGACCGTTACTGCGACGCGACCACGCATCCGGACGGGCGTGGGTTCATCCCGTGCAACAACAACAACGACTGCGCCTCCTCGGGCGGCGGTGCCTGCACGGTCATCGACATCCGGCGCTGCTTTGCGGATCCCATCGTCGTCGAGGGCCATCCGGACGTGCTCAGGCCGTTGAACGTCGCGGCGTTCTGCATTCCGCCGACGACCAATCCGGCCGTGAACATCTCGGGCGGCCTGCCCGGGCCGGGAACTTTCGCGCTCGATTTCCACGCCGACATTCGTTGCCAGAACAACAAGGAACTGGCCTACGAGTTCCCCGACGGGGCCAACTGCGTGGCCGGCGGCACGACCACGACCACACTGCTGCCGGTTCCGCAGTGCGAGGATTCGGAGTCGCCCGTCTGCGGCGGCGTCTGTCCGGTCGGCCAGGTCTGCACCGACAACGCGGGAGCATGCGAATGCACCGGCCTGCCGCTGCCCTCCTGCGAGGATGCCACCGCACCGGTGTGCGGCGGCGTCTGCCCGGTCGCCGGCGATCTGTGTCTGGACAACAACGGCACCTGCGAGTGCGTGATCCCGTCACTGCCTCAGTGCGATACGGCCGAGTCGCCGGTGTGCGGCGGCGTCTGCCCGACAGGCGAGGTCTGTCTGGATGTCCTCGGCAACTGCGAGTGTCAGGCCCCGGGCCTGCCCGCATGCGGAACCGCCTCCTCGCCGACCTGCGGTGGCGTCTGCGACGTCGGTCAGGTGTGCCTCGACAACGGCGGCACCTGCGGCTGCACCAACGTGCTGCCGCCCTGCGGCGAGTCCGCCACTCCGCTGTGCGGCGGAAGCTGCCCGATCGGTGCGCTGTGCACCGCAGTCGGCGCGATCTGCCAGTGCACGCTGCTGCCTTTGCCCTGATGCTTTTGAGCGAGTGATCGGGGCTTCGGGGCCGGGTCAGCGCTGCGCCGTCCGTCAGGACGGTGCGGCGTGCGACCTGGCCCCTGTTCATTTCCAGCCATGAAGTCCGGCGCGCGAACACACCGCTGGCCCTCGGTTCGAGGCGCGCGTCGTGGCCGCTCGCTTCTTCTTCGAGGCTACGGCCGGGGTCCGTGGAACTGATAGTACGTGCACTCGATCTGGGCGTTGTAGAGCTTGCGCCGGCGCTCGGCGCGGCGGCCCACGACCTGCTCGAAATCCGGCCATGAGGTCAGCACGAAGAACGACCAGGTGGGAAGGCGCGCGAAGACTTCCGGCATCGACTCGTACAGCGCCAGGACATCGCGCCGATCTTCGATACGGACGCCGTAGGGCGGATTGGTGACCACGCAGCCATGCCTGCGTTGCGAGGAGAGCTCCTGGAAAGCACGACGCTGGAAGTGGATGTCTTCGGCCACGCCGGCGCGCTCGGCGTGGCGGCGCGCCATCGAGAGCGAGTCCTCGTCGATGTCGGTTGCAACGATGCGTTCCTGCAGCGCGGGGCCGATCGTATCCTGCGCGGCCTGCCGATGCTCGTCCCACAGCCCGGCATCGATGGCGGGCCAGTCTTCGGCGGCGAAGGTGCGCTCGAGCCCGGGCGCGATCGACCGGCCCTGCAGCGCGGCCTCGATGACGATCGTGCCGGTCCCGCAGAACGGATCGATGAGGGGCCGATCGCGCTTCCAGAACGACAGCTCCACCAGCGCCGCAGCCAGGGTCTCGCGCAGCGGCGCAGTGCCGGTCAGGTCGCGGTAGCCGCGTTTGTGCAGTCCGGCGCCGCTGCTGTCGATGGTGAGCGTGGCGACGTCCTTGAGCAGTGCCGCTTCCACGGCCACGACCGGGCCCGTCTCGGGCAGATGGCTGCGCCGATGCGCGCGCATCAGTCGCTCGACGATGGCTTTCTTGACGGTGCGCTGCACGGCCGGAACGCTGGAGAGACGGCTTCGCACCGATCGTCCGGCAACAGGGAAGGCGGCATCGGGCGGAATCCAGTCTTCCCACGGCAGCGACAGAGTGAAGTCGAACAGAGTGTCGAAGTCGGCCGCCGGCGCGCGCCCTACCCGAATCAGCACGCGGTCCGCACTGCGCAGCCACAGGTTCGAACGTACCAGGGCGTGCTCGTCGCCGCTGTACTCGACGCGTCCCGTCTGTGGCGAGCTGCTTTCGTAGCCCAGCGCCTCGAGCTCGCGCATGACGACGGCTTCCAGGCCGAAGGTGGAGGTCGCGATCAGGTCGAGCGCCATCGCCTTGCTCTACCGGATTCCGATGCTACGCCCAACGGAGTGGCACGCGGGCGAGGTTGCCGCCGCGCCCTGGCAGCACTCTGGCCGCCGCAAGCAACTTCGCACCGGTCGACGGCGAAGGCCTTCCCGATCGATCGAGTTGCGCGAATCGTCTCGACGCAGCATCGTCTCGGGGATTGGCGAAGCCGCGAGAATCGTGTCCGCCCGATCACAGAACGCGGCATCCATGGTAACGTGGTAACGTCGGCGAATCGGAGGTTCACGACGTGCGCATCGCCCAGGTTTCCCCTCTTTACGAAAGCGTTCCGCCAAAGTACTACGGCGGCACCGAGCGCGTGGTCTCGTGGCTGACCGAAGAGCTCGTGCGCATGGGCCACGACGTGACGCTGTATGCGAGCGGCGATTCGGTCACGAGCGCGGAGCTGGTGGCCACGTGCCCCACTTCGCTTCGATTGAACAAGGAAGCGGTGGATCACATCGCGCATCACCTGGTGATGCTCGAGCGCATCCGCCGCGACGCGGATGATTTCGACGTCATCCACTACCACTGCGACTACCTGCATTTCCCGTTCTCGCGCCGCATCGCCACGCCGCACGTGACTACACTGCACGGGCGTCTGGACATTCCTGACCTGGTCCCCCTCTACGAGGAGTTCGCGGAGATGCCGGTGATCTCGATCTCGGATGCGCAGCGCGAGCCCCTGCCGTGGCTCGAGTGGGTCGGAACCGTGCAGCACGGCATGCCCGTCCAGATGTACTCCGGCGTGGAACGATCGGGCGGCTACCTGGCCTTCCTCGGTCGCATCTCACGCGAGAAACGTCCCGATCGTGCCATCGAGATCGCCATTCGCGCAGGATTGCCGCTGAGAATCGCCGCCAAGGTCGACGGTGCCGACCGTGAGTATTTCGACGAGGTGATCCGGCCCCTGCTGGGACAGTCGGGCATCGAGTGGGTGGGCGAGATCGCGCAACAGGAGAAGCAGGCGTTTCTCGGCGGAGCCGCTGCGCTTCTTTTCCCGATCGACTGGCCCGAGCCTTTCGGACTGGTCATGATCGAGGCGTTGGCCTGCGGCACGCCCGTGATCGCATGGGAACATGGCTCGGTAGGAGAGGTCATCGAGAACGGCGTCACCGGCTACCTCGTCGACTCCGTCGAGGCGGCGGCCGCCGCCGTGGCCATGCTCGACCGTATCGACCGCCGGCGCTGCCGGATCGAGTTCGAGCGGCGTTTCGCGGCCGAGCGCATGGCGCGACAGTACGTCGTGCAGTATCAGGCGCGGATCGCCGCGTGTGGGCGCAGCCGCATGGCTGCTGCCGGCACCGCCGGCAGCGAGGTAGCGACGCGCGGCACGAGCCGCGCGAGTCTTTCCTGAGGCGAGTTCCGGCATCCAAGGTGAGGTTGCGTGAGCGAAATCATCCAGGTCCAGGACGAGTACTACATCCGGGCATCATCGTCGCTGGCCGATGACCGCACGCGCGTGCTCAAGCACGGCGAGACGTTCGCGGTCTTCGACCGTTACGGCGACGTGCGACCTCTTGGCATGCGCGAGCAGGGCATCTACCACGAGGGCACGCGATACCTTTCGGTGCTGACTCTTCATCTGGGCAACGAGCGTCCGCTGCTGCTGAGCTCGACGGTCAAGGAAGACAACGCCCTGCTTGCCGTCGATCTGACCAACCCCGACGTCTCGGTCGATCATCACGTGGTCGTTCCACGAGGCGCCGTCCACATCTTCCGCTCCAAGTTCCTGTGGCAGGGCGCGTGCTACGAGCGCATCCGCATCACCAACTATTCGCTCGAGCGCGTGCGCCTGCCGATGACGCTGCGTTTCGGCGCCGACTTCGCCGACGTCTTCGAAGTACGGGGGATGGAGCGGCCGCGGCGCGGCATCGCCATGGAGCCCATCACCGAGCCGGACAAGGTCGCGCTCTCCTACATGGGCCTGGACGAGGTCACCCGGACCTCCTACGTCCACTTCGACCCGCAGCCGGACGAGATCACCAGCGAGCACGCCAGGTACGATCTGGATCTGGCACCGCGCGACATCGTCACGATCTTCCTGACCGTCTCGTGCAACGTCGGCGAGCGCTGCCGCATCACCGTCGATTACGCCACCGGAGTTGCACTTTCGGACGACGCGTTCCGCTCGGCCCGTGAGCACGACTGCGTCATCCACACCTCCAATGGCCAGTTCAACGACTGGATCAACCGTTCGCTGGTGGACCTGCACATGATGACCACCAATACGCCGGACGGGCCCTATCCCTATGCCGGCGTGCCGTGGTTCAGCACCGTGTTCGGACGCGACGGGATCATCACGGCGCTGGAGACGCTGTGGCTCAACCCGGGCATTGCGCGCGGCGTGCTCGCCCATCTGGCAGCCACGCAGGCACGCGAGGACGAGCCCGAGCGCGACGCCCGGCCCGGCAAGATCCTGCATGAGACCCGCAAGGGCGAGATGGCAGCGCTCGGCGAGATCCCGTTCGGCCGTTACTACGGCAGCGTCGATGCGACGCCGCTTTTCGTGGTGCTGGCCTGGGAGTACGCCGAACGTTCGGGCGACATCGGTTTTGCCGAATCGATCTGGCCCAACATCGAGCAGGCGCTTGCGTGGATCGAGCGCTACGGCGACTGCGACGGCGACGGTCTGATCGACTACCAGCGGCGTTCTGCCAAGGGCCTGGTCCAGCAGGGCTGGAAGGACTCCAACGACTCGGTGTTTCATGCCGATGGTCAGCTCGCCGAAGGTCCCATCGCGCTGTGCGAAGTGCAGGGCTACGTCTTCGCGGCATACAAGGCCGCTGCCCAGCTGGCCACGGTGCTGGGGCGTCCACATCTGGTCGAGGGGTATCTGCAGCGCGCAGCAGCGCTCCAGGAACGCTTCGAAGAGAAGTTCTGGTGCGAGGAGATCGCCACTTACGCCCTCGCGCTCGACGGCGACAAGCGAGCCTGCCGCGTGCGCACGTCCAACCCGGGCCACTGCCTGTTCTCGGGCATCGTCTCCTCGGACCGCGCACCGCGTCTGGCGCAGAGTCTGATGAGCGAAGACCTGTATTCGGGATGGGGAGTGCGCACGGCGTCGTCCGTGGAAAAGCGCTACGACCCGATGTCGTACCACAACGGCTCGATCTGGCCGCACGACAACGCCCTGATCGCGGCGGGCTTCTCGCGCTACGGGCTCCAGCAGCAGGCGGCACGCGTGATGAACGGTCTCTTCGAGGCAGCGGTGTTCATGGACCTGCACCGGCTGCCCGAGCTGTTCTGCGGCTTCGACCGAAGGCCCGGCGAGGGTCCGACGAACTATCCGGTAGCCTGCTCGCCGCAGGCCTGGGCTGCGGGCGCCGTCTTCCTGCTGCTGCAGTCGAGCCTGGGCTTGCAGATCGACGCACGCCGCCGCGAAGTGCGCTTCTCCAATCCGTCATTGCCGCGCTTCCTGCGCTGGATCCGCATCAGCAACTTGCGCGTGGACGGCCACACCGTCGACCTGTTCCTGGAACGCTACCGGGGCGACGTCGGCATCAACGTCATCCGCCGCGAAGGTGGCATCCGCGTCGTGGCCGTGAAGTAGAAACGCGGCCAGGTCGGCGTCCGAGCCTTTTCTGCGGTGCGTCGTCGTCGCGGGCGCTTTCAGGTCTGGCTGCGAATCCGGAAATGCCGCATAGATGACCCAAAGGAGCAGCATACGATGAAGACTGACAGCGACTCCTTTCGGCGAGCAGCGACGGTCATGGCCCTGGCGGCCGCGTGCACCATCGCCGCAGCCGGCGCCGCGCTGGCGGACTCCGCTGCGCCGCCGGTGCCGTCTGCGGCCGGCGGCACTGCAGGCGATCGTCCCGCCGTCCTCGGCGGCCAGCTCAGCCATGCCGACGACGTCATCGTCGAAGCGCAGGATCCCGACCCCGAAGGCAAAGGCACCGCCGGCGATCCGCTCCAGTTCCTGTGGCGCGAGCGCATGGGCAAGATCAAGGAGCGCGAGAACACGCCGCCGCCCGAAGGCGAGGACTCGAAGAATCCCGTCCTGGATACCGACAAGCGCCCGGGCGCCCGCTACGAGTACGAGGATTCCAACGCACGCCTGTGGAGAAGCGGCTCGGCCACCGTCACGCGCAAGGAAGCCGAAGGCTGGGAGCGCGGCAAGGCCGGAGACTACGAGACCCACCGCGGCGCCGCCGGCAACAGCGACGGCGACCCGGGACGCGCCGGCGAAGACGACTACCGCCGCGGCGGCGCGGGCTATCGTGGCGAGGACTGAGCCGCGAGAAACTTCCGGACGATCTTCAGATCGGCGACGAACCTGTGCATCTCGCGCCGCCGCGTCTCGTCGTCGGGCGCGCGCAGCAGCGAAGAGGGATGCACGGTGGCCAGGATCGGCACGCCGTAATCCTTCGACTCGATCACGCGACCGCGCTGCTCGGTGACGCGAAAGGACTTGCCGAGCAGCGACTGCGCAGCGGTCGCGCCCAGGCACACGAGCAGCTCCGGCTTGACCACGTCGATCTCGGCTTCGAGCCACGGCCGGCACGCGACCATCTCGGTGGTGTTCGGCTTCTTGTGAATGCGCCGCTTGCCGCGCGGCTCCCACTTGAAATGCTTGACCACGTTGGTGACGTAGGCGTCGCCGCGCTCGATTCCGGCGGCCTCCAGCGCACGATTCAGCAGCTTGCCCGCCGGTCCGACGAAGGGCTTGCCCGAAAGGTCCTCGTCGTTGCCCGGCTGCTCGCCCACGAACATCACGCGAGCGCTCCTGGCGCCTTCGCCGAAGACGGTCTGCGTGCCGCGTTTCCACAGATCGCAGGCGCGGCACGCTGCCGCTGCCTTGCGCAGCGAGGTCAGGGTAGGGCGAGGCGGCACCGGGGCTTTGCCAGGAGCGTCTCCCGGCGCTGGCCGTCCAAGTGCCATGCCTTCTACCTCTGCGGCTGATCCGACAGCGGCCCGAGCTCGGCGGAATGCTCGCGGCGGATGCGCTCGATGATGGCAGGGAAATCCCGTGGTGTGACGGTGCGGCTCTTGGCGCGCGGGAATGGAAACCCGTTGGCGGCTACCGCATCGCTGACCTCGATCTCGAGCGTGACGTCCTCGTCGAAGCGCACACCCTCGACACCGGAGGGAATGCGAAGGATCAGCTCGGGACCGGCGTTGGCGCAGCCGACGTCGGGAGCGCGCGCCGGCGCATACGCCTGCTCGATCAGCCACGGCTCGACGAGCGGGCCGATCTCGAAATCACGCCGCAGCACCAGCTTGAAGTCGGGCAGGCGTACCTGCGACGTCCACCAGATGCCGTCGACCGCGCGCATCGCATCGAGCGCCTGCTGTCGCGAAACCGTTTCCAGCCGCTTGAGCGCCATCGCCATCCACGCGTTCATCGCTCGGTTGTAGTCGGCCTCGTCACCGGTATCGCGCAGTGAAACGATACCACTGGCCAGCTTGATGCCGATCAGGTTGGAGTACAGGTCCTCGGGCGAGAAGGCCGAGACTTTCTCCGGCCACGTCGGGATCGTCGCATAGCCGTACCAGGTGGCGATCTCGTGCCACACCGAGATCTGGTAGGCGAGCCACTGCGCCATCGCCAGGGACATCGGACGGCGGCCGACGCCGCCGATGCGTTCGCGTGGAATCTTGCGCAGCACGATGCGGCGCTGGCCGCCCTGGTCGGAAAGCTTGATCTCGCCGCCGCTCTCCAGAAGCCGCGCCAGCGTGGCCGACAGGTAGACCGTCATGTCGGCGTTGTCGCGGATGTGCGCGATGTCGATGAAGCCGCCTCGGCAGGTGTAGACCAGGCCGTTGTTCTCGCGCTGGATGAGGCCTCGCTCCTCGTCGGTGGCCGTCTCGAACAGTCCGATGTTGAACTTGTGCGGCCCGATGTCCTCGGGCCCGCGGATGTTGTCGAGCGAGAAGCCCGGAACCGGAACCGCTCCCACGGCAACCTTGAGGTCGGCGCCGAACGCGCAGCAGGGACGAAGGTTGGTCGGCTCGGGCACCACCGGGATCGAGCTCGGATCAAAGACGGTGGTGGCGCCGCGATAGCTGTCGCCGAGCGCAGCAGCCACGGCGGCGTCGGGCGCCCGCACTTCGGCCGGGGCCCGCCATTGCGGGATCATGCGGGCGCAGCCGGCGCCGCCGGCTGCGCACAGGAGCACCGCGGCCACCAGTGAGAGGAACCGCTCGCGTTCGAGCAGGAATGAGCGGAACCGAAACGCCTGGCGCATGGAGCCTAGGTCATATCAGCGACGCCGCGTTGTCGAGAGGGCCCTGTGAGTTGGCCTTCATTTGCGCGGCGGCGCCTGCCTGGTTTCCTGCGTTGCCTGGACGTCGGCGGACGATTCGCCGCTTCCGGTCGAGTCGTATCCGCGGATGCCGCCCCAGCCATAGGCCCAGCGCCATGGGAAGGGCAGCCAGGCCGAGCCGCCGATGCGCAGGACGCCCTCCATCGTGCAGGCAAGCGAAGCGTCGTCGGTGCTGGCCTGGACGCAGCGGCGAAACTCGGCGTCGGCCTGGCGGCGTGCCTGCCGGTCGCCGCCGCACCAGTAGGCGATGTCGTGCTCGACGCAGCACTGCTTCCATGTGCCGTCGCGTGAGAACGAGCACCCGTCGGTCGTGAACGAATACGGCGGCAGGTCGCTGCCGCGGCGCCGCTGGCACTGTGCGCGCGCCCGGCCGGCCAGCTCGGCGGCAAGCTGCGGGTCGTCGCGGTAGGGGCGCATGGTCGAGCGTTGAGGAGTACAACCGGCGGCGACGCTCAGCGCCAGGCATGCGGCCGCGCAGGCCAGACTGCGCCATTCTCGAAACGAGGCACGCGGCAAGGGGTGGGGCACGTGAACTGGTGGATGACGCTCATGCCCGATGGCCACCGACCGCTGCGTTCGACCCCAACGGTGTCCGCCCTCGCCCAATCCCCGCTGGCGTCGAGCTCCTGGCCTGTGTACCCTTCTTTTTTGCATCTTTTCGCGGGGGAGCCTCGATGAATTCCAGAATGTTTTCCTCAGCCGCGGCGGCAGCCGTGGCCCTTCATCTTCTTGCCACCGGCGCCGTTGCCGGCCTGACCGGAGCCCAGAAGTGCTCCGACGGCAAGCACAAGGCTGCCGGCAAGCACGTCGGGTGTCTGGTCAAGACGCTCTCGGCTGCCGTGCCCGAGATCCCCGACTACAGTCGCTGCGACCAATCCCTTGCCGAGGCCTTCGACAAGCTCGAAGCCAAGTACGGCACCCAGTGCAACTCGAGCGACGATGCTGGCACCATCGCAGCACGCAATCTCGATCTCGTCGACGACCTCGAGACCCTGATCGATCCCTTCGGCGCGGGCACGCCCGAAGCGCTCGGCTGCGCGCTGGGGCGCCTGAACGCGGCCAGCCGGCGCGCCTCCTGCGGCGCCAAGGCGCAGAGCGTGCTCATCAAGAAGAACCTGCTCGCGCGCGACGTCTCTACCTGCGAATCCAAGCTGTCGGCCGCCCTTGCCAAGGCCGAAGAGGGCGGGGCGTGCGACGGCGTCGTCACCGCGGCAAGCATTGCGGCGCTCATCGATGCGACCTTCGCTCAGGTCGAGGCCGACATCTCCAACCGCACCACCGCCGACTTCGCACACGTGGGCCGCTTCCGCACAGCCAAGCAGACGCTGACCTTCGTCGACGACAGCCGGCCCACCGACGAGAACAATGGCTTTCCGGCGCTTCCGCAGCGCACCTTCGTCACCGAGGTCTGGTATCCCGCGGTCTCGACGACCACCGGGGCGCCGCTTGCCGAGGGCGCGCCATTTCCGGTGCTGCTGCGCGCGCACGGCCTCGGAGGCTTTCGCGCCGACTCGCTCGATCTGATCAAGCATCTGGCCAGCCACGGCTACATCGTCTTCTCGCCCGACTTTCCGCTCTCGAACCTGAACACGCAGGGCGGCGCGACGCTGCTCGATCTGGACGCGCAGGTCGAGGACGTCGGCTTCCTGATCTCGCAGATCCTGGCGCTCAGCGCGGTGTCCGGCGGCTTCTGGGAAGGCGGGATCGACACGTCGAAGGTCGGCGTGGTCGGACACTCGATGGGCGGCGCGACCGTGCTCGGCGGCGCCTACCATCCCACGTTCCACGACAGCCGCATCGATGCGGTCGTGGCGCTGGCTCCCTTTGCCTGCATCTTCCAGGAGTCGTTCTTCGATGGCGGCGGCACCGCGCCGCTCCTGATCATGGCCGGCGACGAGGACATGGTCACCGGCTACACCAGCAACCAGCTCGACGTCTTCGCGCGGGCCAATGCCGAGAAGTACCTGATGACGCTGGCCGGCGGCACGCACATCGGCTTCGCCAACGATTTCCTGAACAACGACGCGCTCAACGGCGACGAGGAGCTGGCCTGCCCGACGCTGGTCCCCGAAGGCGCCGAGCGGCCCTACCTGCCCGACTTCGACATCCCTGCCGATTTCCTCGGCGGCGCGGCCGCCGGCGTGGATACTGCCGGCTCCACCTGCGAGCCGATCTGCCCGCCGCCGCCTGCCACGTGGATGGATTGGGACCGCCAGACCGAGCTCGAGCTTGCGGGCACGCTGGCGATGTTCGAGAAGGTACTGCGAGGAAGCGTGTCGGCCGACCGTCTCCTGACCGACCGCCTCGACAGCGAGAACGCCGACGCAACGATCGCCTACGAGCGATAGGGATAAGGGGACAGTCCCCTTATGGCATGAGGGGAATTCCCTCGTCACGGAGCAATGCCATGGCAGTCATCGACCTGAAGCCGACGAGAGAACGAGGCAGCGACAAGCAGCCGGTGCTCAAGTCCGCCAAGCTCGCCGGCGTCTGCTACGACATCCGCGGCCCCGTCCTCGAGAAGGCCCGCCAGATGGAGGAAGAGGGCCAGCGCATCATCAAACTGAACATCGGCAACCCTGCTCCGTTCGGCTTCAAGGCGCCCGACGAGATCGTCTCCGACGTCATCCACAACCTCCCCGAGGCCTCCGGCTACTGCGACTCCAAGGGCCTGTTCGCCGCCCGCAAGGCGATCATGCACTACACGCAGCAGAAGAATTTCCCTGGCGTGCACATGGAGGACATCTACGTCGGCAACGGCGTCTCCGAGATGATCGTCATGGCCATGCAGGCCCTGCTCAACAACGGCGACGAGGTCCTGATCCCGGCGCCGGACTATCCGCTGTGGACTGCCGCGGTCAGCCTCTCGGGCGGAGTGCCGCGCCACTATCTGTGCGACGAGTCCAGGAACTGGCAGCCCGACCTCGCCGACATCGAATCCAAGATCGGCCCGCGCACGCGCGCGATCGTGCTGATCAATCCGAACAATCCCACCGGCGCGGTCTATCCCGTCCAGTTCCTGCGCGAGGTGGTGCGCCTTGCCCGCCAGCACGACCTGATCGTCTATGCAGACGAGATCTACGACAAGATGCTCTACGACGGCGTCGAGCACACTTCGATCGCCAGCCTGGCTGACGACATCCTGTGCATCACGTTCAACGGTCTTTCCAAGAACTACCGCGCTTGCGGCTACCGCGCCGGCTGGATGATCGTCTCGGGCCGCAAGAGCCATGCGCAGGACTACATCGAAGGCCTGAACATCCTTTCCTCCATGCGCCTTTGCGGAAACGTGCCGTCGCAGTACGCGATCCAGACAGCGCTCGGCGGCTACCAGAGCATCGCCGACCTGGTGGCGCCGAGCGGACGACTGTGTCGCCAGCGCGACCTCGCGCACGAGCTCCTGACCGCCATTCCCGGCGTCACCTGCGTCAAGCCGCAGGCTGCGCTGTACCTGTTCCCGCGCCTGGATCCGCGCATGTATCCGATCAAGGACGACCAGCAGATGATCCTGGAGCTGCTGCTCGAGGAGAAGGTCCTGCTGGTGCAGGGTACCGGTTTCAACTGGCCGACCACGGATCACTTCCGCGTGGTGTTCCTGCCCAACAGCGACGATCTGCGCGAGGCCATCGGCCGCATCGCTCGCTTCCTGGAAGGGTACCGGCGGCGCCACGGCACTGCCTGAGGCTCACGCCCCTTGTCTCGCCTCGACGCGCGGCCTAGGTTCCGCGCGCATCGCGACCCCGGGGGGAGCCTCATGAAAAACATCGCCATCGCGGCAGCCGCTGCCGTCCTTCTTTCTGCGCGCCTTGCCGCCGCCACCGTCTGCGGCGACGTCAACGACAACGACCAGGTCACGGCCTCCGACGCCCTCGGCGTCCTGAAGGTCGCGGTCAACCCGAACTTCGCCATCGATTGCGGCCCTGTCGGCAGTCTCCTCACCACTGGTCAGACCTTCTGCGCCAACGTCGAGGGAATGCTGACCGGCTGTGAGGGCAGCGGTCAGGACGGGGAGTTCCAGACCGGCGCACGGCGCAGCTTCAAGGACAACGGCGACGGCACCGTGACCGACCGCGTCACCGGTCTGATGTGGGAAAAGCTCGACTCCGCGGGCGGCATCCATGACCACGAGATCGGGTTCGAGACGGCACAGGCCTTCGTCAAGATCGCCACGCTCAACGGGACGAGCTTTGCCGGCTACACCGACTGGCGCCTGCCCAATGTCTACGAGGTGCTGTCGCTGGCCAGCTACGGCACCAGCTACTTCGCCAGCTTTCCCGAGTTCGAGAACGACTGTACCGACGGCTGCAACGTCACCGCGTGCAGCTGCAATCCGCGCTATACGTTGTCGTCGACCACCAACAACGCCAACAGAATGGAGCAGTAAATCATCGACTGGTACGACGGCGAGGTGTTCAGTCAGAGCAAGACGAACTCCTACGGGGTTCGGGCCGTGCGCGCCGGCCACTACCTGCCCGATCCGCCGCAGCTTTCCGATTCCGGCAGCAGTGCCGGCATTCCGCCCGACAGGAGCTGCGCCGACGTCAACGAGAGCGACAGCGTGACCGCGTCCGATTCTCTGGCGGTCCTCAAGAAGGCGGTCGGCCAGCAGATCGATCTGGTGTGCGCGCCCCTGCGCCCGACGCTGCGCACGGGCCAGAACGCCTGCTATTCGAGCCTCGGCGCCGAAATCCCTTGCGCAGGCACGGGCCAGGACGCGGACATCCAGTTCGGCACGCCGCGCTCCTTCACCAACAACCAGGACGGCACCATCACCGACAACCGCACCGGTCTGCAGTGGGAGATCCTGACCCTGGACGGCAGCATCCACGATGCCAGCATCGAGTACTCCTGGACCAATGCCATCGGCAGCAAGATCGCGAGCCTGAACAGCAACGACTTTGCCGGGCACGACGACTGGCGCCTGCCCAACCAGTTCGAGCTCATGACCATCGTCGACTTCGGCGAGGCCAACCCGCCCACCTACGTCGTCTTCGACACCAACTGCATGGTCGGCTGCACCAACGCGCAATGCAGCTGCAATCCGGTCTCCGGCCGCACCTGGTCGTCCACGACGTACCACGTCGTGAAGACCAGCGCGTGGCAGACCCGCTTCAGCGACGGCGAGGGCCCGAGCTCGTCCAAGCAAGGTGTGGCGACGGTGCGTGCGGTGCGCGGCGGCTGGTAGAACTTTTACTTTGGGAGCTTGTCCGGGTCCGGTACTGGAGCCGCGTTAGCCGGGCTTGGCTCGACGCGCTCCATGATCATTCGTGAACGGCCGGGCGCGAAGCTGCCGATCGAAAGACTCGTTGAGAAACAATGGGAAATTACACGCAGGAGTTCCGCTGCCAGATAACGCAAATCGGATAGTCGTAGCCTGGGGAGGTCTTTTTATCTCGATGCGAAAGTCCGTCTCGATCATGTCCACACTGTCAAGTCGGGTTACCTCTCCCTTTACGGCGGTGACACTGAGTTCCGTTGCGCCGTGCCGTGGATTCGCTTCGGCTGGTGTGTTGGTTTGCGTGAGATTTACTGACCAGCCGTCGCATCGCACGGACGTCTCGAACTCGTTTCCTGCGGCGACGATTGGCGCCGATAAGGAAGTCGCCATCAAGATGGCCAGCAGCGGAATTACGTGGGGCCGTGTCATACAACGCGATCGCCGCCTTGGAGCAGTTGATGTAGCAACGGATCCTGTTGCGCGTCGACGGTTGTATCGCGCCGCAATGCCTCTAACAGGAAGCGTTGCGCGTCGGCAGGGCGGTCTCTGGCGACTGCAACACGTGCACGTTCCAGCCAAGCATCGCCCAGATTTGGCCAGTGCCGTACGAGGTCGTCGAGGTACAGGTCTGCCCGTATGAGGTCGTCGCGTTCACGCCATCCTTGGGCGGCGTAATAAAGGGATACAGGGTCGTACGGGTCGACGGCGAGCATCGTCGCGCACCGAGCCATACTCTCGTCGGAGACTTTCTCGGTGGACTGCTCCTCGCAAACTTGGAGACAGCTATGAATCCATGAGTCCAGGGCGTTCGACGTAAGAGCCAAGGCCGCGGCTTCACGAAAGCGACTTCGGAAGCCGGGGTACATGCGGCGCACCGGATTGACGAACGCCGCCACGAGTTCTCGGGTAGCCATTGGCACGAGAATACCCTTCATGTCGGACACGGATCTCGGCCCGAAGAGAAGGTTGCGAGTGCGACGAGCCAGGAGCTTGTAGGTCGGGTCTGTTACCACCAAGTTCGTGCGGGTACCGCGTCTGGACAGGGACTCGGCGCGCTTGGCAACGTTGATAGAGAACCCTTCGATGTCGTGGCCCTGGCCGTTGTCAACGGCCCATACCGTCCCTGAATGAATACCGATGGCGAGTTCCGTAGAAGCCATTCCGCTCGCTAGGCGATCGATATTCTCCTGTGCCTGCAGCCACGAACATTTCAACGTGAGAGCTAGGCAGACCAAATGGTATGCGTCGTTGGCAGGATCGTCGGTATGGGCGATCACCATCAGCTCATCACCAGCCGCGCGATACCGACAGGCGAATTCGCGCGATTGGTAGATCTCGGAATGAAGGTCGTGAAAAAAGTACTCGCATTGGGCGATGCAGGTTTCCTGGAACGAGCGAACGTATTCGGCGTAGGCTTTTACGCTCAGTACGCTGCCGAACTCGCTTGAACTGACCATGTCCACGAACATGATCGAGACCGGTAGGGGCCGGCCAGCATCGATCGAAGGCCTCTTTGATCGGCTCATCTGCGTAGGTTGTCTGTGTCGGGAGGGCCGTCGTTCGGAAGAGGACGCTTCGGTGGGATAGCTGACGGTAACGGATACGGGGACGGTGTGGGCCGTGGGACATCGTGACGTTCCTCTTGGTCCTGTCGTTCGGCGTCGCGACGCGGCACGTCACCTCGAGGGGTCCAGTCGTCTGTCGGGGACTTCTGGGCCTGCGCAAAAATGGTCGGTTCGGCGATGGGTAGCATAGGCTCACCCCCACCATCGAGACTACCGTACTGCGGTGTCTGTCTACCCCGGCTGACTTCATGCACCGCCTGACGAACATACCGTGCGATCTCCGCAGCTGTGACGTAGAAGTCGCCGTCTTCGTCAGCTCGACCGCTCAGTGCTGCCAGAAAGGCCTTTGAGAAGATGCCGCCATCCGTTGGCGTTTCGAAAGCCTGCTCTCCGGCACGGCCGGCCGTCATCATCGTCACGCCAGCGCTGGACGCGAGTAGGTCATAATAGGAATTCTGTTCTTCGTCAGGTTGTCGGCGAGTGGCCAGCCCAAGACCGGAGTAACAAGAGTCCATTATGTAGTACAGGTGCTTAGCGCCGATCCGATATCGAAGCTCATTCAATGTTCCCATCGATATGGCGGTTGCGAATGCGTGCTGGGGATCTCCGTCATATGGAAGAATGTAGCCCCGTGTTCGCTGATCCTTGGACAAGTTGCGGGATTCAAGAATGTCCGTGTGTCCGTGGCCGGCAAAGTAGACGACCGCAAGCGAGTTGGCGGTGGCGCGTTCGCTCAAGGTTTCACCTAAGAACCGAAGTATCGCCGAGCGCGTCGCTTGTTCATCGTAGAGGGCGTGAACCTCGAACCCCATCCCGGCTAACGCTGTGGCTATATTCTTCGCGTCAAGACGCGCGTGTTTCAGTGGTTGAGTGTGAGGGTAGTTGTCAATTCCGACAACGAGGGCGATCTTCTTATCGTAGCTGGTAGGTCCAATTCGGGGACGATCGCCGGCGCGCTTGTCCATTCCGAGTACGCGCATCAATGTCTGAACGCGGTCCTCATGCATCTCCGTCACAGACTGCACAGAGCCCGCGGAATCGTAGGAAATCTCGACGGCGTAATCGGTGCCGTTTAGCCACCGTTCGAGCGGAATGCCTGCGAGTTCCCACAACCCGAACGAAGCTAGGTCGCCAAATGTGTGCCAAGCGGCTCGCACTTTTTTGATATGGTCCGGATAGCCTTGTGTATACACATGGAGATCGACGTATCGTCCCTCGCCGCTGTCCGTCCAGACCGGCTGGCCGAACTCGGCAATAACCCTGTCGCGACCTGTTCCCACATTCAGGACAGAGACATCCTTGGCAAGAGGCTGCTGCAAAGCCATCTGGGCAGCGCAGCCGGTTTGCAGGGCGCTGGAGGTCGCAACGACGGCCAGGGCTATTGGGCGGCACATTGCCCGACCAAGCTGCGTGAGGCGTGCTCGGCTCAGGAGACTTGGGCCACAATAAGATTGGACATCTGGCACGATCGTTCCTCCAGCTCGCGTTGAGACGGCTTCGTTGTGACCGCTAAGACACGGGCAGAGCTGCGTCAAGCACGGAACGACTCACACGGAACGACACACGGAATGACTCACGGAATGACAAGGGTGGCCTGCCGACCGACCTTGCCTTCTCATGGAAGTAGATTTTGGTGCGGGCGGTGAGAGGCGACTGATAGCGGCGGCGACCTCACAGCTGGGATTTGACCGGGTCCACCACCACCTCGGCGACCTTCTGACCGAGCGGCCGTGCCATCCATGTCTCCAGCGTGATCGGCCTGGCGCGCGCCAGGTCGTTCTCGAACACCTGCGTCATCTCGGCGGCGAAGCGCGGATCGTAGACGTTCAGGCTGGCTTCGTCGTTGAGCTCGAAGGAGCGCATGTCGAAGTTGGTCGAGCCCACCGACACCACTCGCTGGTCGAAGATCAGCATCTTGCAGTGGAACATGGTGGGCGCGTACTCGTAGATCTCGACGCCGCCCGCCAGCAGCGGGCCCCATGCACGCTTGGAAGCGATGCCGACGGTGACGGCATCGATGTGCCGATCCGGCAGCACGATCCGGATGCGGACACCTCGCTCGCGCGCGCGCAGCAGCTCGCGGCTCATCAGCTCGTCGGGGACGAAGTAGGCGGCGGCGATGTCGATCCTGTGACAGCAGGCGGTGATCGCCGTCAGATACATCAGGCGCATGCTCTCGCTGCCGCCGGCCGAGGAACTGGTGAACAGGTGAGCGCGCAGACGGCCTTCCTGCTGCAGCGGCGGAAAGTACTCGCGTCCGTGCAGCACGCTGCCGGTGGTCTTGATCCAGTTGTCCAGAAACGCGGCCTGCATCTGAGCGACCACCGGTCCGCGGATGCGAAAGTGCATGTCGCGCCAGTGCTCTTCGTCCTGCGCATTGCCCAGCCAGTGATCGGCGATGCCGACGCCGCCGGTGAAGCCGACTTCGCCATCGACGATCAGCACCTTGCGATGCGTGCGGTTGTTGAGGCGTCCGATGTTGTACCAGCGCAGCGGATGGTAGCGCTCGACCTCGACGCCGGCGGCGCGCATCTCCTCGACCAGCTCTTCCTTCATGCGCGAGCTGCCGAGCCAGTCGAGCATGACGTGGACGCGGACGCCGGCGCGGGCACGTTCGGCAAGCGCGTCGGCGAACTCGCGCCCGATCCGGCCGGACCAGTAGATGAAGGTCTCGAACGTGATGGTGCGGCGCGCCTCGCGGATGGCCGCCAGCATCGCGGGAAAGATTTCGACGCCGTTGTGCAGCGGCGTGATCTCGTTGCCCTCCAGGATTGCCGGCCCCAGCAGGGCGCCCATCTCGCGCTCCAGCTGGTCGTCATCGCTGCCGTAGAGATGATCCATGCTGTGCTGGATCTTCTTCTCCGGGCGGGTGAGGTTGACGGCCACGACCGCCACCACGAGCGTGCCCAGAATGGTAAAGACGGTCTTGCGCATCGAGGTGCCTCGCCTGGACGCGTGAGCGTGCAGCGATTGTCGAGAGATTACATCGCCTCTGCCAGGCCAGCCACGACGCGCGCTGCGTCACACCCTTCACAGCCCGTCGCGTAGGGTCTATCGTCCAGAAGCCGGAGAGCGATGCCGCGTGAATGCTGACCATGAAGCTCCGCCGGGACCTGAAGAGCCCTGGCGAACGGTGGGCATCGCCGTACTCTTCTTCTTCGGTCTGCTGCAGATGGGCGGCGATCTCGCAGGCAGGCAGCGCCTCCGGGACGTCGCGGCGGCGACTGCCGCCTCGCCTGCTCCCAAAGTGTTCTCCACGGTCCGGGGGCTGGAGACTTTTTCGACGCGCCAATTCCTCGAATGGAAGGACAGCGGCGGCGAGATCCGCTCGCTCGAGCTGACTCCGGCCAGCTACGCCCGCATTCGAGGTCCATACACGCGCCGGACCGTATTTGCCGCAACGCTGTCGCGCGGGCCGTTGCTGGTGAGCGACCCTCGGGGCAGGCGCATGTTTGCGTGGGCAGCCCGCTACGCGATGTGTGAACCGCCTGCCGCGCTTCTTTGGGAGCTCGGCGTCGGCGAGGGTGCCAGGCAGGTGCAGACCAGGATGGTGCCGCGCGAGCGCAGTCTCCACGATCCCTCTTTGCCGCTGGTGCTGACCGCACCGTGCAGGAAGTCATGACGCGGCCCCTGCTGCTCGAGCGCCACCTCGCCTGGACGCCGGGAGCGTACGCCGTCTGGCGCTTCGTCTTCGGAGCATGGCTGTGCGTGCACTTCCTGCAGCTGCTGCCATGGTCGACCGAGCTGTGGTCGAACGTCGGAGTGCTGCCCGACGCCGCCGATAGTCCCTGGCAGGGGCGGCTACACTTGTACGCGATATCGGACCGACCCCTGTTCGTCACCATCACGACCGGCGCCGCGGGCCTGCTGTCGGCAATGCTCGCCGTCGGAATCGGCGACCGCATCGCGGCCGTCGCGCTCTGGTACATCCTTGCCGGTCAGCTGGCACGCAATCCTTTGATAGAGAACCCGGGGCTGGCGGTGATGGGATGGCTGCTTCTCGCGCACGCCCTGGTTCCTTCGGTGCGTGCGGCGATGCGAGAGCTGCCCGCTGCCTGGCCGCCGCAGCCGCGCTGGCAGATGCCGCCGCTGCTGTGGGCGGCAGCATGGACCGTGATGGCAGCGTCCTACACCTACAGCGGCTACGCCAAGCTGCAGAGCCCGTCGTGGGTCGATGGCACGGCCCTGATGCGGGTTCTGGACAATCCGCTGGCACGAGACACGGCGCTGCGAGCGATGCTGCACGGACTGCACGAGTACGTGCTCGGCTTCCTGACCTGGGGCGCGCTGGCACTGGAGCTGCTGTACGCGCCGCTGGCGCTGCTGCGGGCGCTGCGACCCTGGCTGTGGCTGGCCATGGTGCTGATGCAACTCGGCATGCTGATGGTCGTCGATCTCGTCGACCTGAGCCTGGCGATGATCATGATGCATTTCTTCACGCTCAATCCCGGCTGGTTCTCGCTGCGCGTGCCGCATCGCGTGCGACATCGGTTGCGCGAATGGCGGCCGGTGCGCGATGCGACCGCGTGAGCTGATCGCCACATCGATGACGGCCGACGGCCGCGCCATCACCCTGCACCGCGAAGCCGACGGCTACATGGTGCGAGTCGGCAACGAGCCGCTGATGGGCAGCCGTACCCACGGCTCGGAAGCGCAGATGGCAGAGCTCGCGCTGCGGCATATCGAGTCCTCGTCGCCACGGGTGCTCATTGGCGGTCTCGGCATGGGTTTTACGCTGCGTGCGGCCCTCGACGTTCTTCCCTCCACCGCCGAGGTCGTCGTGGTCGAGCTGCTCCCATGCATCGTCGAATGGAACTACGGCGTGCTGGCCGATCTGGCGAAGCGGCCGCTCCAGGACGTGCGTGTGCGCCTCATCGCTGCCGACTTCGTCGATCATCTGGCCGGCACCGAGGATGCCGGAAGGTACGACGCGATCCTGGTGGACGTCGACAACGGACCAGAAGCGTTCACTACCGCCGGCAACGCGCGGATCTATGATCGGACCGGCCTGCAGGCGCTTCAGAACGCATTGGTGCCTGGCGGAACAGTGGCAATATGGTCTGCATTCTCGAGTGGAGGCTTCGAGCGGTCGCTCGAGAAAGCGGGTTTCGAAGTGGAGGTGGCCACGGTACGGGGCCACGCCGGGAAAGGAGCGCGCCACACGATCTTCCTGGGTACGAAGGGGCAGGCGACGCCCCGACGACCATGAACCCGGCGCATCCTCGCGCCGGCAAAAGAACGACCGCGCGTCGCCGATGATGGCGCGCGATCGCCAGATTTTTTTGCAACTCAAGTGATCACCCTCACCGTCGCCGTGCTCCGTCTGTCGCAAAATCCTTCGCCGCCGCTCGAACAGGGTCGGCCCGACGATGGAGGTCTACGACAGTGAGCAAGCTTCGACAGCAGATCGAGCGGATCAACGATGAAAACCCCGGCAAGCGCATCAGCGTGATCGTCCAGATGGTGGCCGGCGACGACCTTCGCCGCCACATGATCGAGGCCACCGAGGTCGCCGCGAAACGACGTGCGGTCATCACGGCCCGAGATCTGCTCGACGAGATCGGCAAGAAACCCTCGGAGAGCAGGTCGGGCGGCACCAAGCGGGCTGGAAAACGAAAGGGGACTCACAAACCGTCGACGCCGAACCGAAAGCTGGACTTCGGAAACCGTTCCCTATCCTCGTTCATGCGATCGCAGTGGGTCCGCGGTACCGGCACCAAGACCCCTCCCATCGCATTCAATTCATTCGGCACTGCGGTCGTCGACGTGACTCGCGACGAACTCGCCAAGCTCGAGGAAATGAAAGACGTCGCGGCCGTATTCCCGAACCGGCTGGTCAAACGTCCCCCGGTATCGAAAGCTACGTCCCTACCGAGAGCGGTGCTCGATCATCCCGGCTATACCTCGGGACTCGCACGAACCGGTGCCATGGCTTCGTGGGGCGCATACACGGCGCTGGGGCAGGGCACCAAGGTCGCGATCCTGGACACCGGAGTCGATCCCAAGCATCCGGATCTGGAAGGCAAGATCGCCGGCTTCGCCGAGTTCGACGAGAACGGCAATACGGTCATCGACAACGCCCGGCGTGCGTACGACAGCGACGAGCATGGGACGCACTGTGCCGCGATCGTGGTCGGCGGAAACGCCAGCGGCCGATGGATAGGCGTGGCGCCGGAAGCATCGATCTACGCCGGACTCGTTCTCAAGAACGGGGAAGGCACCGACGCGCAGGTGTTGGCGGGCATAGAGTGGGCGATCTCGAAAAAGGTCGACGTGATCAGCATGTCGCTCGGCGGCCTGAGCATGACGGCAGACGTTTTCGACACGTACACGCTGGCGTTCATCCGCGCCAATGAAGCGGGTATTCCGGTAGTCTGCGCCGTGGGGAACGAGGGGAGTCAAACCACGGGGTCTCCCGGCAACGACATCTTCGCATTCACCGTCGGCGCCACCGACGTCGAGGATCGCGCTGCCGGCTTCAGCGGTGGAAGAACGCAGGTGATCGAGGCATCCCGCTACCTCGACCCTGAGGCGCTGCCGTTGGTGTATTCGAAGCCCGACGTCACGGCCCCTGGCGTCGACATCTTTTCTGCGGTGCCCAAGCGCAAGTACGAAGCCTGGAACGGGACGTCGATGGCGACGCCGCACGTTGCGGGAGCGTTTGCGTTGCTGTTCAGTGCGAAACCTCCGATGCTCGCTTCGCTCAAGGGCACCGATCGCGTCAACGCCGCACAGACTCTGCTTGCGGGTACCGTAAAGGAGCTGGGCGAGGCCGGGCAGAATCACAGATTCGGTTACGGCCGCATCGATATCCTGCGAGCGCTCGGATTCGCCTTCCAGTAAGGGGTTTAACGCGCCGTTGCCGTTTTCGGTCTGGGGGCGTGTCGCAGGCGGTTCGGCCGTATCGCCGCCACCATCGGCATCTCGGCGATGAGAAGAAGCTGCTCCGCCGTGACGTCAGCGACGACTGAACCGACCCCCTCCAGACGAACGGGCGGGGCTTTCAAGTTGAGGTTCTTGATCGCGCGATAGACCTGGTCGTACGCAGAACGGGCCTCTTTGGGAGAGCTGGCAGGCTTGGCGCGGCGCGCCCCGCTGGGGCGTTGGCCAGGTGGTGAAACCTTCGGCGAGGTCACTTCGATGATCACGCTTTCCGTCGACCCGTCGCGGCGGTTCGCGAATGTCCGAAGGCTTTCCGGCAGCGATGCCACGTGCTCAGTCTACCGCGACCACCGAGGTCAGGCGAGCGTCATTGCCGTTAGAAACCTGCGGGGTGCTAGCCCCGACCCATCTCATTGCGCCTGCAGCACGAAGCCGGTCGGGCACGAGAGCTGCTGCGGCAGGTGCACACACGTACGCAGCACGGCTGCAGCGTCGGTCGATGTCACCTGGAAGTTGCTGTTGACGTCGCAGAAGCACACCTGGCAGTCGCGCAAGCCCACGGCGCCTTGCAGGATGAAGACGGCGTTCACCACGCAGCGGCTGTTGCTGTAGGGATGCCCGCAGGTGCGGCATTCATCGAGGGCTTCGTTGCACTCGCCGGTGCACAATGGGTCGTCGCCGCATGGGCTCGGGCCGGTGCACACTCCGCTCTCGCAGCTGTCGAGCTCGGTGCAGAAGAGGCCGTCGTCGCAGGAGGTGCCGTCCCCGACCGGCTCCTGAATGCACTGGCCGTTGGCCGGATTGCAGACGCCGCTGTTGCATTGATCGCCTGCTGCCGAGCAGTCCACCTGGGTTCCGCCGCAGATGCCGTCGGTGCAGACGTCGTCGGTGGTGCAGGGGTTGCCGTCGGCGCAGCCGACGTCGTTGCCGACCGGGACCGACTCGCACAGGCCGGTTCCGGCGTTGCAGACGCCGGTGTGGCACATGTCGGAGAAGCCCGAGCAGTCGACAGCCGAGCCAGCACACACCCCCGCCGTGCACGCGTCGCCGTTGGTGCACGCCATCCCGTCGTTGCAGCCCGTGCCGTTGCCCACCGCGAAGGTCTCGCACAGCCCCGTCGACGAATTGCATGCACCGAAGTTGCACTGATCGCCGATGCCCGAGCAGTCCACCGCCGTTCCGGCGCAGACGCCGCCCGTGCAGACGTCACCGGTCGTGCAGGCGAGGCCGTCGTCGCAGCCGTTGCCATCGGTGACGGCCCTCGATTCGCAAAGTCCGGTGACGGCGTTGCAGGAACCGGTGTTGCACTGGTCGCCCGCGGACGAGCAGTCCACCGGAGTTCCGGTGCAGGAGCCGGCCGAGCACACATCGTCCGTCGTGCACGGCGACCCGTCGTTGCAGCCGGTGCCGTTGCCGACCGGGACGGCCTGGCAAAGGCCGGAAATCACGTTGCACACGCCTGTGCTGCACTGATTGGTCAGCCCCGAGCAGTCCGTCGGCGTTCCCGCGCAGACTCCACCCGTGCAGACGTCGTTCTCGGTGCAGGCCAATCCGTCGTTGCAGCCGGTCGGATCGGCAACGGGGGAAGCCTCGCAGAGGCCGCTGTCGGGATCGCAGACGCCGTCGTTGCACTGGTCGCCCGCGGACGAGCAGTCCTTGGGAATGCCGGCGCAGTCGGCACATGAGCCGCAATCGTCGACGACGGTACAGGCCAGCCCGTCGTTGCAGGGTGTGCCCGCCGGCACTGCCTCGCCGAAGCATTCGCCGTTGGCGGGGTTGCAGGTGCCGGTCTTGCAGCTCTCATCCAGGCTGCTGCAGTCTTTCGGAGGACCGCTGACACAGACGCCCGCCTGGCACTCATCGCCGAGGGTGCAGAGAGCGCCGTCTTCGCACGGCGTCCCGTCCGCGTGCGGCGAGGTTTCGCATCCGCCAGTACCCGGGTCGCAGACGCCCTCGTTGCAGGCATCGTCCAGGCCGCTGCAGTCCACGGGTGTGCCGCCGCAGGTGCCATCGGTGCAGACGTCGGTCGTGGTGCAGGCCAGGCCGTCGTTGCAGCCGGTGCCGTTGCCGACAGGAATCTGCTCGCACAGGCCGGAGAAGACGTTGCAGTTGCCACTGTTGCACTGATCGGTCGATCCCGAACAGTCTACCGGGGTTCCGCCGCACGTGCCGGCGGTGCACACGTCGGTCGTGGTGCAATTGTCGTCGTCATCGCAGCCGGTGCCATCCATGACGGGTGTTACGTCGCAAACACCCGTCCCCGCATTGCATTCCGCCGTGTTGCACGAATCGGCGAAGGTCGAGCAGTCCACCGGCGTTCCGCCACAGACGCCGCCGGTGCACACGTCGTCGGTGGTGCAATTGTCGCCGTCGTCGCAGAGCGTGTTGTTCTCTGCCGGCTCGGTGGTGCAGGTCCCCGTGCCTTCATTGCAGATGCCGGGATTGCACGGATCCGAAGAGAAGCCCGAGCAGTCGACGGGCACGGTCTCGCAGACGCCGTTCATGCAAGTGTCGCCGCTGGTGCAGTTGGTGTCGTCGTCGCACGGCTCACCGTTGGCAACTGGATCGGCAAAGCAGCCGGTTCCGGGGTCGCATCCGGCCGTGTTGCAATCGTCAGCCAGGCCGCTGCAGTCGACCGCGGTCCCGGTGCCGCACACTTCGAACGTGCAGGTGGTGCCTTGCGTGCAAGCGTCGCCGTCGTCGCACGACATTCCGTCGGTGATGCTGTCGTCGTCGACGCATTCGGCAGCATCGTTGCAGTGGTCGCCAAGGGTGCAGGGGTTGCCGTCGTTGCACGGCGCGAAGGTGTCGGGGAGATGGGCGCAGGCACCGAAGCCGTTGCACTCGTCGCGAGTGCACGGGTTGGCGTCGGGCGTGCAGGGCGTGCCGGCCAGGTCGGCACAGCTCGAAGTCATCGCGTTGCAGAAGGTCTGGCACTCGGCGCCGCCCATGCAGAAATCGTCGGAGTGGATGGTGCAGGTGCCGTTGGTCGCATCGCACTGGTCGGTGCCGTTGCAGGCCGCACCGTCGTCGCAAGGGCCGGCGATGCCGTCGTGGAGACAGGATCCCAAACCGTCGCAGTGGTCGAAGGTGCAGGCCTCGAAGTCGTCTTCGCAGGGCGTGGAGGCGTCGTCGCCCGTGCATGCAGGCGTGCAGCAGTCGCCCGGGTCTCGATTGCCGTCGTCGCACAGCTCGCCGGTGTCCACAGTGCCGTCGCCGCACTCTCCGAAAGTGAGGATCCAGACTGCGCCCGAGACGTTTCCGTCGTCGTCGGCCGGGTGGCCGACGGCGATCTCGCGCACTCCGTCGTTGTCGAAATCGTCGAGCGCCGCCAGGGAAGCGCCGAACTTTTCCTCCATCTCCAGATCGCCGGTGAAGCCGTTGGTGCCCTGGCCGACGCGATCGGCTTCGACGATGCCGATGCCGGACAGCTCCAGCACCCAGAACGCGCCGACGCCCATGTCGCCGGGAGCGCCCACCAGCAGCTCGAGGTCGCCGTCGAAGGTGAGGTCGCGGGCGGCCAGCGCCGCGCCGAACTGGTCGAGCGTATCGATGGCGCCGTCGGCGGCGACGAAATCCACCGAACCCGCGGTGATCTTGCGACTGCCGACGACGGCGCCGGTGGTGTTCAGGAACAGCAGCCGCACCGAACCGGTCGAGGTTCCTCCTTCGTCGTCCAGAGGCGAACCGACCGCGACGTCGAGCATGCCGTCGCCGTTGACGTCGCCGATGCCCGCTACGGAGCTTCCGACGGCGTCCCCGGCCGACAGCAGGCCGGGCAGGCCGGAGAACGCGTCGATGCGGGTGGCGCCGATGACGCTGGCACCCATACCGAGACGCAGGATGTAGAGGCCGCCGGCATCGGTTCCGCCCGAGTCGATGCCGGGAGCTCCGACGGCCAGGTCGGCGAAGCCGTTGCCGTCGATGTCGCCGATGACCGCGACCGATTGGCCGAAATGCTCATCCTGCGACGGATTGGTGACGAATGCTCCGGTGCCGTGCGTGATGACCGTCTCGGTGATGTTGAAGGTGGCGTCGACGAGCATGACGATGATCGCGCCCTGCCCGGGCTGTGTGCCGTCCTTGCCAGGCGAGCCGACCACCAGCGCGTGCGTGGCGCCTGCCACCGGAGGAGCACCGGAGATGGCATGTGCGAAATTGTCGATGGCGGCGCCGAGCTGCCCGTTCGCCTGCATGTTTCCGGAGTCGGTCTCGAGGCGGAAGGCGGAAGCATCCGTCCTTACCGGAACGAACCAGATACCGCCGGCGCTGGTGTCGACGGTCGCATCCGACGCGGCACCGACGGCCAGGTCGGCAATGCCGTTGCCGTTGTAATCGTCGATGGCGGTGACCGAGCTGCCGAATCGCGCGAACATGTTCAGTGCGGCAAGACCCGGATTCGTTTCGGCCGAATACTTCTCCTGGGCGTAGACGGTCTCGAACTGCGCCGCAGCAGGGGCGGGCAGCGACATGACGGCAGGCGCGAGCATCGCCAGCGAAACGGCCAACCGCCGCAGGTGACCAGGCAGCGGCGAACCGCTTGCGCCGCCATCGTCTCCAGCGATGCCAAGATGCAGATCTTTCACGTCATTCCCCGCCATTGGCTGCGATCCTTCGTGCCGCCGCCGGCCTCCCGCCAGGCCGTGCGCTCGTCGCTGCCGGAACCTATCGGCGCGAGGGCCCCGATGCCACTACCATTCGTCGGTCGCTGCGTTGCCCTCGATCGCGTTTCGACCAGTCTGCTCACGACCCCTGACGCTGCGCGCATCGCCGGCTAGACCTGCCTCGGCGACGCTGCTTTAGGTGCCTCCCCGTGCGCGCGCCGTCACTGACCACGATGCGAATCGCCCTGCTGCTGGGGGTCGCGCTCGCGATCCTGCGGCTGTCCAGCTGTGGTCCGCTGCTGCTGCTCGATACCCGCGCCACCGACTTCCGGCTGGTGCAAAGAGGCCCCGAGCCGCCAGCGCCCGAAGTGGTCATCGTCGCCGTCGACGATGCCAGCATCGCCGAGATCGGGCGCTGGCCATGGTCGCGCACGACGGTGGCGAAACTTCTGGAGCGTATCGATGCAGCATCGCCGGCCGTCATCGGTTTCGACGTCGTCCAGTCCGAGGCGACGGCGCCGCCCGACCTGAAGTCCCTGGAGGGACACGTCGATGCCGCCGCCATCGAGCAGGTGCAGAAGGCGCTCGTGACCGTCGGCAGCGAAGACCAGCAGCTCGCCGAGGCCGTGGCGCGCTCCGGCAAGGTCGTCGTCGGCTACTTCTTCGAGCTCGACAACGCGGTCGCGCGCGCCGCCGAGCCGACCCTGACTGCCTACAAGCTCGTGCAGGTGCAGGGCGCCGGCGAGCGCGAGATTCCCAAGGCGCTCGGCGCCGTGGCCAATCTGGACATCATCAACAAGGCAGCGCGCGCCACGGGATTCTTCAATACGTTTCCGGACCCGGGCGACGGCTACTTCCGGCGCGTTCCGATGGCGGTGCGCTATCGCGACCAGATCGCGCTGCCGCTGACGCTGGCGATGCTGTCGGTGTACTGGCCCGACCGTCTGACCACGGTGCGCGTGGCTCCTTTCGGCGTCGAGGACGTCCGCATCGGCAAGCAGGACGTCCCGGTGGCCGAAGACGGCCAGATGCTGCTCAACTACCGAGGGCCCAAGCGCACGTTCCCCCACGTATCGGCGGCCGACGTGCTGGCGGGGCGGGCCGACCCCGGCGCGCTTGCCGGCAAGCTGGTGCTGGTCGGCGTCACGGCAACGGCCGTGGCCGACATCCGCGCAACGCCGCTGGACGGAATCTTTCCCGGCGTCGAGATGCACGCCACGGCGCTCGACAACATCCTGCGCGCAGACTTCCTGCGCCAGCCGCGCTGGACGGTGCTGCTCGACGTCGCGGCCATCGTTCTGCTGTCCGTGCTGCTCGGCGTGGCGCTGCGCTGGGCGCGCGGCGTCAACGGCGGACTGGCCGTGCTGGGAATGCTCGGCGCCTATCTGGTCGGCAGCCAGTGGATCTTTCTCGCCACCGGCATTCCGCTCGGCATCGTCTATCAGGTCATCACGGTGGTGGTCGTCTATGCCGCCATCGCCGTCTACCAGTACGTCGTGCAGGAAGGGCAGAGGCGGCGCGCACGCGAGGCTTTCAGCCGCTACCTCAATCCCGAGATCGCGCGCACGCTCAGCGAGAACCCCGAGCTGGTGCGCCTGGGCGGCGAGCGCCGAGAGCTGACGGTGCTCTTCTCGGACATCCGCGGCTTCACCAGCATCTCCGAGAAGCTCGAGCCCGAGGCGCTCGTCGAGCTGCTCAACGTCTATCTCGGCGAGATGACCGAGGTGATCTTCGAGCAGGCCGGAACTCTCGACAAGTACGTCGGCGACGCGATCATGGCGGTGTGGGGCGCTCCGCTGGCCCAGCCCACGCACGCTGCGCATGCATGCGACGCGGCGCTGGCGATGTGCCAGCGCCTCGCCGATCGGACCGGCGAGTGGCAGAGCGAGCGTGGCTGGCCGCCCATCGAGGCGGGGATCGGGGTGCACACCGGCGACATGGTCGTGGGCAACATGGGCTCGACCCAGCACCTCAGCTATACCGTGATCGGCGACAACGTGAACCTGGCATCGCGCCTCGAGTCGCTGACCAAGACGTACGGTGTGCGCGTGCTGGTCAGCGCCGACACCCTTGCGGCGGCGGGCGCGGACTTCATCGGCCGCGAGCTGGACGTGGTCGCCGTCAAGGGACGTTCGGCGGCAGTGACGATCTACGAATTGCTCGGACACGTCGCCGAGCGCCAACAGTGGAGCGACCTGCTCGAGATCTTTGCCGAAGGCGTGGCGGCCTATCGCGAGCGGCGCTTCCGCGAAGCGATGGCCACCTTCGGCAAGGTCCTCGACCGGTATCCCGGCGACAAGCCGAGCGTCATGTACGTGGAGCGCTGCCGAACGTTCCTGGCCACGCCGCCGCCGGCGGACTGGCAGGGCGTGACGGTCATGGAGAGCAAATAGAACTCGAACGAAGCGGTGGCCGTCGAGCGCCGGTCAGCTTCGGTCATTGCGTCGAGCACCTTGCCGTCCACGTCGTGGTGTCCAAGGTGCAGTCGTCTCCATCGAAGGTGATGTCGTGACAGCTGATCGGGTCCTGCCCATCGGTCGTGCCGAGGAGGAACGACACGTGCACGGGAAGGTCCGATTCGAGCACCGGGATACGGGGGTGGTAGTAGGTGCCGCCGACGATCTTGAACTTGATGATGCGCCGGCCTTCTCTTTCCAGTTCTTTCAGCAGGACGCGGCGCAACTCGCCGTTGCCCGTTTGCAGGTAGCTGTCGTAGCGGGCGCCGACGAAGCTCCAGGTAGTGCCGGTCCCCTTACGGACCCATCCTTCCTTGTACCCGCTGGTCGGCAAATATTCGGCGGGAAGGCCGACCTCGAGCACGTCGCCATCTCCGCGGCCCCGGATGCGAAGGAACGCGCCTGTCTGGTCGAATGCGTAGTCGCTGAACGGAGGCGCGCCGGGTGGCAGCGACAGCTCGCCAGTGAGCGTATACCCCTTCCCCTTGCCGTCGCGTGCCAGCACGGTCAGCTTCCCGATGATGCTCTCGGCGTCGGGGTCGTTGCAGGAATCGCATCCGTCGGGCAGCCCGTCGCCGTCGCTGTCTTCATCCGATGCCGCGTCCGGACACCTTCGGCACGAGGGATCCTCCGAGTCACAGAATGATCGGATGTCGACGCGGCCATACCACGTCGCCCAGACCACTGCTGCGCGTCCGTTCGCCAGCGCAGCGCGCGGGAATTCCTCGTTGCCCATACGAGTTGTATTGACGCCGAGCTGCTCCCCGCTGAACGCGCCATCGGAGGCGAGCGTACGCAGGAAGACGCCGCGCCCGATGTGATCGGAGCCGGTCCAGACGAGCATGAGCTCGTCCTCGGCCGAGAGCAGGATCGTCTCGGATGGTCCTGCGTCGCGCAAGGCGGGCTGCGGAACCAGCTGCTGCACGGGGCCCACCGTCTGCAGGTCCGCGCCCACGGCCACGGAGCGCATGCGAACGTCCTGGTAGTCGTTGCGGCCAGTGAGGGCGACGGCCATCACGGCGCCGCCGTCCGTGCGGGCCAGTGACAGCCCGCGGCATTGCTCGCCATCGTCCACCGGCAACACCAAAGGACCGGCGACGACAGTCCCCGCCCGGTCGGTCTTCTGAAGCTTCGAGACGCAGGGATCCTCGTATCCGGCGTCTTCCTGCCAGCCGACGACGATGTGGTCGGAAGTGGTGATGACCGCCTGCACGGAATCTGCCGTGGACGGGAGCGACCAGAGCGCGGACCGGGGCTGCAGGTCGGAGTCGAACGCGCGACCGTAAAGAAAGCTGCCTGCGCGCCACATCACGATCGGTCCGCCGCTCGAATCCAGCAGCAAGCGGAGGCGGGCCAGGGTGGTCGGAAAGACCAGTCCGACGTGCACGTCGGGTCCGAGAGAGCTGCCGGAGAGATCGGCGGCCCGCAGGAACACGTCGTTGCCCTGCTGGAACGCCAGCAGGAGCCGTCCCTGCGCATCCACGCCGAGGGCCGGCGCGGCACCGTCGTTGGCGGGGACGAAATAGTCGTCGAGCAAAACGATCGGAGCTCCCAGCAGGCGTCCGACCTCATCGGTTCGCTGCGCAAGGAAGTCGACCGCAGGCTGATTCTGGAAAGGTCGCCGCTCCCTGAACGTGACGATGAAGCCGGCCGGCGGGACGCTGGCGATTCCGTAGGGCGGCTCGACCACCGAGGTCGCCATTACCCGCTGCCCGCCGGATCCGACCAGCTCTGCGTGCGCCATGGGCGTTGCAGCCGCCAGCATCTGGCACCAGACCAGCGTGGCCACCCGCGCTGCGGCGATGATGCATCCCCTCTTCCAGCCGTCATCCATGTTCTGCTCCGGTTGCGGCACTCCGCCGGCCGAACCTAGCTGCCTGCCAGGCCTGAAGAAAGGTGGCGTCTTGCAATGCCAAGTCCCTTCCATGACCTGCGCTGCCGATCTAGGGTGCGAGATGGTTCGCAATGCAGTGACTCTATGCACGGCAGGGATTGCCTTGGCCGCTTCGGTCGTGTTGCCACCCCGTTCCACGATGGCCTCGGACGTCTCCGCGTGCCGGCTTCAGATCGCACGCAACGTCGCCGCGCGCGTCCGAACGGTGATGCGCGGCATCGAGCACTGCCCGACCGGAACCGAGTACGGCCACTCCTACTACTACTGCAGGCCGCGAGTCAGCGGCTTCCGGAGTATCACGGAGAATTCCCCGTGTACCGCCGCGCTTTCGGGCGGCGCGACCGTCGAGGATCTCCACACCACGACGTGCAGGTCCGGATTCCGCGGCTGCTCGTCCTCGCCGATCGACGACGCCGGCGACATCGAGTGGTGCACGAACTGCAACGCCATCGGCTTGACGGAGAAGATCCGGCACGACCTGGACTTCCCCCTGGGCGTCGGAATGTCGGCGAACGAGTACCGCTGCGTCAAGTCGCTGTACGCCGCGATGTTCAAGGCCGCGCGCGCCGGCATCAACGCAGCCGTGACTTGCGCTGTGCGCGGCGGTGAGCCGCCGTGGTCGTGTTCGTTCGATGCGGCGCCCGGAACCGCATTCGACAAGGCCTGGCAACGGGTCAGCCTTGCGCTGTCCAAATGCAGGGACGCCGATGACGACATCGGTGTGGCGGGCGAGGCGCTGTTTCGTCTGTGCAACCGGCCCCTTCAATCATCGGACGACCTTCTGGCCTGCCTGCACGACGTCACGACGTGCCACTCGTGCCTGGCCACCAACATCGCGCTGGATCAGAACGAAGACTGCGCCGCGCTTTCCGGGGACCGTCTGTGCAGTCTCGACCATGACAGCCAGCTCGGACGGCCGCCGAAGCTCAGCTTTTTCATCGCCAATGACGAAGCGTCGAGCCTGACGCGATTCGGTCCGGGACTGACGTACGCCGAGCCTACTCTCGAGGAATCGACCAGCTCCGTCGGCACCTCACCGAACGACGTGCACGTCGACGTCCGTACGAGCGCGGTGTTTACGCCCAATCGCGGCGACGGCACTGTCAGCATGCTCGACGCAGCATCGGGCCTGGCCTTGACGGACGCCATCATCGTCGGCGGCTCCCCATCGGCGGTCGTAACGCACCTCGACAGGCAGATCCTCTACGTCGCCAACGAAGCGGACGATACCGTCACGTTCCTGGATGCGGCGCTCGGATCCTATCTCTTCGGCACCCTGCAGGCGTCGACGTTCGCGACCGGCGACGGCCCATCGGCGCTGGCCGTAGATTCCCGCAACGACATTCTGTACGTCGCCAATGCCGGTGACGACACCGTCACGTTCCTCGACGCACGCACGGGCGAGCCGAAGTTCGGCACGGCCGAGCTGTCCAGCTTTCCCGTTTGCCAGGAGCCGCGCTCGCTTCAGCGGATCGACTCGCACAGCCAGTCGCTCTACGTCGGTTGCCGTGGGGACGCGTCCGTCGTCGGCATACAGGCGCAGACGGGAGTGCCGATCACCGGCGTCTACAGCGCCAAGACGCTGCCCGGTGCACCCGCGAGCTTCGTGGTGACCGGCGGTGCGGGCTTCGCCGCCCTTGCCGGCGACGATGCCGTGGTCGGGTGGCGATGGTCGACGGGAACGCAGCTGGTGCTCGATTCCGCGCCGAACCCGCGCGATCTTGCCTTGCTGTCCGTGGCGATGCCGGGCTACTCGAGCAGCTGGGTCGCCCTTCTGTCGATCTCTCACGACGCCGATCTGCTGCAGATCTCGCCGGCACTTTCTTCGTGGGGCGACTTTGGCGTTTCTGCCTACCAGCGTTCGCTGCGCACCGTTGAACTCTACGGTCCCCTCCTGGCCAACCATGAGAACGGGACGTACTACGCGCTGACGGACTATGGCATCGTCGTCGTCGACGCGGCCACCGCCGCGGTATTGACCACGGCCGATCTCGGCAACACCTGGGCTGGTGACCTGGCGTACGATCACGAGGACGACATCCTGTACGCCGCGGTCCGCGACGTTGGTATCGTCATGGTCGACGGTACATCGGGACAGTTCCTGCTCGGCACCCTGGAAGCATCGTCGGTGACGTGCGGCTGTAGCATGCCTTATTCGCTCGCGGTGGACCCTGCCGTCGACCGCTTGTACGTGCGCTGTCCCGATCACGTCGCGTACATCGATACAGGTACGCGAGAATGCCTCGGTGGCAGCGCGGCCACGACGGGTTTCGCACCGCACAATCTCTGCGCCATGGCGCCCTCGCCATCGCATGACACGTTGTATCTGGCGCTCTGCGGGACCGAGGGAGCCGTACTCAGGCTCGACGGCGACGAACCACGATTCGCAGGCGCGACGCAAGCCTCTTCGGTGCTGAACATCGGATCGACTCTTCCGGTCCGCGGAATCTCGATCAGCGCCGACCTGGCCCGCCTGTACATCGGCATCGGGCAGAGATTGGAGGCGCGTGACCCCGTTTCGGGCGCATTGCTGGCGCAAAGCCCGCCACTGCAGGCGGACGTCGCGAGGATTGAAAAGGAACCGGCGGCGGGGCTGCTTCGCATCGTGGCGGCGTCGACCCACAGCAGCGTGGCCGTGATCTATCTCGACGCCGACACGCTGGCGCCCGTTACGGGTGCGCTTGCGACCTCCCGCGTGTTTCTGGGTACCTCGTCGACCGCACTTGCGACCAATCGATCGGCGCAGACCACGGCGTTCGTCATCCCCGGCGATGGCCTGCTGTATTTCGACCCCATCGAACCGCGGCTGGTCGTGTCCGAACCCGAATTGGCGTCGGCTGTGCTGCCGACGGATCAGGGCCCGACGGCGATCGCGGTCATGCCGGACTTGTGGGAGTGACGGCGTCGCTCAGTACGAGCACCGCAGCGGACCGTCCCAGGCTCCGGCCCAGCAGTCATAGCGCGTGAAGGCGGCCTCCGCGCACGTCTGGCCGCCTTCGAACATCAGCACCAGCTCGAGCGGAAGATGCGCATGGTTGTCGGCGTAGAATCCTGCGCGGCCCACGACGAGCATCGAGACGGTGGTTGCACCGGGAGTGACACGGCTCGGCGTCCCGGACACCACCACCTTGCGGATGCCGTTTACGGAGTCATCGGTCCGATCCAGGTAGCGAACTTTCGTTGCCTTGGCCTGCCACCCCCGCGTGCCGGCACCGCTGAACGTGCCGCCGGGCAGAGTGACGTCGGCAACCGCGCCGGTCCCGCTGACACCCTCGAGCCGTACGCGCATGCCGAGGCCGGGCAGGTCGAGATCGTCCAGCGCGGCTCCCTCCGGCAGGTCGAAGCTCGTGCGAACCTCCATCCTGTTGTCACGCCAGGGGATGACGACCGTGCCCCAATCCGGCACGTAGCTGACGTACACCTTGGCTACGGCCGCAGTCCGCTCGCCCTCGATGTTGGTGCAGCGATCGCATGCGTCAGGGATGCCGTCGGCGTCGGCGTCTTCGTCGTCCTCGAAGCCCGGGCAACGATCGCACGCCGCGTCGGTCGGCGCACAGAACGTGCGGATCGCCAAGCGGCCGCCGTCGCCGTCCGTCGCTTCCGGACTTACGCCGCTGATGCTGTAGGTGCCTGTCATCAAGCTGCCACCTGGCGTAAGGATCGCCGTTTGGCCGCGCCCGTACCGGAGCCTCAGATCGTCGAAGAAGGCGTAGCTATCGGGCTCGACGCGCCCATCGGCATCGAGCACCCGGGCGACACTGTCGACGAAACGCTCCGCGCCGACGATGGCACCATCGCGTGCAACGGCCAGAGGGAGGAAGCAGTCCGTGCACAGCAAGGTGGGGGGCGTGGCGGCCACGCCCATGGCGTCGAAGCGCCTGGAGAACAATGCTCCCGGTGAAGTCCAGTACGACCACCAGGCGAAGAGGAAACCTCCATCCTCCAGTACCGCCGCCCGGACATCCATCTGCTGCCTGAACGTCGAATCATGAACGACGAAGGCATCCGTGAGCGGGGTATCGATGTCCTGGTACATCCGCACGAAGACGTCGTCGTCGATCACGCTCGTGTATGAGCCGTTGCGCGACAACACCAGGCGGTTCCACCAGAAGACGAGGCGGCCACCCGAGGCACCATCGACACCAAGGGAGCTGAGCTCGACGTCTGCAGCGTCGATGGATGACACCGTAAATGCGGGCGCCTGCTCGGCCGCGGACAGGTCGATGACCCGGGCACGAATGGAAGACTGCGTCCCATCGACGCGCACCCAGGTCGCGACCACGCGGTTACCGTCAATCGATGCTGCACTGGCTCGCGAGGCGGCTCCACCTGCCAGATCGTCGAGCGCGAACACGTCGCCGTGCGCCACGCCCTGATCATCGATGATACGCCCCTCTCCGCCATTGACGATGAGGAAGGCCGACGACCCCGCAGCCACCGAGCAGCGCCCGGAGCGTGGAGCGGGCATGACCGTCAGCTCGCCAGTTGCAGGCTCGCCGCCGGCATACAGCCTTCCCGCGGAGCCGCCGCTCCAGCCGATCATCGACCGTCCACTCGGGGTGACGTCGAAGCAGGGATAGGTCTGGTTGCCGGCGATGTTCTCTGCTGGCTGCAGTTCGGACGGCGAGGGTAGGAAGCGGCTGGCGTGGGCCCGGCCTGCGTGCATGCAGCATGATAGAACGGCCGTCATGGCGGCAGCGGTCCGGAACAGTGTGGGCGCGTGTCGCATTGGTCACCCCTCCGGTCGATGGACCTACAGGAGCGGCCCAGCCAATCCTAGGGCGCGAGGCCATCGTAAGCTTTGAGCGCATGAACGACCCAGGCGATGAACTCCGCGGTCACCTCTTCAAGTTGCGCAGTCATCGGTCTCGCCACGTGTCGGCGCTACGAGCGCAGCCCTTCCTCGAGCGCATCCACCGCCTGCCGTAGCGCCCCGCTCAGCGCCGCGTCCGCCAGCACATCGGCCACGCCGAGCTTGCGCCCGTTCAGCGGCACCGTCACCCACGCTCCTCCCGCCTGCCGAACAGACATCGTCGAGAGGATCTCGCGCAGCGATGCCTGCGCGTGCGTGGAATGCTCGGTGGCATTGAGCAGCACGGCGGGCTTCTCGTAGACCTCCATGCCGCTGACGAGCCAGTCCAGCGCGTTCTTGAGCGAGCCCGGCAGGCCGTGCGCGTACTCCGGCGTCGAGATCAGAAAGCCCTGCGCCCATGCGGCCGCCTCGCGCAGCGTGCGCACCGGCTGCGGCACGTCGACTCCGTCCTCGTCAGGGTTGAAGTGTGGCAGCGTCGCCAGGACGTCCAGGTAGCGCGTCTGCCAGGTAGGCGGCGCCAGCGCGGCGGCGGCGTCGAGCAGGACACGGTTGGACGATGCGGCGCGAAGGCTTCCGCAGATGAGAAGGATGCGGCTCATGATTGGCTACGTCTGTGGCCGGCTGAAAAAAGGAGCCTACCTCTTTCCTCCGCGGTCGCTGAAAAAGGTGCCTGACCCCTTTTTTCCTCAGAACTCGATTTCGAGGTCTGTGGGGCCGGTGATGACGGGGATCGGCTCGCCGACGATGTCGCCGCCGGTCTTGCCGGGCTCCTGCGGCGGGATGTCGGCAATGGGCGGATGATCGTTGCCCGGCTCGCTCTGCACAGGAACGTTGCCGGGCTGATCGTCGACCGGTACTTCCTTGCCGGTCACGACCGGATCCTTGTCCGCGTTGCCCTCGGGCACGCCTGATCCCGGGAACTCCACCCCCGAGACGAGAGAACGATAGATGTCGTCGGTGACCTCGATCTGACGCGGCGGGGTCGGGAACTGGCCCTTGGCGATGAACGTGATTTCGCGCGGACGGATGATCACTCCGCGCCGCACCAGATCCATCACGCTATGCACGGCCACGCGGCCACCCAGTCCCAGCACTTGCGAGGTCTGGGAGGCGACGTCATGCGCGACGATGAACTCGGTGCCGCGCACGCCCGAGACCGAGGTCGGCGTGGCGATCCGATAGGAGGCGGCCGAGTCCCCGTAGTACTCGCTGACCAGCGCACGCACCTTTCCCTGGAACAGGCGGATCATCGAGCTGATGGTGCCCTCGTCGGGATTGAACACCGACTCGTCGATGCTCAGCACCGAGCCGTCTCCCACGTTCAGGACCGAGTCGTCCTGGAACAGGATGCGTGCGCGTCCCGGATTGCCGGTGCGGATGGTATCGCCGACGCGCACGGGGCTGCCGACGGTGGCGGCAGTGAAGACGTTGTCACGGCCGATCTCGACCGTGCCCTCCATGCTGACGACCTGGCCCGCATCCTGCGCGAGCGCGCTCGTAGCGCCGAAGGTGGATGCGAGGACGACGAATGCTGCCAGCACGGCTCGTAGCATCAGTAGCGCGCCTCCAGGCCGAGCGACACGATGTGCCGGTAGTACTCGAAGTTGGCCTTGTCCGAGTAGTTGCCGCGGAAGACGTAGGACCCGGCCAGCCACAGGAAGCGGTTGAGGCGATGTTCCAGTCGCGTGATCACGTGATGCTCTTCGTCATCGCGACCGCGGCTGGCTTCGTCGTAGTCCTTGGCCTTGAAGGCGTACATGGCGAACGCGTTCATGGTGTCGGTCAGCGGCCACTCGATGCCGGCCTCGACCTGATGGCCGTTGTACTGGTAGCGCTCGCCGACATCCTCGCTGGCGACCTCGGCATCGAAACGGTAGCCGAACATCATGAACCGCCCCGGCGCTCCGAGGTCGATGATCTGACGGACGCCGGGCGCGTGGTTGACCGCATCGCGCAGCGGATCGAAGTCGTCGAGCACGAAGTCGCGGTAGCGCAGGCGATAGTAGACCTCGGTGCGGCCCAGGCCTTCTTCCTCGAAGCGGATCCACGGAAAGCCGGTGACGCCGTGGGCGAGGCTGTCGAAGTCCAGCAGCGAGAACTCGTACTGGCCAGTCAGCCCGATGGTGGCGGGCCCGCGAAACAGCGCGACCTGCGCGCCGACCTTGTGGGTCTGCACGTCGTACTCGGCCAGGTCGAAGTGCAGGCTCTGCAGGAAGTTGTACGACAGCGAGACATGCGTGCGCGAGGTGACGTAGGGCGAATAGGCCGCGCCGGCGGTGATCACGCTGCGGAAGTCGTCCTTGTCACTGACGCCGTAGAGATTGGCGATGGCGTCGTCGTCGGGCGCCAGGGCCACGTTGCTGTCGTACTCGAGCGTGGCGCCGCCGTGCAGGCGGAACACCGCCGCATCGCTCTCGCCGATCTGTTCCAGGAAGACGCGCGCCTGCTTGCCGATCTCCGAATCGGGCGAGCTTTGTGCAACGAACGCGAAGTCGGCCTCGGCCGCGGCCTTGTCGCCCGCGCGATAGGCAGCGAGCCCGCGGTAGTAGCGAGCCGTGATCGACTCGGCGCTGGCCAATCCGTCGCGCGCTTCGGCCAATCGCCCGCGACGCGCCTGGTTCATCGCGTAGATCGCGGCGGCACGGTCGGCCGTGGAGGGCTGCGCCATCGCGCGCTGCAGCGGCGCGGAAGCCTCCTCGTATCGCTCCAGCTTGAACAGCGCGTAGCCGAGCTCGAGGTCGGCGTTCTCGATGAATCCGTCGCGCGCGACGACCAGCTTCAGATCGGCGACGGCTTCCTCGAACCGGCCCACGCGTCCGTAGGCAACGGCGCGGTAGTAGCGCGCGTGCAGATCGGCCGGATCGGCCCTGACCGACTCCTCCAGCAGCGTGATCGCTTGCGGCACGCGGTTGGCGTGCAGCTCGGCCAGCGCCTTGGTGTAGAGGCGCTCGGCACGCCCCGTGTCGGCGGCGCCTGCGCGCGAAGGCGATGCCACGACCGTGGCCACGGCAAGGAGCGCCACGCACGCGAGCAGCCACAGGGATCTCGTCGCAGGCGCTGCCATCTCAGTTCGAGATGCATTCTGCGACGCCGGCGACGACGTCGACGTTGATGGGCATGAGATCTCCGGAGGTCGCTTCGGTCACGATGATGGCAAAGTCGCCAGGCTGCGGCGCATCGGGGCCCTCGAAGACGCAAGTGGCCAGCTCGGTCGGCGTCTGGAAAGCCGACTGCGACGCGATGGCGATTTCGAGCAGCTCGCCCTTGCCGGTGTCGTTGAAGGCCGACACCGCGCCTGCCACTTCGTTGATGCAATCCACGTCCTGGCCGGAACCGACGAACTCGCCGTCCGCATTGGCGTAATCGACCTCGAACGAGATCCCGGTCAGCTCGGCCGTGTCGGGCACGCTGAAGGTCACGCACGACTGCACCAGCGTGGTCGTGGTGGTCGAGGTGGTGGTGGTCGTGACCGTCGTCGTGGTCGTGGTGCTGGTCGTGGTGGTGGTCTCCAGCGTCGTGGTCGTGGTCGGCGGCGCCGTCGTCGTCGTCGAGGTCGTCGTCGTGGTGCTGGTGGTCGTGGGCGGCGGCAACGTGGTCGTCGTGCTGCTCGAGGTGGTGGTGGTCGTCGTCGTGGTGCTGCTGCTACTGGTCGTCGTCGTCGTCGTCGTCGTGGTCGTGGTGGTGGTAGGGGGCACGTCGATGGTGAAACGCTCGTCCATGCTGCGTGGCGGCGTCGCATCGTTCTGCGCCGTCACGCGAACCTGCGCATCGCCTTCGTCGACGACCTGGTTGGCACGCACGCGCAGGATCACGCCCATGACGTCGAGCTCGCCGTCCTGGCTGCAGTCGGGAACCTGCGGGCCGCCGTCGTCGTCGCACGGGGTGCTCTCGACCACCGTGGTTCCCGCCCCACCGATCTGCACGTTGACGCTGGCGATGTCGTGGGCGGCATCGACCACCACCACTTCGACTTCGGGCCGCGGGGCCGCTGCGCTCTCGCCGGGGCCGGGATCGGACGAGAGCAGGAACGGGAGCGAGTAGACCTCGACGTTGACCTGATTGATCTCGTTGGGGAACAGATCGACCGCCAGAGGATCCGAAGAGTAGCTGGCGCCGATGTCGTTCGCATCGCACGGCTGGCCCTGCCCATCGCGCGTCGGACAGGTGCGCGTCACGCCATCGGCCGGCGCGAATCGCGCCGGGAACCCATCGACGCGAAGGGTGCCCTGGCCAGCGGGAACGTCGGCAAGCTGGATGCGACGATTGGCGAACGCCTCGGTGCCGCGGATGACCGCGACGCAGCAAGGCTCGAAATCATCGTCGGACTGCGAAGAAAAGATGAAACGGATCGCGCTGACGGCGGCAGGAATCTCGGGCCCGAAGGACGCGCCGGCGCCGCCTTCGATCGTCGCCGACGAGGCTGCGGGCGCATCCTCGCTTTCCCACAGCACGCGGAAGCTGAGCTGCGCCGGCACGCTGCCCGATCCGCCGCTTGTGCCGCCGCCGCCGCAGGAGGACAGGCCGGCGCACAGCAACGCTGCCAGTGCCGCTGGTTGTCCGATCCGTCGGCGAAGAGGCTTTCGTGACTGCATGCGGGTCTTTGCGAGCTATATGAGGTCGCGTCGCCGCATACAACACGGACGTTGCCCGCTGTTGCCAAATCGCCTGGGAGGCAGGTCGCCTCCTCCTCAGGATGGTGGAGACGTCCGGTCTACTGCACCGTCGCGCGAGGTTCTCCTGGAGGCGCGGCCAGCGGCCTGCCCGTATACGGGTCGAAACGTGCGCCACGCGGCAGTGCCGCTTTCTTGCGCCGCAGTGCGACGTCGATGACGGGATAGCGCGTCTGGCTCGAATCGACCTGGGCCGTCATCGGCTCGTAGTCGGGAGCGAGGAACTCGATGACGTCCCAGCTCTTCTCGGCGTTGACGGCGTAGTTGCCAAGCGGATCCGTGCGCATCGTGCGCGGGCCGATCTTGACCGCGCACACGCCGATTGGCTCGCCGGTCTCGCTGTCGGTGACCTTGCCGGATACGCGCATGGAGCAGCCGCTGACCAGCAGCGCGGTGCACAGCGCGACGATGACCTTCGTTCGCATGGGAGCCTCCCTTGGCGGCCAAGCCGCAGTGAAGGCTATCTGTCCGGCAGCAGCATCTCTGTCAACGACGCCGGGAATGCAGTGCGTTCAGTCACTGCACTGCCGCATGACGGTAAGCGTTCTTCAGTCGGAAACCGCCTGGAGACGCGTGCCGTCATTGCGCGACGCAGAGCTGAACGAGGCTTCCCAGCATGGTCCGTCGCTGCTCTGGAGCTGCACGGTCATCGGCAGCTCGGTCACGGGCAGTGCGGGCAATGCAAGGTCGTCGCCGGCGCCGGTGACGACGATTCGTGCACGTCCGTCCTGGCCGGCCTTCAGGTTCATCTTGCGCAGGCCCGAGGGGCTGAGCTCGGGATCGTAGTAGCGGACCGAACCGGAAGAGACGCGCCAGCACGGCTTCCCGGAGCAGGTGCCGGCGGCAGGAGCCAGCGCCGTCGAGATCAGATCGCCGTCGGCGTCGTACATACAGAGCGCATATTCGGTGGTTGCGGCCGGATCGCCGAAGTCTTCGATGGCGGTGGCCTGGCCGGCACTCCATTTCCACGACAGCCGCGCGCCGCCCTGGCTGTCCTGCGTCAACGACAGCTTGCTCTTGCCGGCAGCCAGCGTCACCGCGCAATCGGCGAGCGGGTCGGGCGCGCACGGCTCCAGCGTGCAGATCGAAGAGCATCCATCGCCGTCACTGGCGTTGCCGTCGTCGCATTCCTCGGCGCACGCGCCTTCGAGCGAGCCGTTGCCGCAGATCGTCGAGCCTGCGCACTGGCCGCTGCTGCAGACGTCGTTGCCGGTGCACGCGTCGCCGTCGTCGCACGCCGCTCCGTTGGCCGCCAGGGCATCGGCCGGGCACTGCGCGGCGCCTCCGGTGCAGGTTTCGGCGACGTCGCAGGTGGCGGCGGCGCGACAAGGCGTGCCGCTGGCAGCCAGCATGTCGGCCGGACATGCGTCGCTGCTGCCGTCGCACGACTCGGCCACGTCGCAGTCGCCGGCGGCGCTGCGACAGACGTCGTCGCGTTTGACGTCGGGCGGGCAATCGTCGCCGGCACCGTCGCAGCTTTCGGCCGCGTCACACTCGCCGGCCGCGGCGCGGCAGGTAGCGGTGCTCTTGGCGTCGTCCGGACACTCGTCGGCGAGGCCGTCACAGAAATCCTCCAGATCGCACTCTCCGGCCGGCGCTCGGCATGAGCTCTCCAGCTTTGCGTCGGCGGGGCAACGTTCGCTGCTACCGGTGCAGCTCTCGGCGACGTCGCAGGCGCCGCCGTCGCTGCGGCAGGGCGTGCCGGCCGGCGCCACCGTGTCGGCAGGACATCCGTTGCCGAGCCCGGTGCAGATCTCTGGAACGTCGCACGCCTCGGTGGCGGCGCGGCAGACCGTTCCCGGAAGCGCGCGCATGTCGGCAGGACAGGTGTCAGCAGTGCCGTCGCAATACTCGGCGACGTCGCACAGACCTCCGGCCTGGCGGCAAACCGCCGTGCTCTTGGAGTCGGCCGGACAAGTGCCGGCGATGCCGTCGCACACTTCGGGCGAGTCGCAGACGCCGGCCGAGGCGCGGCACGGTGTCACCGCAGGGCGCACTTCGCACTCGGCGGTGCAGCACGAGCCCGCGTTGCCGTTGTCGGTGCCCTGATCGCACTGCTCGTTCGCATCGAGCTGGCCGTTGCCGCAGGTGCCGAGCGGCGGACGGATCGTGCAGTCGGCGGTGCACGACGAGCCCGGCGCTCCGTTGGCGGCGCCGTCGTCGCACTGCTCGCCGTCGTCGTCGTGGCCGTTGCCGCAGTCGGGATCGTAGACGATGGAGACCTGCAGCTCGCCGCCGCCCGGGCTTGCGAAGTCGGAGATGTCGAAGAGGTAGGTCGTCCCCTTGGTGACGATGATGTCGATGCGCGACTCGCGCTGGCCGATCGTGTCGTCGTCGCTGCATCCCTGCTGGGTCAGAGCGCCGCACGCACCGCGGTTGCCGGTCAGCACCGTGTCGTAGTCGCTGCCTTCGGTGTCGACGATGATCTCGCCGTCGCCCGGCGCAGTCAGGCTGTACCAGACCGTGTTCGAATTCTGGCGCGGCTGCGATTGCGGTGCGCCCGAGCACGTCTGCAACGGATCGGTGGCGTCGCTGGTCGCGCCGCGGGTGTCGAGCACTTCGAAGAAAGGCGTGGTGGTGACGACTCTGGGTGCCGCGCAGATGTCGTTGGAGGGGGCGGGCAGCAGCGTGACGCTGACCAGGTGGCCGTCGTCTTCGATGAAGCGGCCGCCGGCGCCTGGGTAGTCGCCCGCGCTCTCGCCGGTGTAGGTCGCGCGCCGTCCCAGCCGCACCGCGCATTCGTCGCCGGCGCCGCCGCCGTCGGGATCGCTCAGGCAGCCCAGGTCCATATGAAAGGAGAGGGTATGGAGCTGGGGCGCGCCGTTGCTGTGCCCTTCGATGCGCGGAAGCAGGAACGAGTTGGACGTCTCGATGAACGGAAGATTGCCGCCGCCGGCGCTCATGAGGTCGTCCGGATCCGCCAGGTCCAGCGTCCCCCGTGTCAGCGTGCCGCCCGTGTAGCCTCCGATGACGGGACCCACGCTGGCGCCGGCCACGCCGCCGCCGTCGTCGACCAGGGACAGGGCCCCGCGCAGGGCGGTGTCGATCTCGAGGACGTAGCTTGCCGGCGCGGTCACCTCGAACTGGATCGTGTAGTCGATCTGGCAGCTGACCTGCGCGGCGTCCGTGCCCTCATCATCGGCAGCCGCGATGGCGGCCAGGCGCGTGCGGAACGCCGTAGGCTCGGAGGCGACGACCTCGGCGCTCATGCCTCGCTGCGAGCGGGGGTCTTCGGTCTCGAGCAGTTCGGCGCAGCCAGTGGTGTCGGCGGCAACCGTCAGGTTCGAAATCGTCTGTGCGGACGCGGTGGTGGCCAGCAGCGCGGACAGAGCGAGAAGGGCGATCGCGGGACGAGGCTGGGCCACGGCGCAAGTCTCCTTGCCGCCCTCGCCCCGGCAGTATGTAACCGCGAACCGGCCACGTCAGCCATATGGTTGGGGCGAAATTCTCGCGTCGGCCGGTCGCCGTTGCGGCCGCGCGAGGCGGGGATCGGCCGGCAAGTGGACCGAACGGCGACGGAGGAAATGGCTCTAGGAAGCAGGCGCGCGATCGGTACAAGTAGGGCACGTATCGCGCGGCCGACAGGCTCGTCCGCTCCGCGGAGGTGAGAATGATCAAGCTGTATTCGGGACCCCTGAGCATGTTCGGCGCCAAGGCCGAGATCGCGTTCAAGGAAAAAGGCGTGGCCTGTGATCGCGAGTTCGTGCCGTTCTCCATCGCCACGCTCTACGAGCCCAAGCACCCCGAGGTCGCACGCATCAATCCCAAGCAGCAGGTGCCGGTGCTGATCGATGACGACGTCGAGGTCTTCGACTCCACGCAGGTGTTCGAATACCTCGAGGACATCCAGCCGCAGCCGGCGCTTTGGGGATCGGGCAGGAAGGAGAGGGCGCGAGCAAGGCTGCTGGAGCTGAAGTCCGACGAGGTGTTCTTCCCCAACGTCATCCTTCTCATGCCGCGCCAGCGTGCCGCAGCGGGCGACGATGCGGTGAACGCCTCCATCGCCGCCATCCAGTCGTACTATCGCGACATGGACGGGCAGCTCAGCGGTCGCGAGTATCTTGCCGGAGCCTTCAGCTACGCCGACATCGCCTTCTACATGGCGCAGTTCTTCGCGGGCTTTCTCGGCCAGCCGCCCGGCGCCGAGCTCGTGCGGCTGCAGGACTGGCGCTCGCGCGTCGGCAGCCGGCCCGCGGTCAAAGCGGTCGTCGATCCGATGCGGGCGTTTCTGAAGGAGTACGGGGTGGAGGCGCCGTGAAGGATGTCTGCAGGACCGTACTGCGGTCATGTTCGCACGCGACAAGCACCAACGACGCTCTGATTCCGAGGCGGCCGGCGCCTACCGGCGCCACCGAAGTATATCGTCGGCGCGTTGGCTTCCCGATGGGGCAGGGCGTCGAGGACGTCACGACGCCGGGCCGGTGATCGCGACCAGCATGACGACCATCGTGCAGTAGCAGTCCGAGAGCGGTATGGACGCGCCATGCGATGGTGGCTGTGTTCGGCCGTTCTTCCGCTCCTCGTCGGCTGCGCTGCCGAGAAGACCGCGACGGTGGCGGAAGCTCCGGCAGCCAAGCGGCGGCAGTCCGGCCCCGGCGAAGACAAATGCGGACCGACGCTCGACCTTCGGAAGTGGAAGATCCAGTGCGAGAACGACACTCTTGCGATGATGTGTCGCAAGTCGGACGCCAACGATCGACGCTGTGCGTGCAAGGAATCGGGCGGATATCGCTGGACCTACGGCGTCTACTGCAAGAGAGCCTTGCCGTGCGGCCGGCGCGGCTGCCGGTAGGTGCGGCCTTCAAAATCCTGGACCTGGCGATGCCGCGCCTCGGCAACCAGTCGTGGGAGCCCGCCCCCACGACTTCGAGCGCCTAGGCCGCCTCTTCCTGCAGTACGATGGTCTCGCGGTAGTTGCGCATCAGGATGGCGAAGGCTACGGCGGCGAGCGTCATCACCGCTGCGAACAGCAGGTAGTAGGAGACGCCGCTGATGCGCGAGATGCCCTGTTCGTCCTGGATCAGCGCGTTGACGGCCGACGTCAACAGATTGCCCGCCGACACCGACAGCAGGTACAGCGACATCACCAGCGACTTGAGCGTGCGCGGCGCCTGCGTGTACGACAATTCCAGACACGTGATCGACACCAGCACCTCCGCCGAGGTGATGACGACGTAGGCAAGGAGCTGCCAGCCGATCGAGGGCGTGCCTCCCGCCTCGATCTGCATCTGCGCCCACGCCGGGATGAGGAATGCCGGCACCGTCAGGAACAGTCCGACGGCGATCTTGCGGATCGAGGTGAGCCGCACCACGCGCTCGGCTGCCGGATAGATCACGTACGAGAAGATCGGGACCAGCGTAAGGATCAGCAGCGGATTGATGGCCTGCACCTGGGCCGGCAGCCACGTGATGCCGAGGAATTCGCGATCCATTTTCTCGGCCTGCTGCACCCATGCCGAAGCGGTCTGGTCGTAAAGCGCCCAGAAGAACGCGACGAACACGTAGATGCCGCAAAGTCGAAGCAAGCTAGCGAGCACGTCGCGCTGGAACAGCTCGTCGCCGAAGCGGGCGCGCGCCGGCGGAACGTGCACGAACTTGTAGCGTCCCAGCCAGAACACCCACGTTGCTGCCATCATCAGCAATCCCGGCACGCCGAATGCCACGTGCGGCCCTGCATGCTCGAGCAGGTACGGAGTCAGCAGGCTCGAGATGAAGGCGCCGAAGTTGATGGCCAGGTAGAACCAGCCGAACACCCGAGGCAGCAGATGCTTGCTGGCATGTCCGAACTGGTCACCGACATGCGCGGAGACACAAGGCTTGATCCCGCCCGATCCGATCGCGATCAGCGTAAGACCGATGGCGAGGCCGAGCCGCGTGTCATCGAGCGCGAGGGCCAGATGGCCGGCGCAGTAGACTGCCGACAGCGAGAGGATGGTCCGGTACTTGCCGAGGACGTAGTCGGACAGGACCGCGCCGAGCAGCGGGAAGAAGTAGACCGAGGCGGCGAACAGGTGGAACCATTCGCGCGCCTCGGCTTCGGTCATCGGCGATGGCGTGCCGCTCCGGTCCAGCAGGTGGCGCGTCATGAACACCACCAGGATCGAGCGCATGCCGGAGTAGCTGAAACGTGCGGCGGCCGCGTTCGCGACGATGTACGGCACGCCGCCGGGCATGTCCGGCGACGGCGAGGGCGCAGTGCGGTAGGGCTGGCGCGTCATGATCCCGTAAAGCGGACGAGCACGGTTAGCCGCCACCGCCCCCAGTGGCAATCCGGCTGGGGTCAGGTACTGAAAACGCGGTTTTGGGGTCAGGTGCTGAATCGTGGATGGGGCAGTTCATGATTCCGCAGCTGACCCCGATCCAAACGTGTGCCGGTGCCGCTGCTGCGGCCGTTGCACAGACCTCCGTCTGGACGCGCGCCGGCCCGGCTGCTACAGCGCTGCCATCAACAGCTCGCTCTGGGGGAATTCGTCTCGTGCTTCAAAACTCCTCGCACCGGCGCATCGCGGCCGGCTTCAGCTATCCAGCTGCGCGCGCCGCGGCCGGCATCGACTCCTCGCACCGGCGCATCGCGGCCGGCTTCATCCATTTCGCCGCGCACGCCGTGGCCGGCATCGCCTCTCCGGCCCGCAACGCGGCCCGCGTCGTCGCTGCCAACGGGACCGCCGCTGCCGCCCTCGCCGCGCTCGCTGTCTTCGCCGCCACCCCGGCTCATGCCGAAACGCTCTACGCCTTCGACTTCACCCGCGTGCGCGCCTACGACACGACGGTCCGGCCCGACCAGGCCACGCGAGAGATCGGCGAGGACGAAACAGGCACGCCGCGCTCGGTCGCCGTCGGTCCGGACGGCCACCTCTACGTCTACGATCGCGGCGCCAACTTCGACGCGACCAACATCCACGAGTTCAGCGCCGACGGCGACTACATCGGCCTGTTCACGAACAATCTCGGCCTGACCCAGCCCGAGAAGATGGTGTTCGGGCCGGGCGGCGACCTCTTCATCGTCACCGCCCTCGGCTCGCCTGCCGGTGTCTATCGCATCGACGGCACCACCGGCGTCAACGAGGGCGTCTACACCACCGGCATCGCTCTGAACTTTCCCTTCGGCCTGGCCTTCGACGACAGCGGACGCCTCTACGTCAGCGACACGGGCCTGAACGCGGCTTCCATCCACCGCTTCGATGCCAACGGTGCCTTCGAGACCACGGTGCTCGTGCACAAGTCGATCAAGGCCGAAGACCTGATCAGCCACCCGCGAGGCGTGTGCATGGGCGAGGACGATCACCTCTACATCGTCGACCACTTCGACGACGTCGTGCTGCGCTACGATCCCGAGACCGACACGATCGCGAAGTATGCCGACGCGCTCGTCGATCCGCAGGACTGTGCCTTCGGCGAGGACGGCACGCTCTACGTCGACGTCTTCGGTGAGGAGCAGGGCATCCTCCCCATCGCCCCGCCCGACGGCGAGGATCCGGCGATGCCCGGTGACGTCTTCGGCGGCGACCTGCTGAGCCACCGCACGCTGGCGATCGGCTCGGCCACGCTCACCGGCGACACCAGCACTACGACGACGACGAGCACGACGACGACGACGGCCGAGCCGGACGAGCTGTGCGGCGACGCCAACGACGACGGCGACATCAAGGCTTCCGATGCGCTCCTCGTCCTTCGCGGCGCGGTCGGTCTGGACGCATGTCCGCTGGTTCGCTGCGATGCCGACGGCAGCGGCGCGCTCGCCGCCAGCGATGCGCTTCGCGTGCTTCGAAAAGCCGTCGGACACGCGATCGACCTGCTCTGCGCATAGGCGCACGCGATCGCTTGCTCGGCGCATAGCCGGTCACCAACTACTGGATTCTCAACCTGCGCGACCGTGTCGTCGAATGGTACGCGCAGCCGGACGTCGCATCGCGAACCTATGCGCAGGCCGGTATCGCATCGGGTGACGTGACGCTGTGCCTGGATGCGTTGCCGCGAGTCGTCGTGCGCGCCGGTGATCTGCTCCCGCCGGAGTAAGGCTGAACCGGTGATGCCGGGAGTCGTCCTGCAAGCGGCGGACCTGTTACCCCGGCATGAGACGTCACACTCCCGTTCGGTTACCCAGACGCCGCGCGCGGCCTCGCGCCGCCGCCAGTGCGGCGATCAGGAAGACGACCGCCAGCGCGGAGTAGATCAACGAGAAACGCGGCCCGTTTCGTGCCGCTGCGGCCGACGGGCGTTGCAAGGGCGCATGCAGCGGCGCGAGCATGCCCACGCTTCCCTCGGGCATGTTGAAGCCG
>DASPNH010000025.1:0-9643 GCA_035626675.1 Binatia bacterium
GCCTCGACGCCGGCCTCCTGGATGAACTGGAAGAGGTCGGAGTAGCGGAAGCGCGCGCGGCCGCGCGTCCAGGCGAAGAACGCCAGCGTCACCTGCCCGACAAAGGCCAGCATCTCGCGTGCGCCGGCCGCAGCCTCCGAGGCGCCTTTGCCGATGCGCGCGACCAGGCCGAGCTTCTCCTGCGAGCCGCGCGCGCCCTCGCGCTCGGGAACCGCTTCGGCCAGCGCGATCAGGCTGCGGACCCCTTCGGGCAGGCCGGCCTTGTCGATCTCGATGGCCGGGGTCTGCGGCTTGGGCTCCTCGTCGTCCTTGGCGTCGGTCTCGCCGGCGAGGTCGCGCTCGAGGCCGAGCAGGAAGATCAGGAGGCAGGAGTCCCACTTGCCGAGGTCGTCGGACGCAAACGAGAGCCGGCGCGCCGACGCGCCGCGGACCTGTTCAGCGATGGCGGCCGCGTCGGGAACGTCGCCCTTGATGGACCAGTCGCCTTGCAGGTTCAGGACCGCTTCGCCGTCTCGCGTCTCGAGCTCGGCCTTGGGATCGGCAGCGTCCATCGGGATCAGTCAGCGATAGCGGGCGGAGGGGCGGTCCGCAAGACGGGTTGCGGCGGAGGTGCGCGGCGCGGCGGCGTCGGTGCATACCTCGACACCAAATTTGCGGTCGATTCGGTGTCGAGGTGTGCAGATTGGTGCGGCGTGCGGCAGGTCAGTGGGTCGTTGCGTAGCCTTCCTGCGTTCGGCCGTTGGGGCGGGACGCATCGTCGGCGCCATCCTCGCGCGTGTCCTCGTCGGTGACGGCGGCGGGCTCGCTGTCGCGACTTGCGGTGTCGGCCGCAGGTGCTTCCTCGCCGTGGTCTGTGTCGCCGTCGCTCGGCTGCGGGCCGGCCTCGCCCTCCGCGCCTGCGCTCAGTGCCGGGCGCTCTCCGAAGGCGAGCGTTCCCGACAGATCGTCGCAGAACTCCTGGGCGCCGCTGGAGAGGTGATCGTAGATGCGGGCGTAGCTGCGCGTCATGTCGCCGACCAGCTCGGCCGTCTTGACGAAATGCGCGGTAACGCCGGCCTTGTAGCCGTTCATCTGGCCCTGCAGGCGCGCGTGCTCGTAGCTGAGGTCTTCGTGCTGATGCGAGAGCGCGTCGTGGCGCGTGGACAGCTCGGCGTGGCGCTGCGACAGGTCGGAGTGCTGGCCGGAGAGCTCGGCGTAGCGCGTGGTCTGGGTGTCGAGCTGGCGGGTCAGGTCGGAGTTGCGATGGGTCATCGCGGCGAGCTGGGTCGTGAGCTCCGCGTTGCGGTCGGTCATGGTCTCGATCTGACGCGTGAGCTCGGCGTTGCGATCGGTCATTGCAGCGACCTGGCGCGCGAGGTCGGCGTTGCGTTCGGTCAGCTCGGCGACCTGCGCGGTCAGCTCCTCGGCGCGCGAGGTCTGGGCGGTGAGCTGGTTGTAGAGATCGCCGTTGCGCCGAACGACGTCGTCGTAGCGGTCGGTGAGCTGCGCATGGTTGTCGGTGAGCGCGGCGTGACGGGTGCCGAGGCCGGAGTGTTCCTCCGATAGCATGGCGTGGCGAGTGGTCAGCTCCTCGTGACGGCCGGTGAGGTCGTCGTGCCGCGTGCTGAGGTCTTCGCTGGCGGCGCGCAGTTCTTCGTTCTGCTGGCGCTGGTCCGTGAGCTCGCCGTGCAGTCGGCGCGCGGTGCGACGGAATGGGAAGACGAAGACGCCGATCAGAAGTCCGAGGAGCAAGGCCCCCACGATGAGTGCGATCTCGAGCTGGGAGAGTTGTTGGAGCTGCGATAGGTCGATCGGCATGGGCGGTACTCCGGTGCGTCGTGGCGCGTGGTGCGCGTGTGTTGAGGGGAGGGGAGATACAGGGCGGAGGGTGCGGAGGGAAATTGTGGGCGGGGGCCGGCGTGCGACGCGTTGGCGCGCAAATACGGGAGCTCGAACCGTTCCTGGTCCTGGCAATGGGTCTTCCCGGCGACGCGACAGTATGTAGAGCCGGCGAGCGGAGAGCGGCGACGCCATCACCTTCACGAATCAGTGCTGCAGAAATCTTTCTTCGTCGCGGTGCGCCGGGCCGCAATCGTGAAGATGGCCAGCTGTCACACGCTGAGACATTCGTTTGCTACGCATCTGCTGGAAGACGGCTATGACATTCGGACCGTCCAGGAGCTGTTGGGTCATCAAGACGTCAGCACGACCATGATCTACACCCACGTGTTGAACCGAGGTCCGGCGGGCGTCCGAAGCCCGTTGGATCAGGTACTTGATAGAGACGTCGCATCAGCGGTGGCGGACCGAGGCCCGCCCCGCTCGGTAGGGTCGAGTGGTTTGGGAAGTGATCGGACGACAACGAAGTGTCGACCGCAGGGTGCGCCAGCGGCGACGCCGTCTGAGGACCTATCGCGGAGCGTGGACGAGGAACGCCGTCAAATACCTCGCGATCGGTTTGCTTCAACGCCGGAGGTCCCCGTACGGCGGTCCTCGGAACGCCGGCGATGGTGACGGCCGGCACCAAATGCATGAGCTGACCGCTGTCGCGGTCTATTGCGATGTGGACGGCCTGCTCAATCGCATATGAAAGCGAAGGCTTAGGACTGGTGACACGTGCTGCGGCGGCATATATGGGCCGCGTGGCGGGTCATGGGGGAAATGGATAGGTCGGTCGATTAGTAGTTGGGCCTGCATGTTCAAGGTCATTCTCGGACGACGCACGGCCAGCGTTGGCCGACACGAGGGATGCTATGACGGAACTTAACGTGACACTCGTCGTAGGAATCGCTGGCGTCCTTTCTACCTTAGCTGTCAGCGTGGCAGGTCTATACTTCACGGCTAAGGCCCGGAGCTCACCGATGCGGGAGGAAGTGTTCGCAAGACAAGCCAGTCTTCTTGGGCGAATTGCCGAGACTCAAGTGCACCTCCGAACGCAGATCTACAAATTGGTCGTCGGCCAGGAACAGTTACGACAGTCGGCAAGTAAAGAAGTCAGTATTCACCTCGGCGAGCTGATGAAGCTCTACGGCGAAAGTTCCGTTCTCTTGCCGATGGAACTGTGTACCGAACTAGTGGGCGTTATCAGCCAAGGCGGAGAACTGCTGTCGTTGCATGACAACGGCCACCCGTTGTCAGACAGTTCATTTGGCGACATGCTCGCCCGGTCCGCAAAGCTAACGCTTCTATCCCGAACGTTCCTTGGCGTTGACCAGTTAAACAACGATAACCTTCGACTCCTTTCGGACCCCGAGACCTATGCGCAGATTGCGACCGCTGAGATCGCCGTCTTTGAACAGATGCAACAGTCCAATGACGTCGAGCAACGTGCAAAAGGCATAGTGCAAGCGGCGCGATGATGCGTCGCCGTGCGGCGAGAGTGCAGTGGATGCAATTCTAAAGCCTCGAGGGGCGGATATGGAGGCGATGGTTATGCAGATGCTAGGTGAAGCATTGGTGATAAAGCTATGGGAGACGATTGCGGAGAAAGGGATCGGGGCGCTCTTTCGACCTTGGCAAATGCGGCGAGAAGGCCGGGTGGCGATCGATCTGCGACGAGAAGAACTTCTCGTGCTTGCTAGAGCCGAGCGTGACGCGGACGAGATTCGCCGGGGCGACGGCGACACTGACGTCGTTCGCGATCCGGCGCAATCAGACGCTCCCGCACCTGCAAGAAATGCGACCGAAGCGATGCATTTCTATGACGCCCGACAGTTGATGTCCGCTGCTTCCGCCGTTGCTGCTGTCGACGTAATTCGTCGCGAGATCAATGTTACGAGGGCAGTGTTGCATGCCGAAGAGGCGCTGGAGAACGACACACAGGTGCCGCCGGCGGCAAAGGTCGACGATGATTGGCTCTTTCGTTGGCGGGATTGTGCCAGTGAGATCTCCACGGACGAGTTGCAGAACTTGTGGGGGCGTATTCTGGCCGGCGAAGTCAGGGCTCCAGGTACGTACTCACTGCGTACCTTGGACTTCTTACGGAATTTGTCGCAAGCAGAAGCGGGCGCGATAGCACGACTCTCTCGCTTCGTTATTGCTGGCGCGGTCTTCAAGGAAGCGCCCGAACTGCTTAGCGCGGAAAAATTCGGGTTCAAAGACCTTTTACAATTACAGCAGCTCGGCGTCATATCTGGAGTCGACGCGATCGGGCTAAAACTTACTATGACGTCCAACCGGACGGACCAGTTCTCCCAGGCTCTCATGTCGCACGGCATGGTACTCCTGGTCGGTTGTGAAGACCCAGCAAAGACATTAACGCTGCCTGTTTTTGTAGTGACGGAGATTGGAAAGCAGATCCTGTCGCTAGCTAGCGCGGAGGCCAATTCCGACTACATGCGAGCGATCGGCGCACATATCAAAACACAGGGTTTCAACGTTCAACTCGCGCGCTATGTTCCTACCGGGCCCAACACGATCCGCATCTCCGACGAGGAGACGTTGTGATCTGCGGAGGGCATGAAGGTCGCGCGCTGGGCCCAACAACGCATGGAGCAGGCCGGCATCAAAGGTGGCGCTACGGACGGCCGCCTCGCGCCGGCTGCTCATGCATCCGTTATGCACCATGAAGATCGATGTTTTCGACGCCCAGTTGGTGTTGTTGCTGACCGATGGTGCGGCAGCCGAAGAGCTTCTGGGCAGGGCCGATGGGCAGTTCGCGCGGCGTACCTTCATACGTAGCGCAATCGCCGTAACCGAGGGGGTCGTCTGGGTCATCAAGAAGGCGTGCTTGCAGGTGGCGGGATCAGAAGAGTCGCCCCGGCTTTCAGTGGCGGAGTGTGCGATACTTGCGGATCAGACGTATGAGTTGAAAAACTCGGGCGAAGTCCAGACGAGGCCCAAGCATCTTCGGCTCGCAGACAATGTCCGGTTCACGTTTCAGATTTGCAGTCGATTCTTTGGTGCTGATCTGAACGTCGACCCGAAGTCGGCCGAGTGGAACGATTTCCACGGTGCCGTAAAGATTCGAAACCGGATCATGCACCCCAAGGATCTCGCTTCCTTCGATATATCCGACAAAGAGATGGAGATCTGTACGAGAGCGGTGCACTGGTTCAACATGCGAGTGCAGCTATTCAGAGACAGGCTATTAGCTTGGGGAGACGGTGAACTGTGTCTGACGACCGAAGCGAAAAAGGGGTAGGTCCATGCGTTCGCACGGCATAACAGCGCATGGAGCGGGCGGGCAGAAGGCTCCAGCCATTAATTCTTCGCCTCGCGCCCGCCGCTCATGCATCCGTTAGGCAACGATTCACGTTTGCGGTGTAGTTTTATGGACGCCTTTTCAGAACTGAATGCGAGAGACAAGATCATCGAGGTGGTTCGATGGGTCGCCGTTCTTCCTGCAGCGGCACTTGCCGGCACTGCGGCACACGTGGCGGCGATCCTCTTAAACTCGGCGGGATGTACCGCGGGAATGATGAACCCTGAAGAATCCACGTTAGACAGATTCTACGTCGTCGTTTTAGCGAATGTTGCCATGGGGGCGGGTGCCGTCATCGCCGGAGCTCGAACTGCTCCTCGTAGACAAAGCGAGACAGCGATCGGACTCGCCGCACTGCTGGTTTTTTACTCAGGCATGATCTTTACCGCACTCTTGCAGCGGCCGACTACCATCTGGGACTATGTCGCGGTTCCTATAACTGCAGTTGCCAGCGTTGGGGCAGCATTCCATGTTTACTCTGAACGTTCCCAGGGAACGTTTTAGTGGTTGCGACGCGAAACCTGCACTTCATGCGGATTGTCCACACTGCACTCGCGGTGTCAGTGCTTGGTCCCGTATATGGCTGCAAAGTCGACTACGTAATGCCCGACCGCGCGATTCTACTGGCCAACCCTATCGCCGGCGAATATGCATCGCCGCCATGCGTTGGACGAAAACCCGACCAGTTCGTCGGCTTCACAATCCAACTCACCAGAAAAGAAGCAAAAGAGCGCGGCCTTCGTCCCGCTGTCGAATGTCGCAATATGAAGTTCGGACGCGATGGTGCCACGGCTGGTGGATTCACGGATGTGGGTCCTGATCGTGCAACTCGGTGGAACCCCGATGGAACCTGGAACTGGTAGCGGGGAACGGCTCGCCGCCGTGTTCCCAGGGGTCGGCGCCGGTGGTCTAATAGTAGCTAGGTGTAAGAGGTGACGCGGACCGAAACGAATTCAATTGACCTCGAGTTGCAGATTCTCGAGTTCGCTCCCTCGGACCTCGAGGTGATCCCGAGAAGCGAGCGCGCCTTGTTCCTGCTGTGCGGTCACATCGCCAACGAACTCTCGGTACTGAGTAAACTGCATTACTGGTGCTCCTCGTCCGTCCAGTCGGAGGGGGTAGTCGGACAGGCGGCGATCATGCAGGCGTCGTTCGTTGCGCGGATTATTGCCAGCAAGTTGTTCGAGGCATGGCGCGCAATCGACAAGGCCTACTTCCGGACAAAGCTGTCGCAGTGCTACGACGAGTTGCTGAGCGAGGAAGGTCGTCGGGCCCTCAAGGCGTGCAAGAAATACTTCTCGGCCAATAACAGGCTATTCCACACCCGCAACAATTTTGGCTTTCACTATTCGCCAGACGAAGCGCACTCTGGACTTGAGAGCGTCAGCCGCGAGGAGGTCCTGCGTCTTTGCCTCGCCGAGCATCGCGGTAACAACCTTTACTATGCATCTGAGGTTGTGTTCGGGACCGCGCTCGGTCGTGTACTCGGTAATTCGGATCTGTCGGCGGGCATCCAAGGATTTCTGGGGGATGTGGTGCATGTATCCGACGAGATGCAGACTTTTCTGGACCAGTGCATCGCGACAATCTTATTTCGCTATTTTGGTGACCCCGAATCTGTTCTCCGAACGATAACAGTGCCAGATACGCCTTCTATCGCGTCCGTTCAGGTTCCATATTTTACTCGCACAGAGGACGCCTAACCGTGCATGGAGCAGCCCGGCATGGACGCTAGCTTCTCAAGCGTGTCGCCTCGCGCCGGCTGCTCATGCTGTCGTTAGGCCGAGGCAATGCCGTGTCACCCATTTCTCATCAGATGCTCGAGACCGTGCCGTATCTTGACGTGTCCAATCTCCACGGCCGATCCGTTATCCTGATGCCGCTGTGGGATGGCGAGCATTGGCGAGTCTGGTTCCCGCTACCTGATCGCATCATGGAAACGAAAATTGTCGATGCCGTGGAGATCGACTACGTCGCGAAGGAGCCGGCGTCAGCGGACGATTTGCTCTTCCCGTTCGTCGAGTTCCTGTGGCAGCGGGCGTGCTTTCCGGAAGTAGAGCATTTCATCAAGGCCATTGGTGATGATTTCCACAACATGGGCACTGCGTTAGCAAAGCTTCGACATTTTCATCGTATGAGGTCGCAGCTCGCGCACCCTATCGCTCGGCGTTTCATAGCCACGGAGCTTGAGTATTTCTTAGTGTTGGCGCGGAGCGTTTTTGACTTACTTCAGGAGGCGCTCGCCAGGCTTTGGAACGACCGCTTTCGGCTTACTGATGACGCTGCCGATCTTCTTAAACGTACTCACAAGCTGCCAGCCTCTTTTTCAAAGATAGTTCGCGTTAACGACGGTGTGTTCAGGACGGCAGGGCAAATCGAGGAACGCTATGCGATTCCGCCTGTAGTTGCTCAGGCGTACGAAAAAAGTGCCTCCTTCTTTGCTGCGCTGCGTGCATCCCGCGACGCTATAGTGCATGGCGGCGCCAGCCTGCATGACTTCTATGTCACGGAGAAGGGTATCTGCGTAGCCCGGGATGCGAAGCCATTCACTACGTTTGCGGGATGGCGGCAAGTATCTGACGGTCAAGAGGCACTAGTGTCGATCGTTCCGTGGCTGGCAGAAATTGTTTGGCGCACCGTTGAGACATGCAACGGCATCGTTTTTTCGTTCGCATCGGTATTGCTCTTCCCACCGGACGTCGCACCTGGATATCGCATCTTCTCGCGAGGTCCGTGCAACTCCGCACTGTCAGAGGTTGTGCGGGTCCGCGAAGGCGGGGGTGTATGGTGGAGTGATAGCGATGTGGGCCCATGAGCGCGCCTAACAATGCATGGAGCAGTCCGGCATGGACGTATCGAGAAATCCGTACCGCCTCGCGCCGGCTGCTCATGCTATCGTTAGCCGTGAATCCTTTTCAGACCCTCTTCGTTCTGCTCGCTTTGGCGGTAAAGTTTGCGGCCGCGGCAACTCTCGATGGCCTGACGTTCGAGCAGGAGTCCAGCCTGCCGTTTTGGGTACTCGAAGGCCTCCGTTCTAAGGCCTCAAACGTGACCGCGTGTGCGGCGCTGAATCCTTTCTACCAGCGCGCTGACTTCGACGGCGACGGTCGAGCGGATTATAGCGTTATCGTGTGCGAGAAGTTGTCGGGAAAGCGCGGAATCGGCTTCGTCCACGCCAAAGGCCCGACCGTCATTGTGCTCGGGGCCGGAGCGGAATCTCCTGGCAGCGGCAGCGACGATTACTCGTGGATGGATGCTTGGCAGGTCTTCGAGCGCGGCCGAGTATCGCAAGGCATGACGGAAGAGCAGCCACCTACTTTGCGTGGGGACGCGCTGCTCATTGAGAAGACGAGTTCCGCCAGCGCGATACTTTGGTGGGACGGTGATCGCTACCAGTGGTATCAGCAAGGTGACTGACCTCTGCGTTCCGAAACTCAGGCAGTATTTCGCCAGTTATGGGCTTCTCTCAACTGTTTCGTGGGCGTATGGCTAACAGCGCATGGAGCAGCCCGGCACGCCCGCTAGTACCGCTTTAGTGGCGCCTCGCGCCGGCTGCTCATGCATCCGTTGGGCTGTTCCGTCGCGATTGAACCAACATTCCAGTGTGAGTACTTTGTGCCCACAATGGAGGCAGCGACGATATGAAAGCCCGTCTTGTACGCGTGGGTAATTCTCGCGGGGTGCGTATCCCCAAGGCTCTCATTCAGGAAACTGGGCTCGGCGAGGACGTCGAACTGCGAGCACGCGGCCGCTCCATCGTCATCTCGCCGGGTGGCCGACCTCGCGCTGGTTGGCGTGAAGCGGCCCGCCAGATGAAAGAGGACGGCCCCACTGGACTTCTCGATCCGCCGAGCATCACGCGCTTCGATCGGGACGAGTGGGAATGGTAGCGGACGTCATACCCACTCGTGGCGAGGTTTTCCTTGTAGATCTACGTCCAACGCGTGGTCGCGAGATCCGCAAGGCAAGGCCGTGCGTCGTCGTTTCGCCCAATGAACTCAACGGTAGTCTCGGCACGTACATCGTCGCTCCACTTACAACCGGCAGTCATCCGTATCCTTTTCGCGTGTCTTGTCGCTTTGAAGGCAAGGACGGACATGTCGTGCTTGACCAGATTCGAACGGTAGATCACGAGCGGCTTGTACGAAAGCTTGGCAGACTGTCACCCACGACCTTGGCAAGGTCGCTTGCGGTGTTGCAAGAAATGTTCGCGCAGTGATCTGGCCCAACAGCGCATGGAGCAGGCCGGCATGGAGGGGCTTAACATGAGCGTGTCGCCTCGCGCCGGCTGCTCATGCATCCGTTATGCACCATGAAGATCGATGATTTCGACGCCCAGTTGGTGTTGTTGCTGACCGATGGTGCGGCAGCCGAAGAGCTTCTGGGCAGGGCCGATGGGCAGTTCGCGCGGCGTACCTTCATACGTAGCGCAATCGCCGTAACCGAGGGGGTCGTCTGGGT
>DASPNH010000026.1:0-8831 GCA_035626675.1 Binatia bacterium
GGGCGGATCCTCGACGGCGCAACCCGATCCGCAACCGTCGCCGGCGGTGGCGTTGCCGTCATCGCACTCTTCGGTGCCGAGGTTGTTGACGACACCGTCGCCGCAGCGCTCGGTCTGGCAGCTCTCGTTGCAGCCGTCGCCGGCCAAAGCGTTGCCGTCGTCGCACTGCTCGGCGCCCTTGTGGTTGACGGCACCGTCGCCGCAGCGCTCGGTCTGGCAGCGCTCGTTGCAGCCGTCGCCGGCAGTGGTGTTGCCGTCGTCGCATTGCTCGACGCCGGAATCGTTGACGGCCGCGTCACCGCAGCGTTCCTTCCTGCATTGGCCGGTGCAGCCGTCGCCGTCGGTCAGGTTGCCGTCGTCGCATTCTTCGGCGGGGCTGGCCACGCTGGCGTCGCCGCATGCTTCCTTCTTGCACTCGGCCGAGCAGCCATCGCCCGAGGCGATATTGCCGTCGTCGCACTGCTCGGCACCCGAGTTGTTGACGGCGCCGTCGCCGCAGCGCTCCAACCGGCAGGTCGCGCTGCATCCGTCGCCGGAGGCCACCTCGCCGTCATCGCACTCTTCGCCTTCGTCGACGCGCGTGTTGCCGCACGCCTCGATGCCGCATTCGGGGTTGCAGCCGTCGCGCGAGTTGCCGTTGCCGTCGTCGCATTCCTCGCCGGCCTGGACGATGCCGTTGCCGCACGCTTCCCTTCGGCAACTCGGGTCGCAGCCGTCGGCTCCGACGTAATTGCCGTCGTCGCACTCCTCGTCCTTCTGGACGATGCCGTTGCCGCATTCCTCCTTGGCGCAGCGCTCGTCGCAGCCGTCGCCCGCAGTCTTGTTGCCGTCGTCACAGCCTTCGCCGGCCTGCACGGCGCCGTTGCCGCAGACCTCCTTCTTGCACTGGCCGTCGCAGCCGTCGGAGGCCACGCGATTGCCGTCGTCGCACTCCTCGCCAGCCTGAACCTTGGAATTGCCGCAGACCTCGTCGCTGCACGTCGAATCGCAACCATCGCCGGCGACGGTGTTGCCGTCGTCGCAGTCCTCGGCCGCCTGCACCAGCGCGTTGCCGCAGACCTCGCGCCGGCAGGTCGTGTCGCAGCCGTCCGAGCCTACGCGATTGCCATCGTCGCACTCCTCGGCCACCTGAATGACGCCGTTGCCGCAGACCTCCTTGCGACAGGTCGCGTCGCAGCCGTCGCCGATGGTGGTCCCGGAGTCGTCGCACTCCTCCCGGCTCTGCACGATTCCGTTGCCGCAACGCTCCTGCACGCAGGCGGCGTCGCAGCCGTCCCCTGCGCGGCCGTTGCCGTCGTCGCATTCTTCGCCCAGCTGCAGGATCGCGTTGCCGCAGACTTCGATGCGGCAGCGCGAGTCGCAGCCGTCGCCCTCGATGCGGTTGCCGTCGTCGCACTGCTCGCCCGCTCCCACCTGCTCGTCGCCGCATGGCTCGCGCTTGCACGCGGCGTCGCAGCCGTCGCCGGCGGTGGCATTGGCGTCGTCGCATTCCTCGGAGGCCTGGACGATGCCGTTGCCGCAAGCCTCCTTGTGGCAGTTCGGGTCGCATCCATCGCCGCCCGCGGCATTGCCGTCGTCACACTCTTCTCCGGGCTGGAGCGCTCCGTTGCCGCAGGCTTCGGAGACACACGTGGCATCGCAGCCATCACCGGCGGTGTTGTTGCCGTCGTCGCACTCCTCGCCCGGCTGCACCTCGCCATTGCCGCACCAGGACATGAGCGCTTCGAAGGAGCCGATGTCGCATTCGGCCTGGCCGTCCTGGTCACCGTCGACGTTGCGGGAAAGGCCGCGCTGATCGTCGGGCGGACACGATGCGGGATTGCCCGCGTCGATGGCCGGACTGCCGGTGGCGATGGCGTGTGTTGCCGTCGGCCCGCCATTGATCTGCAGGCGCCCCAGCGTCAGCGGCGAGCCGGCGCGAATGTCGCCCGGTGCGCTCAGGCGGCACGAGCCGTCGTCGTCCAGGTTGTGTCCGAGCGAGGTGACCGGGCCGATGCAGTTGCCGCCCTTCTTGTTCTCGCCCACCAGCGTGTTGGCCAGCGTGACGTCGCCGCCGAGGTTGAAGATGCCGGCGCCGTCGGCGCCTACGCGATTGTCGGCGATCGTGCAGCTGGCGATCTCCAGGCGCGCGCGCGTGCCGGAGGTGCCCGTGGGATCGGTGGCGTTGTAGACTCCGCCGCCCGAAAGCTCACCGTAATTGCCGCTGATCGTGCAGTTCAGGAGCGTGGCCTTGCCGGTGTTGTAGATGCCGCCGGCAAGCGAGCTGCGGTTGTCGGACACCGTGGTGCGCTTCAGCACCAGACGCCCGCTGTTGTAGATGCCGCCGGCCAGATCGCCGGTGTTGCCGACGAGCGCACAGGCTTCCATCTCGAGGTCGGCCGTGTTGGCCACGCCTCCGGCGCGATCCGTGCTCTTGCCGCCGCGGATGGTCAGCCCCGAGATCTTCACCTTCGGCGCCGGGTCGTGCACCGGCAGGTTGAAGACGCGCGTGGCGCCCTCTCCCGATACCGTCAGAACAGCCGCGCCGGGCCCCTCGATGGTCAGCGAATGCTGGAGCTGGAGCTCTCCGGCCAGCTTGATGACTCCGGCAACGTCGAAGCGGACGACGTCGCCCGAGCTGGATTTCTCGATCGCCTCGCGAAGGCTGCCTGGTCCCCGGTCCTCGAGAGTGGTCACCTTGCGCTCGGCAGCGCTGACCATGGCAACCGGCCACAGCAACGCAGCCAGCGCGAGCGCACCGGCCGCAGCCGCGCTGCATCGCTGGCGGCGGCGCCCGGTCGAGCTCACGACCAGACCCGCAGGAAAACGAAGATGAGGACGCCGGTAACCGAGACGTACAGCCAGATCGGCAGCGTCCATCGCGCGAGGCGCCGGTGTTGCACGAAGCGTCGGCCGGCGGCGTGGTAGACGGTGGTCAGGATCATGGGAAGCGCCGCCATCGTCAGGACTATGTGCGTCACGAGGATGAAGAAGTACACCGGCCGCACGAGCCCCTGGCCCGCAAAACGCGTGTCGCCGTGGTACCAGTGGTAGACGACGTAGCTGACCAGGAACAGTCCGGAAAAACCGAGCGCCCCCAGCATCGCGAGCGCATGCAGATCGTAGGCGCGCCGTCGCACGGCAACGTACCCCGCAACCAGACACACCACGCTCATGGAGTTGAACGCCGCATTGAGCGCCGGCAGATGCGAGACGTCGACGCCGTGGTCGGCGCCGTGCGGGCGCAGGTAGATGAGCCAGATCAGAAATCCGAAGATTGCGGCGGAGACCACGCCGATGCCGGCAAAGACGGTACGTGAATTCAAGGGCTGACCTGCGAGCGCGACCGGTGGGCCCTGCTCAGACCTCGTAGCCGGGGCGATGCGAGACGATGCGCGCGTCGAACGAATAATCGCCCGCACCGGTGAAGGTCAGGACGAAGAACGGCAGCGCGTAGAGAAACGAGACCTCGCGCAGAGACCATGCGGTGCCGGATGGCAGCACCAGGGCGGACAGGAGCATCGCCAGGAACGGAGCCACTGCGGTAAGCCGCGTGACGATGCCGAGCATGACGAAGATGGAGCAGAAGAACTCGGCGAAGATCGTCACCGCCCAGCTAAGCTCGGGGCTGATGCCGAGAGGATCGGGAAAGGCGATGGAGGTATCGCCGATCATGGCCACGCGTTCCCAGGCGCGGCCGTAGATGAGCATTCCGCCGGCGCCCAGGCGCAGGATCAGAAGTCCCATCGAGATCTGCCGGTCGTCCATGCCGGCCACAGTCTAGCCCTGCCCTCCTGCCTTTAGAAGTCCGGGCCGAGCTTGCATGCGCATCTCGCCTTGCGAGACTGCCGCGCCTTCCGGCCCTCCGCGCGCTTCGTCGCCGCGGTCGCCCGAGCTTGCGCCCGTACCAGGAGAAAATTCGCGATGAACTTCGAGTACTCTGCCAAGACCAAGGATCTGATGGCCCGCCTGTCCGCATTCATGGACGAGCACATCTATCCGAACGAAGCGGCAATGGCCGAGCAGGTCGACGCCGGGCAGACTCGCTGGAAGCCGATTCCGCTCCTGGAGGAGCTCAAGCCCGTGGCCAGGAAGGCCGGGCTGTGGAACCTCTTCCTTCCCGAGAGCGAGCTGGGCGCGGGCCTGACCAACCTCGAGTACGCGCCGCTATGCGAGATCATGGGCCGCTCGCCGTTCGCCTCCGAGGTCTTCAACTGCTCGGCGCCCGACACCGGCAACATGGAAGTGCTGGTGCGCTACGGAAATGCCGAGCAGAAGAAGCAGTGGCTAGAGCCGCTGCTGGCCGGCGAGATTCGCTCCGCCTTCGCGATGACCGAACCGGCGGTGGCCTCCTCGGACGCGACCAACATCCAGTCCAGCATCGTGCGCCAGGGCGACGAGTACGTCATCAACGGCACCAAGTGGTGGACGTCGGGCGCTGGCGATCCGCGCTGCAAGATCGCCATCTTCATGGGCAAGACCGATCCGAACGCGCACAAGTATTTGCAGCAGTCGATGGTGCTGGTGCCGATGGATACCCCGGGCATCACCATCAAGCGCATGCTGAGCGTGTTCGGCTACGACGATGCGCCGCATGGACATGCCGAAGTCGAATTCAAGGACGTGCGCGTGCCCGCAAGCAGCATCCTGCTCGGCGAAGGGCGCGGATTCGAGATCGCGCAGGGACGGCTCGGACCCGGGCGCATCCATCACTGCATGCGCACCATCGGCATCGCCGAGCGCGCCCTCGAGCTGATGTGCACGCGCGCCCTGTCACGCACCGCGTTCGGCCAGCGCCTGGCCGACATGGGCGTCACGCGCCATCACGTCGCGCAGTCGCGGATGGAGATCGAGCAGGCCCGCCTCCTGACGCTCAAGGCCGCTGCCATGATGGACACGGTCGGCAACAAGGCGGCGCGCTCCGAGATCGCCCAGATCAAGGTGATTGCGCCCAACATGGCGCTGCGCGTGGTGGACCGTGCCATGCAGATCCACGGCGGCATGGGCGTCAGCCAGGATACCTTCCTGGCGCGTGCGTACTCGGGGCTGAGAACGCTACGGTTCGCCGATGGGCCGGACGAGGTGCACACGGACCAGATCGGCCGACTGGAAATTGCTCGACACGACGGCGGACGCGCATAGCCGACGATCTGCTGCGTTGGACGGCTGGTCGCTCGCTCTGGCGGGCCTCCAGCCCGCCGGCGCTCGCTCAGCAGCCGTCCGCCTTGCATCTCGCCGACTCTGCGCGCCCGCTTGTGATGCGGGGAAAGAAAGCAAGGTCAGATTTGGATCTGGCGTTTTTGCGGGTCGGGGTTTGGGCGGTACAGGATGGCGATGCCGCCGATGAGGCCTACGAGTTCCGCTTGGCAGCCCTGCTCGATCTGGCTGGCCATTTCCTTGCGCTCGTCGCGGTCGGCGGCGAGCTTCACCTTGATCAGCTCGTGGTCGTCGAGCGCGGCCGATACCGCCGACAGCACGCGCTCGTTGATGCCCGAGCGGCCTACGTGCACGACGGGCTCGAGCTCGTGCGCCATGCCGCGCAGTGTTTTCCGCTGCGTGCTGGTCAGCGCCGCGCGTTCGGAGACTGCCTGCGCTTCGCTCATGCCAGGCTCTTGGTGGCGACCTCGTAGACGTCGCGCGACAGCGAAGGCTCGGCGACCAGACGTGCCAGTTCGGCTCGCATGAGATTGCGGCGTCCTTCGTCGTAGCGGCGCCATCGGCTCATCAGGCCGGTCATTCGCGCCGCCACCTGTGGGTTGAGCGCGTCGAGGCGAAGCACGTTGTCGGCCAGGAAGCGGTAGCCTGCGCCCGTCGCTTCATGGAAGCGCACGGCGTTGGCACCGCAGAACGCGCCGATCAGGGCGCGCACCTTGTTCGGATTCTTGATGTCGAAGGCCTCGTGCTCGGTCAGCCGGACGACCTCGTCCAGCGTGCCCGGCAGCTCGGACATCGCCTGCACGCCGAGCCACTTGTCCACCACCAGCGGCTCGCCCTTCCAGCGCGCGTAGAACGCATCCAGGGCTACCCTGCGCTCGGGACAGTCCACGTGCGAGAGGACGGCCAGCGCGGCGATCGAATCCGTCATGTTGTCGGCGTCGCGGAACTGACCGTAGACGATGTCGCACGGCTCCTGGCCCTGCAGCTTGGACAAGTAGGCCAGGCAGACGTTGGTCAGTGATCGAGTCGCCACGGCCTCCGGTGCCAGCGAATAGGGGGCGCCCGTACGGCCCGCGCGATAGCGCGCCAGCAGCTCTTCGCGATGGGTCTCGGCCAGACGCTGGCGCAGGAAGTTGCGGACGAAGTGAATGGCATCGACGTCCACCTCAGCCATCTGATCGGCGACGTAGGATTCCGACGGCAGCACCAGCGCCTTCGCGATCAAGGCGGGATCCAGGTCGGAGGTCAGCGTCTTGCGGAACGCGTCAGCGAGATCGCGCGGCAGCTCGAGCTCGCGGCCGGCGCGGCGCGCCTCGATCAGCGACAGCATGCGGCGCAGCGCCAGCTGCTGGCCTGCCTCCCAGCGATTGAACGCGTCGCTGTCGTGCGCGGCCAGGAAAGCGAGATCGCGGTCTTCGTACGCACCGTCCAGACAAACGGGCGCCGAGAAGCCGCGCAGCAGCGACGGCACCGGCTCTTCGCGCACGCCGACGAAGCGGAACACTTCGTGCGCCTTGCGAATCTGCAGCACACGCGTGGGCGTCTCCGGCGCCGACTGCTCGCCCTCGAGCTGCAGCGGCATCTCACGGCCATCCGAGCCCAGCAGCGCCATTGCCATCGGCAGGTGCACCGGCAGCTTTTCGGCCTGGCCCGGAGTTGCCGGCGTCTCCTGCGCTACCTCCAGAGTCAGCGCCCGCTCGGTGGCGTCGTATTTGCGCGAGACGTGCAGCCGCGGCGTTCCCGCCTGGCTGTACCAGAGGCGGAACTGCGAGAGGTCCATGGCGGAGGCGTCTTCCATCGCGGCGACGAAGTCATCACACGACACCGCCTGTCCATCGTGGCGCTCGAAGTACAGGTCCATGCCGGCGCGGAAGCGCTCGGGGCCGAGCAGCGTGTGCATCATCCGCACGACCTCGGCGCCCTTGTTGTAGACCGTGGACGTGTAGAAGTTGTTGATCTCCATGTAGGAGTCGGGCCGCACCGGATGTGCCATCGGCCCGGCGTCCTCGGCGAACTGGTGGACGCGCAGCACCTGCACGTCGCCTATCCGTTTGACCGCGCGCGAGGCCATGTCGGCCGAGAACTCCTGATCGCGAAAAACCGTCAGGCCTTCCTTCAGGCTGAGCTGGAACCAGTCGCGGCACGTGACGCGGTTGCCGGTCCAGTTGTGGAAGTATTCGTGTCCGATCACGCCTTCGATGGCCGTGTAGTCGTCGTCGGTGGCGGTGTCGGGACGGGCAAGAACGTACTTGGAGTTGAAGACGTTCAGGCCCTTGTTCTCCATCGCGCCCATGTTGAAGTCGTCGACGGCCACGATGTGGAAAACGTCCAGGTCGTACTCGCGGCCATAGACGTCCTCGTCCCATTTCATCGACCGCTTGAGCGAGCGCATCGCGTGATCGCACTTGTCGGCGTTTTGCGGCTCGACGTAGATGCGCAGGATCACGCGACGTCCGCTGGTCGTGACGTACTCGTCCTCCAGGCACGAGAGGTTCCCCGCGACCAGGGCGAACAGGTAGCAGGGCTTCGGAAACGGATCGCGCCAGCGCGCCCAGCTCCTGCCGTCGTCCAGCACGCCGCTGCCGTCGGGGTTGCCGTTGGACAGCAGCACCGGATAGCGAGCGCCGTCGGCGACGATCGTCGTCGTAAAGCGCGCCAGCACGTCGGGACGGTCGGCGAAGAAGGTGATGTGGCGGAAGCCCTCGGCCTCGCACTGGCTGCAGAACATTCCTCCGGAGCGGTACAGTCCCTCCAGCGCCGTGTTGGCCTCGGGATGGATGAGAACTTCGGTGACGAGCGAGAACCGCTCGGGCACGTTCGCGATGCGCAGGCTCTTGTCGGTCAGCTCGTACTCGGCCGGCGTCAGCTCGCGCCCATCCAGCGATATGCTGCGCAGCTCCAGGCCCTCGCCGTCCAGCACCAGGTCGGGGCCCGGAGACGGATGGTCGGGATTGCGCCGCAGCGACAGGCAGGAGCGGACCCGCGTGCCCTCGTCGCCGAGCTCGAAGCGCAGGTCGACCTCGTCGATCCTGAACTGCGGCGGCTGGTAGTCCTTGCGGTAGACGGTGACGGCGGCGGTCTGCTCCATGCTCCCGGTCTACTTCGGGAGCTCCGGACGAGCCATCGGCACCCAGTCCCCTTCGAGGGATTCGAGGAATGCCACGATGTCCGCCTTCTCCTGCGCGGTCAGTCCCAGCTTGACCATCTTCGGGTCCAGCCACTGATTGGGCTCGCCGCCGCGGTCGTAGAAGTCCACCACCTGCGCCAGCGTGGCCACGCTGCCGTCGTGCATGTAGGGGCCGGTGCGCTTGAGGTCGCGAAGGATGGGCGTCTTGAACGCGCCCTTGTCCTCCTCCTTGCCCGTGACCTTGTGGCGTCCCATGTCGGGCTCGCTGGCCGTCATTCCGACTCCGATGTTGTGGAAGATGCCGTCGCTCAGGTTGAAGCCGACGTGGCAGCGCGTGCAGAAGGCCTTGCCCTCGAACAGTGCCAGCCCGCGCTTGGCCGACTCGGACAGGGCCGTCGCATCGTTCTTCTGCGTGTGGCGGTCCCAGGCCGAATTCCCCGACAGGATGGTGCGCTCGAAGCTGGCGATGGCCGAGGTGCTGGCGAACTTCGTGATGACCGGGATCCTCGAGCGCAACCCGGAGCTGAGGATCGTTTCGGTCGAAAGCGGCGTCGGCTGGATGGCGTTC
>DASPNH010000027.1:0-5353 GCA_035626675.1 Binatia bacterium
AGGACGGCTCCGAAAGCCACGCCCTCTGCAGCAGCCATCGACCAGGAGCTGCGCGTCCCCTCCACGATGCGGTCGGAGCGATCGACCACGAGCCGCTCCAATACGTGCGTCGCGTAACAGAAGGCCACGATCGCGAGCTGAAGCACCGGCCACTCTCCCTGCCATGACGTCGAGAACAGCGTGCCGAGCATCGTCATCGCGGTGCCGAAATCCGGCGCACGGAAGAAGATCCACAGGAGAGTCGCCGCATGGAACATGAGCACGATGCGCACGACGTTGGACAAGTCGAAGCGCACGGGCTCCTCACCGCGGGTGCGCGAGACGAACCGATGGATCCCGAGCAGCACTCCGTGCAGACCACCCCAGATCAGGAAGTTCCAGCTCGCACCATGCCAAAGCCCTCCGAGTAGCATCGTGATCAGCATGTTGACCGCGGTGCGCACCTCGCCGCCCCGGTTACCGCCCAGCGGAATGTAGAGATAGTCGCGCAGCCATCGGGACAGCGTCATGTGCCAGCGCCGCCAGAACTCGCCGGGATTACGCGACAGGTAGGGCTCGGCAAAGTTCAGTGGCAGCTCGTATCCGAGAAGGCACGCAAGTCCCCTGGCCATGTCGCTGTAGCCGGAAAAATCGCAGTAGATCTGGAACGACATGCTGTAGGCCGCCGCCAGATGATCGGGTGCGCTCGAAACTCCCGGGTTGGCGAAGACCTCGTTGACGAAGGGCGCCAGCAGGAAGTCTCCCATCACGACCTTCTTGAACAGGCCGCTTGCGATGAGCCACAGCCCGCGGCGGACACGTTCCTGCGTATAGACCGCACCGTTGGCCAGCAGCGGCAGGAACTCGTAGCCGCGAAGGATGGGACCTGCGATGAGATGAGGGAAGAACATCACGAACAGCATGTAGCGCGGCAGGGAGGGCAGCGTCATGTGCCCGCGATAGATGTCCACGTTCAGCGCGATGATGACGAAGCTGTAGAACGAGATCCCCAGCGGCAGAAAGATCTCTCCGGCGGGAAAGCTCAACCCCATGGCCCACGCCAGATTCTCCAGGAAGAAGTTTCGATACTTGAAATACGCCAGCAGGCCGAGCGTGAGCGTGATCGACGTGATGAGTGCCGGCTTCGCAGAAGGGCCGCGAACGATGGCCATGGCCAGGACATAGTTGACCGCCATGACGCCGAGAAAGAGCAGAAGGTAGGCGGGTATCCACAACGCATAGAAGACCATGCTCGCCAGCAGCAGCCATCCATCCCGCCACTTGCCCCGAAGCAGCAGATGACCGATCAGCACGACCAGGAAGAAGACTGCGAACTGAGCCGTATTGAACAGCATCAGCGTTCGCCTGCCGCAACGCGCATCGCGTCCTCGAGCATCGCCTCGGCCAGCGAACGTGCGATCTCGTCGTGCCCATCGACCTCGGGACGTTCCTCCAGATGATCCATCTGATCGCGAAAATAGCGGTCCGGCAGTTTCGCATGAAGATCGACCAGGCGCGCGCCGTTGCGGTGGGCGACCGACTGCACTTTTTCGATCGCGCCCTCGAAATCCGGATCCGGCAGCACTCCGGTCTTTTTCAAGTGGTCCAGGTTGTAGGGAGGGATATAGACGACCGTGCGAATGCCGGCCCGGGCGAACGCGGCGAGGACGGCATCGAACATTCGCAGCGCGGCGTCATCCTCGGTCACGCCCGAGAGTGTAGCGCCGAGCAGCATTCGCGAGTATGCGGCCGAAGCCCGATTGGAACCCGCAACGACATCCCTGCCGAGCTTGGACAACGTGTGCTGCTTGAGCATCCCGAGATCGCGACCGGCAGCGCTGCGCTGCACGGCATGGGTGGCTTGCCAATACGCCGAAGCGAACCGCGCCTGCTCACGTTGCGTGCGACGCCACGGGTCCACGAGCTCGGCCTCGACGAGAGCGCGGCCAAAGAACCATTCGTCCGTTGCCAGGCCCGCGCTTCCGGTCGGCAGCGCCATGACCTGCGGCAGGAAACTGAGCTCGAGCAGCGCGGCGAGGATCTTGCGATCGCGCCCGCGCCAGAACGAAGAGAAGTTGTAGAGATTGAACTCGATGACGGCGAATGCCGGCCGAGTCTCGATCACCTGATCGTGTACGTAGAAGTAGGACCACTGCGACAGACCCGAGTAGATGACGGGAACGAGCTGCACGCTCTTCCCGAGGCCAGGTCGCTTCTCATCCAGCAGACTTCCGAGGTGCGCGATGATCCGCGGCGGGGTCGATCTGGAGAAGTCCGCGAACGCGTTCTTGGTCTGAGCCAGCGAGTCGCCGAAGAAGGCGATCCGTAGCGGCATCGGCTGGGTCTTGCGCGCCGTTTTCAGAGTCGAATCGATGGCCGCGAGCGCGTCCACCTGGACCGGCGAATAGGGCACCGCCATCGCATCGACGCCCTCGAGCGCGGCGCTTGCCACCATCACCGCCACCAGGCACGCGAGCACTAGACGGCCCCCCCATTGAATAGCCTGCGATGCGCGCATCACCTCATCCTGCCCGCGTTCATTGCAGGCCGGTGCCAGGTCGGGCGGCCACGCTCGGTCATCGAATTCGTCTATCGGAGGTCGCCGGCAAGGGCCAGAGCGAAGGACGCATGCGCTCGGCGATCGCGGTGACATCGTCCACGAGCAGCTCGGTGAGCCGGCGCGCCAGTTCCGCGTGGCCGTCGTTCGGCTCGTCGGTCAGATGGTCCTGACTGTCGAGAAAGTACTGGTCGCCGAAAATGGCGTGAAGATCGGCGAACCGTGCGCCGCATTCCTCCACCACCTCGCGAGTGAGCTCGATGGCGTGCTCGAAGTGCCTATTGGGCAGAATCCCGATGCTGTTCAGATGTTCCACGTTGTATGGCGGAACGTAGACGAGAGTGATGATTCCGTCGTCGCGGAATCTTTCCAGGATCGCTCGCAGGACCAGCAATGGCGGCGATTTTTCATCGACTCCGGTCAGCGCCGTGCCGAAAAGCGTGCGGCTGAATTTCGCACTCGACCGTCGAGCGAAAGCGCTGTCATCGTGTGCCTTTGCATGAGCCAAATGAACGGTGCGTAGCGACAGGGGCGAACCGGAGAACATCTCCTGCATCAGGTCGCCGGCGAGCCAGTAGCTCTCCGTCATGAGTGCCTGAGACCGCTGCAGGCTGCGCCGCACATCCAGCATGCCGTAGTGGTCGAAGAGCCGATGCAGCAGCCAAGTGTCGAACGTGAACCCGGCAGTTTCGACGGGTAGTGCCAGAACATTCCGGAGGTGGTCGAAGGGCAGGAACGCCGTCGCCTCGTTGGCAGCGGATCGATGCCAGCTTGCGGAGAAGTTGTAGAGGTTGAATTCGAGAACTGCGACGTGCGGCTCGCTGCGTGCAGCTCGATCGTGAAGAAAATAGTAGGACCAGATCGAAAGACGCTTGTAGAAAAGCTGACTCAATTTGACCGCCCGTGTGCCGCACAGGCCGCGCGCCTTCAGCTCGGCGTCGAGGCTACGGACCAGCCGTTGAGGTGTCGACCTGTCCGCCTGCATGGAGACCGCCAGCGAATCGGTGAAATATGCGAGGTGGATGGGCGCCTGGCTGGCTGCCGCCAGCCAGAAAATGGAGTGAAATGACCGAGAGGCGTCCGCGTGCACCGTGGGAGTCTTCGTCCCGAGCGCCGTGGGCACTGACAACGCAGCCTTTCCGGTCACAAGAGCCGCCGTCACGGTCACGAGAAGTCGCACGAGCCACACGGCCGCAGACCCGGTACCGGCAACCATGACCTCGTCATGATCCGGAACCGCTGCATTCACCAGCTTTGCGGTTCCGCAAGGACCGAATCCTGCCTCTCCCGCTACGTTTGCCGGGACCCCTCTCGACTCTCCCGTCCGCCCCTGGAACCATCCGTCTCATGCAGCGCGAGCAGATCCAGGAGATGTATGACGTCGAGGCGGACCACTGGTGGTTCTCCGGCAAGCGCCTGCTGATGCGACGCCTGCTGGGCGAGCGCCTCAACCGGCGCGACCTTCGCCTGCTCGACGTCGGCTGCGGCGCCGGCGCCAACGCGGTCGAGCTCGCCCGCTACGGCGAGGTCGTCGCCAGCGACCGCAGCCTGGATGCGCTCGGGTTCGTTCGTTCGCGCGGCATTGCCAAGGTCGTCGCCGCCAGCGCACCCGAGCTTCCCTTCGCCAGCGGAAGCTTCGACGTCGTCACCGCCTACGACATCATCGAGCACGTCGAGGACGATGCCCGCTTCCTGGCCGAGCTCGGACGCGTGCTCCGGCCCGGCGGCGCCCTGGCCATCCACGTGCCGGCCTGGCCGTTCCTTTGGAGCAATCACGACGTGGCGCTCGAGCACAAGCGCCGCTACACGCGCGCCGGGCTTCGCGCCCTCATCCTGCGCAGCGGCCTGCGTCTGGACTACCTGGGCTGGGCAAGCTGCGCGATCTTTGCGCCAACGGCCGGAATTCGCCTGCTGCGCCGCGCTACCGGAGCGCAGGAGCACGGCGCGGACCTTGGCGTGGTACCTGCGCCGATCAACCGGATCCTGCGCGGCGTCTACCGCGTCGAGGCCGAGGTCGCCGCACGCACGGGCCTGCCCTTCGGAGTCTCTCTGGCCGCCATCGTGACGCGTCCGTGACGTTGACCCGCGAGCCGCGGGCGAGATTTCCTACCGGCCGTGACATGATCGGCGCTCGCGAGCGGCCAAGCTCGCCTGCCGCCTTCGCACGATGAGAGTATCGAGCTCGACAGCGCTGGCCCTTGCTGCGGGGATCGTGTTCCTGGCTGTCGAGGCAGGCGGCGAGTTTCGCTTTCGCCAGCTCAATCAGTACGTCACCGACTCGCCGGCCAAGACCAGCATCGTCCAGCACGTGCTGCTCACCGGTGTTGCCGACGAGCAGGCCATTCGTGAGGAGATGCTCGAGCGCCTCGAGATCGCGCGCCAGCGCACGGGCTTTCTCTACCGCGACAGTGCCAACGAGATTCTCGTCCACGTCTATGTGACCGAGCCCGAGGCGCGCGCCGCCGATGGCCGCTGGCTGGCGCGCCTGGTCTACGATGCAGCGCGCGGCGAGACACCCGCGATCAGCTTCGAGGAAGGCCGCATGCGCGCGATGACCGGCGGTTCCGCGCCCGCGGCCGCGCGATCATCCGATGGCGCGGCCGGCAGTGGTCCGGCCGCCAAGGATGCGCCCGTGGTCGTGGAGTCGCCGCCGTCGTCCGCGCCGGCGCCGAAGGTCAAGGCCCCGCCCAGCGCACCTGCGGCACCCAAGCCATCGATTCGCGCCCTGCCGCCCAAGGTCGCGCGCTAGCGATGCGCTGGCTCCTGACTCGCGGCCGCTTCCTGTACCTCGCCGTGCTGGCCGTGGTCGTGGCGTTC
>DASPNH010000028.1:0-3905 GCA_035626675.1 Binatia bacterium
CGCGATCTGGCATGTAGGCGATACGCCATTCGGACTCTTCGCGAAACCCGCGATGCTTTGTGAATAGCGAGAACAGCTTCAGGCGCTCGATCCAATGATGGGCAATGTCCGACAAATCGTCTTCCGTAAGCTCAGCTTCGGACATTGCCGCTGCAATCATGTCAAGTTTGTGTTTTGCCCAGCCTAGTCGCTGGTCACGAGTCAAATATACGACGCGGTCCACTATCAGGAGCGGTTCTTCCGCGACAGGAATTGCTGCAGTGTCGAACACTATGGCAACGCCGCTTCCGTTGTCGCCGTAGCCTCGCCACATGGACAAACGGCCATCTCCGTCTTCTTCGTCGTCATGAATACATAGGCATAGGACGTAGATATCGAATGCGTGCTTGCTCTCGAATTCCTTGTAGTAGTAGTCGTACATGCGCACCAGAGAATTGTGCGCCTCTTCCGTGCGGCAAGCATTGCGAATACCATCGTGGAAGAGCAGTTCTTGGGCGCACTCGGTCATCCCGAAGCGCAGTTCTTCCCAGTCGTTCGTGTAGAGCGGATGGGAGAGCCAAATCTCGTTAGTTTCGATGATGCCCTGAAAGGCTGCCATCGAAGTATAGTGCGTAAGTAGTGGTCGAACGGCGGGAAACGAATCTGCACGCGGAAGGTCGTCCCACAGTGCGGCTTCTACTTTTTCACAAAGCGCCACGGTCGATTATCCTCTGTGGCAATGTTGAGGGTTCTTCATCGCCTTCGCAAAGAAGTTGTGCACGGGGGACCGTTGTGACTTTCTGTGATATACTCTTGGCCCCTTCGACCGGTCCGCCGCCTATAGAAGGTCGCCAGAATGCGGTCAGGGGACAGGAGCGGTTTGTGGATCTTCACCCGTCACGGATTTTTCTCAGTCGTCTGCGCCCGGAAGGAACAGGGCGGGCCGGGAGAGGCTATCGACCCTGACCTGCTCATGGTGCGAGCCAGAACTCGGCATCATCTGAAAGCTCTGAACCTCGGTCGACACCCAAAAGCGGCCATAGCGTCGACACCTGAAAAGCGGCCATAGGGGATGAGATTGCCGGGACGTTGATCGGACGCGGGAGCGGTGCTCCCACGTCGGGATGGCCAACGTCTTGAGTAAGTCGAAACATCAACAAGTACTCGCGCTTGGGCGTCTGGGCTGGACGCTGCGGCGGATCGAGGAAGAAGTCGGCGTGCGGCGCGAGACTGCAGGCCGATACCTGCGCGCCGCCGGAATCGAGATCCGCGAGCCCGGGCGGTGGGGACATGGCCAGCCGTCAAAAGCGGCCATAGAGGTGTCCACCGACTCTGCCGCCGGTTTTCCACCGATTCGGCCTGGCCGAAGCCCGTCGGTCAGCGCCAGCGAGCCGTATCGCGATCTGATCGAGGCGGCGGTCCGGGTCGGTCGCGATGCGATGTCGACGTGGCAGGATTTGGTCGACGACCACGGATTCCAGCACGGCTACGCCAGCGTGCGACGTTTCGTCAGCCAGCTTCGCCTCGATTCGGTCAGCACCGAGGCCCATCCGGTGATCGTCACCGGTCCTGGCGAGGAAGCGCAGGTCGACTACGGCACCGGCCCGATGGTGCGGCCCTCGCCCGGTGCCAAGCATAAGCGCACCCGGCTGTTTGTCCTGACGCTGGGGTACTCGCGAAAGGCGGTCCGCCTGCTGACGTTTCAGTCGAGCAGCCAGATATGGTCGCAGCTGCACGAGACATCGTTTCGCCGTCTGGGCGGAGCCGCGCGCACGGTGGTGCTCGACAACCTGCGCGAAGGCGTACTGACTCCCGACGTCCACGACCCGGGTCTGAACCCGGTCTACCGCGACATGCTCGCGCACTACGGCGTCGTCGCTCTGCCGTGCCGCGTGCGTCACCCCGACCGCAAGGGCAAGGTCGAATCAGGCGTCGCGCACGCGCAGCGCAAGCTGGCCGGCCTTCGCTTCGACAGTCTGGAGCAGGCGCAGGCATACCTGGACCGGTGGGAAGATCGCTGGGCCGACACGCGCATCCACGGCACCACCAAGCAGCAGGTCAGCGCGATGTTCGAAGCCGAGCGTCCGCATCTGTTGGCATTGCCCGTTGAGCCATTTCGCTACTACCGCCACGGCCGGCGAACCGTGCACCTGGACGGCTACGTCGAGGTCGAACGCGCCTACTACGCGCCGCCGCCGGGCTACATCGGCCAAGATCTGCTCGTGCAATGGGATGACCTGCACGTGCGCATCCTGAATCCCAAGAATCACGTGCTGTTGCGCGAACACCTGCGTCAGCGCCCCGGTGGTCGCCGCATGATGGCGCACGATCAGCCGCGGCGCACCAGTCCAGGCATAGAGGCGCTCCTGCTGCGCGCCGCCGGCGTCGGGGTAAAGGTCGGCCAGCTGTGCCGCGCCGCCTTTGAGCGCGACCGCGAGACCGCCGTGCGCCGAATCCAGGGCGTGCTGACGCTGGCCCGCAAGCACGGCGCTGCGGCCACCGACGATGCGTGCGCCGCCGCGCTCGAGCTCGGCATCAGCGAGTACCGCTTTGTGCGCCGCTACCTGGAGCGTCAGCGTCCAGAGTCTGTCGTCCTCAAGCAGATCGACCCGCTCATTCGCGAGCTGACCAAGTATCGCGACTACGTCAACGTCGTCACCGAACAAGGAGAACAACCGTGAACCAGACTGAACTGCAGGCTGCCCTGCGAAAGCTCAGGCTCTCGGGCATGACCGACGCCCTGGAGTCGCGCCTGGTACAGGCCCAGGCGGCGAACATGACCGCGATCGATTTTCTCTCGGTGCTCGTCAGCGACGAGCTCGTGCGCCGCCAGGACCGCCTGATCGACCGCCGCATGAAGCAGGCCAGCTTCCGCGACGGCGACAAGACACTCGAGAGTTTCGAATTCGACTTCAACCGAAAGATCGACCGGCGTCTGATCTGCGACCTCGGTACCGGACGATTCATTGCCCAGAAGGAAGACTGCCTGCTGCTCGGCCCGCCGGGAACCGGCAAGTCGCACCTCGCTCAGGCGATCGGGCGCTCCGCCATTCACCAGGGCTACGCCGTGCTCTACCGCGAAACCCACGAACTGCTCGAAGAGATCGCCGAAGCGACGGTGGAGAATCGCCGAGCCGAGTACATGTCCGAGGCAGCCAGCGTGGACTTGCTGATCATCGACGACCTCGGAATGCGCAAGCTCCCGGCCACGGCTGCCGAAGACCTGCTCGAGCTGGTGATGCGCCGCTACGAACGCGCCAGCACGATGATCACCTCCAATCGGCCGGTAGAGGACTGGGGAAAGCTGCTCGGCGACACTGCGGCCGTCACCGCACTACTGGACCGCATGCTGCACCACGGCCATGTCCTTAAGTGCGGACCGAGAAGCTGGCGAATGAAGAAGGGCGAGAACTTGAACCCGCAACAGCAGGTGGGATAAGCGGACACGTCCCGGCAAGGATTCCCTATGGCCGGTTTTCAGACGTCGACGTATGGCCGCTTTTGCGGTGTCCACCGAGGTGAAGAAACGGTTCCCTGATCTTCTCGGCGGGAGTGAAATTAGAGAGGGCTGCGGTACCGACTACGCCTTTCGCATCTTCGTGGAGAAGGCCGTCTGGACTCGGGTTCTTTCAGAGCTTGCAGAGGACCTAGACTACGGGAACTTCAAAGACGAGGTTGCCCGATATCAGGGAAGGGCAGGAGCCGAATACGAGGACGCCCTGCACGATGTCTGGATGGTGATGCACGCGCTCCAAAGCTAGGGTGTGCCTTCAGGATTGAAATCGAAGTCGATCACGTCTGCGAGTAGCTGTTCAAGCATCCGACGAGCGTGCTCAACTCGGTCCACCATCGACCGACTCACGTTCATGTCAGAACCATGCACGAGCGCATTTCGGTACTGAATTATGGCGTAGAGTTCTTCTTCT
>DASPNH010000029.1:0-12786 GCA_035626675.1 Binatia bacterium
GACCACGTTGACTCCGCGCGAGCGCAGGTCGCCGAAGTACTCGAAGCACGCGATGGCATCGGCAATGTGGCCGAATCGGTTCGCGCCCAGGAATTTGCATGCCATCAGGCTGGTGTTGCGCGCGACACCTGCCACACCGACACCGGCACCGGCGACGATGCCGGCCACATGCGTGCCGTGGAAGTAGGCATCCGACGGATCGGAGTCCTCGTCGTAGGTGTCGATGCCGTAGCAGTCGTCGACGTGCCCGTTCCCGTCATCGTCCAGACCGTCGGCCGTGCACTCGCCCGGGTTCCCGAACATGCTCGGTGCGAGGTCGGGATGGTCGTAGTCGATGCCGGAGTCGATGATGCCGATGACGACGGAGGGATCACCGGTCTCGATGTCCCAGGCCTCGGCAGCGTCGATGTCGGCGTCGCGCGTACCGCCGTCCTGGCCGGTGTTGTGCAAGCCCCACTGGTCGCCGAAATGGATCGCGTCCGGAAGATCGAAAGCTTCGACCAGATAGTTGGGCTCCGCGTATTCGACGGCCGGGTCGGACATGTAGACGGACAACGCCTCCTCGACCGACACGCCGGGCGGAAGCGTGACCTGCTGCAGCCGCGGGACGAAGCGGAACGAGCGTGCGACGCGCGCGCCCAGACGCCGGTGGACCTGGTCGCCGGCTCGCTGGCTCGCGCCTGCACGGAAGCGCACGATCACCTCGCCATCGCGGTAGCCGGCGGCTGCCGACGCGGTCGGAGGACGGCAGGCGATCAGGTCGAGGACAACGAGAAAAGTCAGGAAGCCGGCGAGCCGCAGTGGGTGCATGGCGCATGCATACCGTCGCGGCCTGCGCTGAGACAAGAGACGTTCGTTCGAACGGTGTGCCTCGGGCTCACAGCTTCACGGACGTTTTCGAGATGCCGCGCCGCCGCTCGGCAGGCGGCCGGGCCGCCGCTCCGCCAGCACGCGCCGGTACAGGACGTCGCCGACGTCGCCATCGTTTCCGCGCACCTGTCCCAGCACGGCCACGAAGCGCTTTTCGATCTCGGCGCCGGCCTGCCCGGCCAGCTCGATGGCACGGGCGGCATGCGCCATTCCCTGCAGCGGCTCGATGTCGGAGAGGTCGTCGAAGAACCAGGCGCAGCTCGCGTACATGAGCAGCGCGTGCCGCTGCATCTCGAGAAGCTCGAGGGCGCGGCGGCGCTGGCGCGGCTTCAGGTCGGCTGCGCCGTGCGTTCGCAGGAATTCCGTCTCGTCTTTGCGCGTGCGGCTCACGAGCAGGTCGGCGTAGGCGTCACGCGCGTCCCAGGGCGACTTCCAAAGCGTGGCGCCCTCGCGCTCGAACAGGCCGCCGAGCTGGTCGCGCAGATCGTCGAATGCCTCGCGCAGCGGCCCGCGCCAGAGCTGGCAGCCGTTGCTGCGCCGGCCGCCGTGGCAGCCGCAGTCCGAGCGCCAGCGCTCGACGCCGTGGATGCAGCTCCACGAGCTGCGCTCGTGCAGGCGGGCTTCCATCGCCGGCGGATGCTCGTCGAGCCACTTCGCGTACACGGTCAGGCCCAGCTCGCTGCGGCCGAGGCCAGCGGATTCGAGGATCCAGGCAAGGCCCATGTCGGCGAAGTGGTGGTGATGGCCGAAGGTCTCGCCGTCGGTGGCGAAGTGCACCAGGCGTGGCTCGCTGCTGTGGTCGCCGGCTGCGGCCGCTTCGAGCGTGCGAAGGAAGCGCGCGCCGTCGCCGAGCGCGTCGCCGAAGGCGACATCGTGGGCCAGGCCGCCGTCGTAGAAGAAGGCCGCGATGCTGCGGCCGGAGGGAAGGCGCACCAGGTAGGGCTGGCGCGTGTCGAGCACGCCGGCAGTGGCGCCGACCTGCTTCCACTCGTCAATCTCGCCTCTGAGGTCTTTAAGGGGACTGTCCCCTTTAGATCCGGCAGGCGAGCCCTTTGTTCGGATCTGGGCGGCCTGGCGCTCGGCGAGGATGACGAAGCGGACGCCTTCGTCGACGAGCGCTTCCAATGTCGGCGTGTCGACGGCGGCTTCGGGCAGCCACATGCCCTCGCTCCTGCGGCCGAAGCGCAGCTCGAAGTCTCTGAGGCCCCAGCGGATCTCCGTGCGGCGATCGCGCGCCGATGCCAGCGGAAGAATCGCGTGCGAGTAGCTCTGCGCGATGGCAGGGCCGTGGCCGCCGAAACGCTCGGCGCCCTGGCGGTCGGCGACGAGAAGGGCCTGGTAGACGTCGCGCTGCTCGCGCGCCAGATAGCTCAGCAGCGTCGGGCCGAAGTTGAAGCTCATGTATGCGTAGTTGGCGATGGTGCGGTCGGGAAGGCCGAGGCCCGCCATGATCCGCGCGTTGGCGTTGGCGCGGTAGCACTCGTCGGTAATGCGCTCGTTCCAGTCGTGAAAGGGCGCGGCGCTGGGCTGCTCGTCGATCACTCCCGTCCACGGGTTCTCACGCGGCGGCTGGTAGAAGTGGCCGTGGATGCACAGGGCGTGGGCGGTCATGGAACCGCCTACCACTCGGTGATCGCCGGTGCGCCGCCGTCGCCCTCGTAGCGAAGGATCACGGCGGCCAGCGGCGGCAGCACCAGACGGACGGAGACGGGACGGCCGTGCATGGGAATCTCCTCGGTGTTGACGCCGCCCATGTTTCCCATGTCGGTGCCGCCGTACAGCGACGAGTCCGTGTTGAGGCGCTCGCGCCAGTGACCTGCCACGGGAGCGCCCACGCGGTAGCCGGTTCGCGGGACGGGCGTGAAATTGAAGACGGCCATGACGGGCGTGCTGCGCAGCGCGTCCCAGCGCAGCAGCGACAGCGTGCTGCCGGCGGCGTCGGCGCAGTCGATCCACTCGAAGCCGGAGCCGTCGAAGTCGCGCTCGTGCAGCGAAGGCACCGAGGTGTAGAGCGCGTTCAGGTCCGCGACCAGGCGCGCGATGCCCTGCCGCTGCGGGCTCGCCTCGAAGCCCTGCCAGTCCAGCGGCGCGTCGTGATTCCACTCGTAGGGCTGGGCGAGCTCGGCGCCCATGAACAGCAGCTTCTTGCCCGGCATCATCCACTGATACGCCAGCAGCAGGCGAAGGTTGGCCAGGCGTTGCCAGGGATCGCCGGGCATCTTGGCCACCAGCGAGCCCTTGCCGTGCACCACTTCGTCATGCGAGAGCGGCAGCACGAAGTTCTCGTTGAACGCGTAGATCATGCGGAAGGTGAGCGCGCTCTGGTGATAGCGGCGATGGATGGGGTCGCGCGAGAAGTAGGCGAGCGTGTCGTTCATCCAGCCCATGTCCCACTTCATGCCGAAGCCGAGCCCGCCCTCCGACGTCGGTCGCGACACCATCGGCCACGAGGTCGATTCCTCGGCGATGGTGTGGGTGTCGGGAAAGTCGGCGTAGACGGCCTCGTTGAGCGCTCGCAGGAACGAGATGGCGCCGAGGTTCTCGCGTCCGCCGTGCTCGTTGGGAATCCACTGTCCGTGACCGCGCGAGTAGTCGAGGTAGAGCATCGAGGCCACGGCATCGACGCGGATGGCATCGACGTGGTAGCGGTCGAGCCAGAAGATGGCGCTGCTCAGCAGGAAAGCACGCACCTCGTTGCGGTCGTAGTTGAAGACCAGGCTCTTCCAGTCGGGATGGAAGCCCTTGCGCGGGTCGGCATGCTCGAACAGATGCGTGCCATCGAAGTGGCCCAGCCCGTGATCGTCTTCCGGAAAATGCGAGGGTACCCAGTCCAGGATCACGGCGATGCCGGCCTGGTGCAGGCGATCGACCAGGTACATCAGGTCCTGCGGCGTGCCGAAGCGCGACGTGGCCGCGAAGTAGCCCGAGACCTGGTAGCCCCACGACGCGTAGAAGGGATGCTCCATGAGCGGCATCATCTCGACGTGGGTGAACCCGTGTCGCTGGAGATGCTCGATGAGCGGATCGGCGATGTCGCGGTAGCCGTAGGACCAGCCGCCCGGGCGATGGCGCCACGAGCCGAGGTGCATCTCGTAGATGGTGATGGGCGAGTCCAGAGCGTTGCGCGCCCAGCGCGTCTTCATCCACTGCGCATCGTTCCACTCGTAGTCGAGATCCCAGACCACCGAGGCGGTACGCGGCGCCTGCTCGGCGAAGATCGCGAACGGATCGGCCTTCTCACGGCGTCGTCCGTCCACCAGCGAATCGATGCGGAACTTGTAGAGGCTGCCGCGCGCGGCGCTCTCGCTGAACCCTTCCCACACGCCCGAGGTTCCCAGCGCTCGGAGTGGATCGGCATCGCCGTTCCAGCCGTTGAAATCGCCGACCACGCTGACGTTGCGCGCGTTGGGAGCCCATACGGCAAAGTGCACGCCGCGGCGGCCGTCGCGCTGCGCGACGTGGGCGCCGAGCTTCTCGTAGAGGCGCCGGTGCGTGCCTTCGTTGAAGAAGTGCAGGTCGTGCTCGCCCAGCCATGGCGATGCCGGCCCGGGCGCGCCAGCGACCTCCGGCACGGGCTCGAGGACGGGCAACGTCTCGACGGGCGATGGCTCGGGAACCGGAACGCGCGTGACGCGTGTTCGCTTGGGACGCGGCGTCTTGCCGGTTTCGTCTTTCTTCCTGGAGCGGGCCGATGCGGTCGTCGATGCCGCAGCACCGGGCTTGGCGGCAGCGCTCTTCTCGGCACGAGCCCGCCTGGGCGTGACCGTCTCGGCGTCGGCAGGGTCCTTCTTCTTGCGCGTGCTCAACGGTCCTGGTCTGCCTTTGCGTGCCGGCGAGAGCGGCGCGCGTGATCGAGCCCTTCGAGAAGTAAGCGCACTCCCGGATCGGCGGCAATCTCTTCGAGCGAGAGGGCGGCGCGCCGCTGCCAATTGCCGGAGGCGGCGTCGGTTCCGGGGCGGTTTTGCGGCTCGCGCTCGAGCCACAGGTCTTCGAGATTGGCCAAGACGATGGAGGCGTCGCTTCGGCCGAGCCACGCAAGGAGCGCGCGCTGCGCCTCCACAAGCTCTGCGCCGGTCTCATCGCCCGAAGGGATCGCCGTGCCCGTTGCGGTCACCGCGCCGCTCGCGGCCATCGCGCCCATCGCGCCCATCGCGCCCGTCGCGGCCACCGCGCCGCTCGCGGCCATCGCGCCCGTCGCAACCTTCGCGAGGATGCGCCGGCCCCAGTCTCCCGTGGTCTCCCACCACGTCGCGAACGGCGCGGTGTCGTGCGTGCCCAGGCATGCCAGGCAATCGTCCCGCGGCTCTGCGAGCGGAGATGCCTCGTCCTGGCGGCCCTCGAACGGCATCACGTACATGCGCAGCGCGCGGCGCTGCCGGATCTGGCGCCGCACCTGGCCGGGCACGGTTCCGAGATCCTCGCCGACCACGATCGCGCCTACGCGCGCCGCCTCGATCGCGAGAACGCTCCAGAGCTCGCGCCACCGGTAGCCGACGTAGACGCCGTCGCGCGCGCCGGCATCCGGAGGAATCCAGAACAGGCGATGGAAGCCGAGGATGTGGTCGATGCGCAGCACGCTCGCGTGCGAGAAGTGATGCCGGAGCGCCGCGCGCAACGGCGCATAGCCGGCGCGGCGCACGCGCTCGGGATGCAGCGGAGGAAAGGCCCAGTTCTGTCCTCCGTCGAACAAGGCATCCGGCGGCGCGCCCGCCGAGAATGCCGTCGCGAACGCGTCGCGCCAGCGCCACGTGTCATAGCCGCCGCCATGCGAACCGATCGGAAGGTCCAGATACAGGCCGGCGCCCGAGGCCGATGCGGCCTGCGCCACCTGCTGGCGCGCCAGCCACTGCGCGTAGGCATGGTACCGGAACGTCGGCCGCGCAAAGTCCGCTTCGCCGAGGCGGCCGTCGCGCAGATCGGCCGGCCAGCTCGGCCACGTCGTGCGCTGCTCATCGAGCGCGGCGCGGAACGCGGCGTAGCGCGCGAGCTCGGGCTCGGCGGCGAGATCGGCTTCGAAGGCGTGGCGGCGTGCTTCGTTGCCGCGTTCGTCCAGCGCGCGGACCAGAAGCTCGAGCACTGCGCGGCGCACATGCATGGCCGCGCCGTAATCGATGCGCCCTGCCGCGATCGCAGCCGCGGCGGCTGCGCGATGCTCGCCCGATTCGAGAAGGCGCCGCGCCGCCGGCGAGTGACGGAGTTCGGGCGCCTCGTGCACGTCGACGTAGAGCTCGTTCCAGAAGCAGCGGGTCAGCGGCGAGTACGGACTCGGCTCGAGCGGCTCGCCCAGAAAGCCGGCCAGCAGGGGCAGCGTTGCCACGTGGCTGGCGCCGGCGCGATGCGCGAGCTCCCCGAAGCGGCCCAGCTCGGTGAAGGTGGCGAGCTCCTCCCGCTGGCGCGTGTGCAGCGCGTAGAGCGGCGCGAACAGCGCCCACTGCGCGCCGGCGGGCTCGGGAAGATGCGGCGGCGCCGCCAGTACCAGCGCGGTGTGGACCTCGCCGTCCATCTCCATCTCGAGCGAGTGATAGCCGGCGCTCTCGAGCACGGGAGCATGCAGCACCCAACGCTCCATCCCCTTCGGCAGGAATGACTGCGAATCGCCGCGCGCCGCGCGAATCTCGATGTGCTCGCCGTTTTCGAGAACGAGCTGGGCCTGCGGTGGCGCGGGCGAGCCGGGTGCGCGAACCGACACCCAGAGCCGATCACCCACCTCCGCGCAAAGCACCGGCGGCAGGATGCGCCGCCAGCGCTGCTGGCGCAGCTCGCGCAGCGCCTCGGCCGCGTCCTCGGCGCCGGTCATCGGTGCGCCGAGCTCGCGCAGCACCGCGATCAGAGCATCGACGTCCGGAGTGCGGGTCGTACCCGTGCCGTCGCGATAGCTGCGCTGCACGCCGAGCGCCCGACAGAGCGCCGTCAGGTCGGTCTGTGAAATGGCGGCGGACAGGCGTTCCACTGTGGCAGAAGCAGAGTCGACAAGGCAGCAGCGGTCAGACATTCTGCGCCGCGCATGCGCCGCGGCGCATGTCAGGGGGGAAGCCAATGATACGATCGAGTGATCGAACCGGCGTGCGAGCGCGCGTAGCGACCGGCGCTGGGGCCGGCGTCCCGGCCGACATGCGAGTCCGCATGCGGACCGCCGCGCTGGCCGCCGCCGGTGCATTGCTGGCGGCCGCGCCTGCGCAAGCGGCCACCATCGACGTGCCGGCCGACCATGCCACCATCCAGGCTGCGCTCCATGCGGCGGGCCCCGGCGATACCGTGCTGGTCGCGCCCGGCACCTACAACGAGAAGGTTGCGTTTGCCTCCAGCGGCACGCCGGGCAGCCCCATCGTGCTGACCTCCTCGGCCGGCGCCGCCACCACGATCCTGTCGGGCGCCTCGGTACCCGGCGACAACATCGTCCTGATCGACAATCGCAGCCACGTCTCGGTCATCGGCCTGACCATCCGCGACAACACGGGGCTGAACGACGGTTCGGGCATCCGCATCCTCGGCAGCGGCAAGGGCATCACGATCCGCGACAACGTCATCCGCGAGATCCGCGGCCAGAACGCCATGGGCATCACCGTCTATGCCGATCAGGCCACGCCCGTCGAAGACCTGATCATCGACGGCAACGAGATCTTCGATTGCGATCCCTCGCCGAGCGAGGCCCTGGTGCTCAACGGCAACGTCCGGGCCTTCGAGGTGACCGGCAACTACGTGCACGACGTCAACAACATCGCCATCGACTTCATCGGCGGCGAGACCGACATCCAGCCGAACCCCAACCTGGTCGCGCGCGAGGGCGTGTGCCGCGGCAATCTGGTCGAACGCTGCGGCAGCGGCTTTTCGGGCGGTATCTACATCGACGGCGGGCGCGACATCCTCATCGAGAACAACACGGTGACCGGTTGCGATCTGGGCATCGAGGTCGGGGCCGAGAACAACGGCATCAACGCCACCGGCAACGTCGTGCGCAGCAACGTCGTCTACGGCAATCGCGTGGTCGGGCTGATCTTCGGCGGCTACAGCGCCTCGGTGGGCAGGGCCAACGACAACTACTTCTACAACAACACGCTCTACAAGAACGGCACCGACGCCAATGACGGAGTCGGCGAGATCTGGGTGCAGTACGGCGACGACAACGTCCTGGAGAACAACCTGGTCTGGAGCCGCGACAGCGGCGACGGCGCGCCGATGAACACCATGGTCGCTTCCTTCAATGCGACCAGTGGCAACCTGTTCGACTACAACCTGTACTTCACCGAGGACGGCGCGGCGGCGGCGCAGTTCGGTGACAGCGGCGTGGCGTACTCCGGATTTGCGGCCTGGCAGGGAGCGAGTCAGGACGACAACGGCATCTTCGCCGATCCGCAGCTGCTCGACGCCGGCGCGGGCGATTTCCATTTGACCTCAACGTCGCCCGCGGTGGACGCGGGCAATCCAGTCTACGCGGGCGTCGGACAGACCGACATCGACGACTCGGTGCGCGTCTCGGGCGGGCGCGTCGACATCGGCGCCGACGAGGCCACCTGCGGCGACGGCAACGTCGATGCCGGTGAGACCTGCGACGACGGTGGTCTGATGAGCGGCGACGGCTGCGACGCCAACTGCACGGTCACCGCATGCGGCAACGGCATCGCCGCGGGCGACGAGCAGTGCGACGACGCGAATCTGGCCGGCGGCGACTGCTGCGACGGCGGGTGTCAGTTCGAAAGCGACGGTGCCTCCTGCGACGACGGCGAGGCATGTACGAACGGCGATACGTGCGACGGCGCCGGTGGCTGCTCGGGTCTTACCGAGCCTGCACTCGTGTGCGATGTTCCCGCGACCGGCGGCTCATCGCTCAAGCTCACCGAGAGTGGCAGCGACGACCGCCTGCAGTGGAAGTGGGGAAGGGGTCCCGCGGTCAGCGACTTCGGCGATCCGTCGGCCGCCGACGATTACCATCTGTGCGTCTACGATGAGGACGCGCTCCTGGTCAGCAGCGCCATTCCCGCGGGCGAGGGCTGGTCGGAGCTGGCCGGCGGCAGTTTCAAGTATCGGCGCAGCGACGGCTCGCCCGGCGGCATCACCTCGGCGCTCTTCAAGACCGGCGTTGCCGGCAAGGCGCGCATCAAGCTGAAGGGCCGAGGCGCAGCGCTCGGCCTGGCGCCACTGGCCATCGGCGGCGCCAGCACGGTCACGGTGCAGCTTCGAAGCGAGAGCGCCGGCACTTGCTTCGGCGCCGAGTTCAGCTCGCCCTTTACCCGCAACGACGCCAGCCAGCTCAGCGACAAGAGCGACTAGCTGGCGGAGAGGCGAGCCGCTTACGAGAGAAAACGATGAGAAGCTTCCTGGCCTGCACGTTCACCGCGATCCTGACGGCATCTGCGTCGGGGGCGTACGCCCAGCCCTACGACCACCTGCGCTGCTTCAAGATCAAGGACTCGACCTCGTTCACCGCGGCGGTCGACCTGGTTCCGCTCCACGAGCCGCCGTTCGATCTGTCGGCAGGCTGCACGGTCAAGGTGCGAAGCCGCGAGCTCTGCGTTCCCGTCGAGAAGGTTCTCGGCGACACCAATGCGCCGTCGCTGTCGATCACGGGCCAGGATCTGGAGAACGCCTTCCTCTGCTACACCGTCAAGTGCGTGGACGATTCGCTCCCGCAGTCCCTGACGATGAGCGATCAGTTCGGTACCCGGCAGATCAGCGGCGTGCGTTCGTCGAAGATGTGCGCGCCGGCGATCTTCGGTGCTCCGCCGCCCACGACGACGACCACGCAGCCCGCCGGTACGCCTCGCAGCTGCGTGGACGCGACGGCGCCGGCCTGCGACGGCACCTGCGGCGATCAGAACTTCGCGTGCGTCCCCGACAACGGCGCCTGCATCTGCGACGGCGTCGACGTCTTCTTTCCTTGCGGTCTCATCCAAGGGCCGCCCAGTTGCCTGGGCTCCTGCGACGGACAGCATTCGTGCGTCGACGAGGGCGGAAGCTGCGCGTGCGCGCTGGTGAACGAGTAGGCGTGGCGAAGGCGGCGCCTCGACAGCTGCGCATGCCGTCAGTCTCTGGCTAGTCGTAGGCGCCGTACCGCGCGGTGGCCAGGAACGCTGCTGCGGCAATGATCAGACCCGTCACCGAACCGGTGAGGAGATTCCAGAACATTCAAGGAAAGCCGCAGCCCGGCATGGCAAAGCTGACCAGCGTCAGCGGCAGCATCACCAGGAATCCGCACAGCGGGCCGCGCAGGTACCAGGCATGCGGCACGCCCACGACTCCGACCCACAGACCGATCGAGCTTCGCGCGACGTGCCAGGCCCACACCGCCGATCCGTCGATGTGCAGGATCTGGAACTTGGCGGCGATAGGCCCGTGCAGAAGCGACGGGATCCATCCGAGCGCCAGGCCCAGGCCCGCGCACAAGCCGATGTAGCGCAGGTCGGCGCGCATCGGTTCAGGCCAGCTTCGGCGCCAGCGCGGCGGTGATCTCGTCGCGGCGCGCGGCAGAAAGGTCGGCGCTGAGGAAGGAGGCCACGTCCAGCGCCGAAACCGTCATGCCGCCGGCGCCCCAGGAGCCCTCACGGACCTCGTGAATGAGGACCCATACTCGCATCATCGCCAGAGGGTCGGCGGCGCCGAGCGCATCGGCGAAGGCCTGGGTGACGCGGCGATGCGCGTCGGTGCGGCGGCTGCCGTCGAGCAGCCCCTGCAGCACGATCAGCTCGACGATGAAGTGGTTGGGCCCGCTGGCGTCGGGAGAACGAAGCTGGCCGCCGACCGCCCAGTTCTCCGGCGCGGCTTCGTGAAACTGGACGACGGTGACCATGCGGCCGGCGTCGGTGACCTCGTCGACCTCGACGTCCAGGACGATCTGCGTCAGCGACTCGGCGATCTGCGCCTTCTGCTCACGGCTGAGCGATCCGAGCGGACAGGAGATGCGGACGACGGGCATGGGTGTGGCTCCTCTCCCGAGCTTCTTCGGCATTCGAAGCGGGAGCGCAACCCTGATGATGATCGGACGTAGCTCGGCGGCATCGCCGATCGCCGCGCGATCCTGCCATCGCATCCCAAGACTTCGCGGGGAGGCGAGAGCGGCTGGTGACGGTCCCAGGGCAGCGATTGCGACCCTGCCGGCACCATTACCGGCAGGGCCGCGAAAGGCCGACCACCGGGACCGTGGCCGCACCTGTGCTTCGAGCAGCTGTCGAAGCGGGGCGGCGGAAAATCTACGCGGTGGGCACGCGCAAGCGCAATCGGGCGAAGGTTGGAATCGACTCTACAACTGTCGGGGGAGGCGCTGAGTCAGCGCGAGCTCCCCGTGCCGACGATGCCGGTGCGCACGGCGTAGAGAGTCAGCTCGACGCGGTCCCGCACGCCGAGCTTCTGGAAGACGTTGTTGAGGTGCGTCTTGACCGTCTGCTCGGTGATGAACAGGCTGCGGGCGACCTCGGCATTGCGCATTCCGCCTGCCACGCAGCGCACGATCTCGAGCTCGCGCTGCGTGAGGGCGCAGGACTCGGCGGGAGAACGGAAGCCGGAGGCGAGCATGGCCTGGACCTCGGGCGGGAAACGCACCTCGCCGCGCGCGACGCCGTCGATGGCATCGATGAGGGTCTCGACGGCGAAGCGTTTGAGGACGAGTGCGCGCGCGCCGGCAGTAACGGCCGCCAGCCATTCCTCCGGCTTTTCGCTCGCCGTCACCACGATGACCGAGACCCGGCTGGACAGTGCCGACAGATCGATCAGCGCGTTGCGCTCCATCTGCAGGTCCAGGAGCAGGATACGGCAGGACGTGCTTTCCAGGATGGCCGGCAGATCCGCCGCGCGGTCGGTCTCGGCGACGACGGAGATGTCGTCGCGCAGTCGCAGCAGCGATTTCAGTCCCTGCCGGAACAGAGCGTGATCGTCGGCGATGACGACGCGGATCTCCGAATTCGCCATGCCCGTCGTCTACGCCAGGGGAAGAATGATGGAAAGATGGGCGCCTCGCTCGATGGGGCCCGCGATCTCCATGCGCCCGCCGAGATCCCGGACGCGTGAAGCGATGGACCAGGGCTTCTGTTCGGCATTGCGAAAGCCGATTCCGTCGTCCTCGATGGAAATGCTCACGCCCTCGACCGATCGGTGCACGCGGATGCTCGCGGCGCCGGCGTGGGAATGGCGTACGACGTTGCTCGTGGCCTCGCGCAGGATCTGCAGCACGTGTCCCACCAGGGCCGCGGACCCCTCGAATTCGGCGGCCACTCTGACCGTCACGTCCGTCATCGCTGCCGGCGTGCTCGTCGCATTGGTTTCGACTCCCGCCAGCGAACGCATGAATAACCTGAGCTGATCGTACTCGCGGTTGACGCCTTCGCGCAGCTCGGCCAGCTCCTGCTGGGCCAGCGCGGGATCACCACGGCGCAGCAGCTCGCGCGCCGCCTCGATCCGAAGCGTGATGCCCGCCAGCGCCTGCGCCCAGCCGTCGTGCAGGTCGCGGGCGATGTGGTTGCGCTGCTCGGCAGCCGCAAGCCGGCGGATCTCCTCCTCCAGGTTCAGCCGCTGCTGTCCGAGATAGGCCACGAGGTACCCGATGATGGCCAGGTACACTGGTCGCATCAGGTAGGTATTCATCTCGTCGGGCGCCGAAATCACGATCATCGCCGCATAAAGGGTCATGCTCACGACCGTCACCGCCAGGGCAAGACGGAAGCCGCCGCGGAATCCCACTTGCACGACCGCGAAGATGAAGAATGCGTAGAAAGGGCTGCTGGCTCCCTCGGTGAAGAACGCGATGGTTGCACCGAACAGCACGTCGGTCCAGATCGTGACGGCGGCGAGCGCGGCGGGCCGTACCAGATGACCTACGAGCGCGAGATGAATGACAGTGCCGTAGGCGAAGTGCACGGCGAAGACGGCCAGCGTGTACGGATCGATCGAGAACCACTGAGGCTCGGTGGCCGGCTCGCGAAAGACGGT
>DASPNH010000030.1:0-5409 GCA_035626675.1 Binatia bacterium
GGACTCGATCAAGGCGTTGACCTTGTCCTCGACCGATTCCTCTTCTTCCTCCTCGCCGCCTTCCGCGGTCTGTCCGGACAACGCCAGATGCATCTTCGCCGTCGTCTTGCCGCCCTGGCTGGAGTGCGCCTCGTCGATCAGCAGAGCAAACTTCTTATCGCCGAGGTCACCCAGCTCGTCCAGGACGAACGGGAACTTCTGCACCGTCGTCACGATGATCTTCTTGCCTCGGCGCAGCAAGGTGCGCAGCTCATCGGCGCTTTCCGAATGACCATAGATCGAAGCCACATGGTCGTAGGACTTGATCGTGCGGGCAATCTGCGTGTCCAGCGCACGGCGGTCGGTGATGACGATGACCGAGTCGAACTGCGCCTGCCCCGCATCTGCCGACGTCTTCAGTTCCACCAACTGGTGGGCCAGCCATGCAATTGTGTTGCTCTTGCCGCTGCCGGCCGAGTGCTGGATCAGGTAGCGCTTGCCGACACCGTGAGCGCGGCTGCGGCGTAGTAGTGCGCGCACCGAGCGAAGCTGGTGGTAGCGAGGAAAGATCTGCTTGCGCGTCTTGCGCTTGCGTCCGTTGGCATCTTCCTCTTCTTCCTCGACGACCTGCGCGTAGTTCTCGATGATGTTGGCCAGCGACTCCTTCACCAGCACCTGCTTCCACAGGTAGTCGGTCTTCAGGCCATGGGGATTCGGCGGGTTGCCGGCCCCGCTGTTCCAACCCCGGTTGAACGGCAGGAACCAGGAGGTCTTGCCGGTCAGGTGGGTACAGAAGCGCACCTCGGCGTCGTCCACCGCCATGTGGGCAATGCAGCGACCGAGTTGGAACAGCAGTTCGCTCGGGTTGCGGTCGGTCTGGTATTGCACCACGGCGTCCGCGACGGTCTGCTTGGTCAGCGAGTTCTTCAGCTCGAAGGTAAGTACCGGCAGGCCGTTGATGAAGATTGCCATGTCCAGCGCGCGCTGGGACTCGTCGTTGCTGTAGCGCACCTGCCGGGTAACGCTGAAGATGTTCCTGCCGAAGGCCTCGGTCGCCGCCACGTTGCCTGGCGTGGGGAGCAGCTTGTAGAGGTCGACGTGTACCGGGCCGTGGCCGACGCCTTTGCGCAGCACGTCCACCACGCCGCGCTTGGCGATTTCACCTTGCAGTCTGTGTAGAAACTGGGTGCGCTGAATGCCCTCCGCGTTTAGGTTCAGCGTCTCGACGGCCTTCGGTTGCGTCGCCCGGAGGAAGGCGAGCAACTGGGTCACGTCCAGTGCCACATCGCGGTTGTAGTTTGTGGCATGGCCCTGCACGTAGCCGCTGACGACAAGGTCGCGCACGATCAGGGCTTCGAGGCCCTTTTCGCTGGTGTCAGTTGTCGCCATCGGCTTCCTCCTCTTCGGTGCTGCCGGCCTCGTCGTCGCGCAGGACGGCCAACTCGTCGTCGCTGACCACATCGTCAGGGCCGGGCTTCCAGCCGCGCACGTCGATCTGACCAGTCACGACGTCGGCGATCAGGCGGTCCCGGTACTCGTGGGTGAGCCTGATTTCGTCACTTGCCCGCTGAATCACGTCGTCGAGCTCTCTAGTCTCACGGGTGATGTAGGCCAAGATGTCGTGCTGCTCACCTGCGGGTGGCACTGGCAAACGCATGTTCCCGGTGAAGGTCCAATCGGCGCGAGGCATCTTTGCGCCAGCAGTCGAGCTGTTGACCAGATCAATGACGCGCTTGCAGCGCAACAGTTGCTCAAGATAGGCGGGCAGTACGATGGTCTTCTTCGGTCTCAACACAAGGAACTCGCTCACACAGACTCCGCGGCGAGTTGCACGAGTCACCTTCGCCAAGTACGGACGGAGCTTGCCGAAGAGAACATCGTCGACGCCGAATCGCTTCACCGTACTCGCAAACTCCACATCTCCTTCGAGTGGGCGCGACACGCCTGTCCAGCTTTCGACATGCTCAAGTGCCAGGTAGACCTCGTCGTTGCCCTTGACCGTTGTCTGGTTCGTGACGTTGCTGGCCAGGAACTTCAGACGCCGGAGTTCCCAGTGAGCCGGTACGTCGCCGAGCCATTGGATGTCAGTGGACTGAAGCGGTACGTTTGAATCGAGACCGCGCGTGACGGCGTGGTCGATGATCCGCAGTTTCTGCTCGGTCAGCAGTGCGATGAGGTCGCGCTTGGCGTTGATGAAGCGAGCCACATGCGCGTCCTGTGCACGCAGGTAGGCGACGATCTGGTCTTGCTCGGCGCGCGGCGGCTCAAGCAGCGGGATGTCGAGAAACTGGTTCGGGTAAAGGCGCAGCCTGGACGATCGGATGCCAGTTGAGCGACCGATGTACTCGGCGACATAGGCGCGGGTCCGCAGCAAGTAGTCGAGGTAGCCCGGGTTGAAGCTGTCAGCGTTGCGGGGCCGATATATCCCATAGGCCGGGCTGACCAAGCCGGTATGTGTGGACGCACCCAAGGCCGCCATCCATGCCCACAGCGTGTTAACCACGATGTCGCCAGGGCGGCAGACCTTATGGCCAACGTAGCTCGCCGCCTTGAACATCGTGACGTTCTTCTGGCTGCGCGGGGTTACACCGGTCAAGTGGGAGACCGATAGGAGTTCCTCCTGGCCCGTGCGAGAGCGCTCGTCCACCTCACGGAAGTGGGTCTTCGCGCGCTGTTCGTTCCAGTGCTCCGGAACGGGTGGAAGCCATCGCATACGGGCCGTGCGATAGCTCGGGTACGCGCTGGCCCAGTCACTCACGGAAATCGGGCTAACCCCCGCTGCAAGCGCAACGTCCGCGTCGACTGGCAACCGAACGGGCATAGACGAGTGCTCCGCTGTCTGCGCGGCTGCAGTCACCGAAGTGGGAGCTGTAGCCGACGAGGATTCCATGGTTAGGTCATCACCAAAGAGCCCCGCTTGCGGCATTGCCAAGACGGCGGCCCCTTGCTGCGCGGCCTCCAACGCCCAGACTTCGATGGGTCGACCGAGCAGCTGAAAGTCCGGAATGCCGGGCAACTCAACCCGAAGAAAGGCGTCGCGGCCGTGCTCCTTCACCTGCTCGCGCAGTTCCATTAGCAGCCGACCGAGCACGTTCATACCCACCAGCGTGCTTCCATCGCCAACGGGCTTGGCGCCCCAGAAATCATCTTTTCGAGATTGCTCCACGATCGGGCGGTCGCCGGTCCTCAACAGCAGCTCGCTGAACGCGCTCCAGTTGCTGGCGAGCTTCATACGCAGGCACCAGCGCATGATGCGGACGCGGACGTGGTCCCAGTCTCGACGTGAGTCCTTGCGGTGCGGCTTGCTCCGCATCTTGGCCGTCATCGGGCTGTTCTCGCCGATGATCATCCGCTGCACGTCGGGCAGGTAGGGAAACCGGCAGGCCTGGTATAGAGCCTCGGACGTAAGGATGCGGATGCCGTTCACACGGATGGGGTAGCCCCCAGCCATGTTCGATAGGCCGCCAAACGGCTCGTCCGTCTTGAGGAAGACGACGCTCTCGGATCGGCTGTAGGTGCGGACTTGATCGCTACTGCTCATCAAGCGCCGTCCCCGGTCAAGTCTGCGAACATCCTGCGCACGGCCGTCTGCGTGTTCGTGGTTCGAGGAAACAGCGGGTACCACGGCGCATCTACCCAGAACGCCAGGGGCGCGTTGTTGGGGCAGTTGCGATAGGTCACGATGAGCGATCCGAAGCCCAGGGTCTCCAGCGTCATGTGGCCTAGCGGGCGCTGGGTGGCACCCAGATTCGTGCATAACTGCCGTATGCGAACGCCAGCCTTCAGGAACTCCTGCTCCAAAAGGGTCTTGGCCGCGTCGCTTGAGAACAATCCGGCAGTGCCAGGGCTCCCCGGTGCTCGCAGCGTCGGCGGGTACTGCATACCCGCCACATAATCCCGCACTGCTTGATCGTCCGGCATCACCGTGGGGCGCAGCACGTCCGCAGACGCACTGTAGGCCCGGCGATCCTCGAGCTCGATGGCACGCCACCAGGTTATGTCGACCTTCTTGCCCGCCGCCGTCACGGCAGTCTGAATGCGGCCGTTCGCGTAGTACTGCCCGCCGCTGTGCAGCGCGATGCAGATCACATGGACCTTTGCCTGCGCCGGGGCGAGGTCGCGCACCCAGCCTTCCAGATCGCGCCTCACCCGATTGCCGGTGAAGATGCCGTCATCGAGGTAGATGTAAACCTCGTTACCTTGCCCGCAATCTTCGATCCCGATTCCGAACTCCTCTCGAAGCACCTCCGAGAACAAGGCGAGCATGTCGGTCTGGCTGTCGCCGCCGCCCTGGATGTCCAGGAAGTTTGCAGACCGCCAGAAGTCCCTGGGGTTCGGGCCAGTGAGCTTGGCCGTGCGGATCGCCCCGCGGATGAACTTCGACACCGCCTCCTTCGAGAAGTACGTGTTCTTCAGAACGTGATCCACCTCGCGCAGGATCGGAAGCTGCACATCGGCATCGAACTGCTGCACCCAGCGCTCGACATGGTCGGTGATGGGCCTCGGCAGAGATCCGTCGCGGTAGTCCTGGATCGTTTGCGCGATGGATGCCAGCAAGTCTTGGCGTTCGCTCATGCCGGCACCCCTCCAACGATCTTCTGCAGAAGGCCTTCCGTCTGCTGTTCCAGTTTGAGAATGTCCGCACGAATCTGGTCCAGCGAGCGCAGCGGCGCCGGCTTGTAGAAGTAGCGGGCGAAGGAAATCTCGTAGCCGATCTTGGTCGCGTCGGTAGCGATCCAGGCGTCTGGCGCGTGAGGCAGCACCTCACGCCTGAAGAAGGCATCGATGCCGCCGCGTTCCTTCAGCGGCACCTGCTCCGTATCGCGGAGATCCGTGTCTGGCTCGTACTCGACCATGAACCGGTCTTTGCCGGCTTCCTGCAGGTACACGCGGTCTAGTCCTGGCTCGAAGTGCTCATCCTTCTTCAGCTTGGTACGTTTGGCGACCAGCGGTGGCGCGGATTCGTCACGCCAGCTCACAGCCTTGAAGATCGCCTTCTTTTCGGCTGCGGCCAGCTTCTTTCCGTGCTTGGCCATTGCTGCCTCGAAGCGGGCACGGAAGTCGTTGTGGTCGTCGAACATGCCGTCCCCCAGCTCTTGCTGCGCGAGCAGTGCCAGTTCGATCAGGGTTTTGTCGCGTTGCCAGGTCGCGGAGTCGAGCAGCTTCTTCCGGCGCTTCTCGGGCACCGCCTTCTTCGGAGGCGTGCTCTCGTCCTCATCGCCCTCCGGCTCGTCTTCGTCTTTGTCTTCACCCGTGTCGCCCTTCAGCCACGCCTCGATCTCAGGCTTGAGCTTCGGGAACTCGGAGTAGAGCTTGTCGCCGTACTTGCCCCAGATCTCGGCGCGCAGGGCCTCGTCGCCGCTGGCGAAGCGTAGGGTTTCGATGGCGATGCGCTTGAGCTGGCTCTTCAGCCGCAGCGGACGTTCGACG
>DASPNH010000031.1:0-44176 GCA_035626675.1 Binatia bacterium
CGCACGCCGTTGCCGATCAGCCCGATGGTGGTCTCGAAGCCCGCAATCAGCAGGCCGATCGACTGCGAGAGCAGCTCGGTCGGACTGAGACGATCCCCGGCTTCCTCGGCGCGAATCAGCTCGCTCAGGATGTCCTCACGCGGCTGCGTGCGACGCTCGGCGATCAGCTCCTGGAAGTAGCCGGCCAGCTCCTCGGCGGCCGCGATGCTGCGCGCAGTCGTTTCCGGTGGCAGCAGCGCCGCAGCCAGCAGGTGCGTGGCGAGCGCGGTCCATTCCGTGAACTTCATGCGATCGGCAACCGGGACGCCCATCATCTCGCAGATGACGGTGGAGGGGATGGGCAAGGCCAGATCGCGGATGACGTCGAGCTCGCCGCGCTCGATCACGTCGTCGATGAGCCGGTCGGCCAGCGCCTGCACGCTCGCGCGCAGCCGGTCCATCGCACGCGGCTTGAACGCCTGGCTCATGAGCTTGCGCAGACGCGTATGGTCGGGCGGATCCTGCTGGAGAATGAACTGGTTGAACCCACCGCTGGTCGTGACGGCGCCGAAGCTGTTGCCGTCGGAGAAGCGCACGCCGGAGGGCACTTCCTTGAGCATGCGCACGACGTCGTCGTAGCGTGTCAGGCGAAAGATCCCGACGGGTGTCTCGTTGACGGGATCGTGCTCGCGAAGGCGGGCGAGCAGCTTGTACGGGTCGCGCTGGCGGGCAAGCTCGGGAGGAAACACTCCGAGCCACGGATCGTCTTTCCAGGAGTCGTCGGACTGGGCGGTTGGCGTCGATCCGAGCAGATGATCGGGAGTCAGACCCATCGTGGCCACCTCCTGTCGCCGCCCCCCTTGCGGCAGGCGGCCTTGTAGCGTGAGCGAGGTCAGCGGTCGAACCTGTACGCCGGGTAGCTGAGGGTCCAGTCGTATTCGAGGCGGATGGCGCAGCCGGCAGGGTTCCCGTCCGCTCCACCGATGGAAATCGAGGACGGGAGCCCGCGTTGCCGAACCCATGGATCGCGCAGGTCCAGCTGCAGTCGCGCGGGCTGCATGCGGTAGTTGCGCATGGTCATCCAGCACGCGAGGTCGCTTTGCCAGAAGCCGATGCGCAGCGAAGACAGAAACGGCAATTCGAAGATCGAGGCGACCTGCTGGCGCACCTCGGCAGAGACCTCTCCCGGCGCATCCACGATGGCCGCCGACCAGAGCGCGCCACCGTCGCGCTCGTGCACGACGAAACGGCCCGGACCGTTCTCGACGGTGCGCAGGTTCTTGTCGAAACCGAAGAGCATGCCCATCCACGTCGGCCAGCGCCGGTCCAGATAGAGCCGGGCCATGTGAAAGAAGCTGTGCGTGCCTCCGCGAGCTCGCACGTACGGCACACCCACGAGCGCTTCGTTGTAGGACAGCGGCAGGCGATCGAACCCTGGCGCAGTGCCGACGACGTTGCTGTGCCGGCCGAGCAGGAACAGCAGCGGATGCGAGGACGTCGGGCTGATTTCCTGTGCAGCAGGCTCCCACTGCGGATGCAGAAAGCTGCCGGCCGTCTGGAGCGGCGACGAAACGAGCGCCAGCGTCCCTGCGAAGTGCCCGGTGGAGAAAGCCTTGGCGTCCGCGCGCGGCATGGCCGCGGAAACTAGCGGCTGGCCTGCGCTCGAGACAGCCAGAGAGCGCCCTTTCGGTGAAGCGCATCACAGACCATGACGATCCGGATCGCCGCGCGAACACCTGGCGAGCATCGCCAGCATTTTTTGCGCGATGTGGACTCCGTCGGTCTGGCACCAGGCCGTGCCAGCCGCTATCAAACGGCGATCGCATTCACGGCCAACTCTTCCGGCGGCAGGCGACACCGGGTCGTCCAGGCAACGCATGAGCTCTGCTGAAGCCACAGACGGCAGCTTCCTCCTCTATGGTGCCACCGGGTATTCCGGCTCGCTGCTGGCGCGCGCGTCGGTTGCGCGCGGCATGCGACCCGTGCTCGCCGGACGAAACGGCGCGGCCCTGGAGAAACTGGCGGGCCAGCTCGACCTGACCTTTCGCGTCGCGGCCCTCGACGATACGCGCGCGCTCGATCGCGCGCTTCAAGGCATCGGCGTCGTGCTGCACGCGGCAGGCCCATACTCCTCGACGGCGGCGCCCATGCTCGAGGCGTGCATGCGCGCCGGCGCGCACTATCTGGACCTGACCGGCGAGATCGGCGTGGTCGAGCAGCTGGCGGCCCGCGGCGCGCAGGCACGTTCACGCGGAATCATGGTCATGCCCGGCGTGGGCCTGGACGTGGTTGCGGGTGATTGCCTGGCGCTGCACACGGCCTCGCGCATCAAGCGACCGGTGCGGATGAAGATGGGCGTGCACGGGCTGCGCCTGGTCAGCCGCGGCACGGCCAAGACCATCGTCGAGGCTGCCGGAGACGGGAAGGCGCGGCGCGGCGGTCGCATCACCGCCATGCCGCTCGGAAGCGTCGAGCGCAGCTTCGATTTCGGATGGGGTCCCACCGCCTGCCTCAACGTCAGCTGGGCCGACGTCGCCACGGCCTGGTACACCACCGGCATCCCCGACATCGAGGTCTACTGCGAAGCGATCGTTCCGCTGCGACTGCTGGCGATGTCCAATCGAACGATGGGAGCGATGCTTTCGACGCCGCCGATGCAGGCCTGGATCAAGGCGCACGTCGATCTGCTTCCGCCCGGTCCCGACGAGGACGCGAGGCGTCGAGGCGCAGCGATCTTCGTCGTCGAAGTCGAGGACGCGGCCGGCGACCGTGCGGTCTCGCGGCTTCGCACCGCCGAGGCGTACTCGTTCACCGCCATGGTCGCTCCGGCCATCGCGGCGCGCGCGGTGTCAGGCGACGTCGAAGCGGGATTCCAGACGCCCGCGCGAGTCTACGGGGCCGACCTGCCCCTGGCCTTCGACGGCGTCGTGCGAGAGGATCTGCAATGAGCGCGCACGACAGGATCAAGGTCGCCGTGATCGGCGGCGGATGCGCGGCCATGTCGGCGGCATTCGAGCTGACGCGGCCCGAGCTCGGCGGCCGCTTCGAGGTCACCGTCTATCAGATGGGCTGGCGCCTGGGCGGCAAGGGCGCATCGGGCCGCGGGCCATCCGGCCGCATCGAAGAACATGGCCTGCACATCTGGATGGGCTGGTACGAGAATGCCTTCCGGCTCATGCGCGACGCCTACGGCGAGCTCGGGCGCGCGCCATCGCAGCCGCTCGCGACCTGGCAGGACGCGTTCTCGCCGATGGAAAGACTCGGCGTCGTCGATCGCGTCGGCGACGACCAGTGGGCGATCTGGACCGCGGTGCTTCCGCCCATGGACGGCCAGCCCGGCGATCCGCTTCCCGAAGGGCAGCCGTGGTCGGTGGCGCACTACATCACGCGCAGCGTCCAGCTGCTGGTCGCGCTCTTTCAAACGCTGCAGGACTCGGACAGCTCGCCCAATACGGCTTCGATCACCGCCGCGCAGCCGGCGAGCACCGACACGCTGTCGCGCATGCTGCGCTACGGCGAGCTGGCCACGCTGGCCGGAATGATCCAGGGCATCTCGGTCATCGGCGGCCTCATGCAGGCGTCCTCTCCGGTGCCGCAGACGCTGGCGCTCGAGTTCCTCGACGCCATCGCCGCCAACGCCCGCCAGCTTCTGGAGGCGCGCCTGGCCGACGACATCATGCTGCGCCGGATCTGGCAGATCATCGACGTCACCGTCGCCACGTTGCGCGGCATGCTGCGCTTCAACCTGGCAGCCGATCCGCGCGGCTTCGACGCCATCGACGACTACGAGTGCCGGCAGTGGCTGCGTATGAACGGCGCCTCCGATTCCTCGCTGGACTCGGGCTACATCCGCGCGCTCTACGATCTTGCCTTCTGCTACGAGGACGGCGATCCACAGCGGCCGAGCATGTCGGCCGGGCAGGCGCTGCGCGGCACGCTGCGCATGTTCTTCACCTACCGCGGCGCGTTCTTCTGGCGCATGAACGCGGGCATGGGCGACGTCGTGTTCGCACCGCTGTACGAGGTGCTGATCCGCCGCGGAGTACGCTTCGAGTTCTTCCACGTGCTGCGCAACGTGCGGCTCGGAAGCGACGGTTCACCGCACGTCGAGGCGCTCGAGCTCGACGTGCAGGCTCGCACTCGCGACGGCAGTGCCTACCGTCCGCTCGTCGACGTGCAAGGGCTGCCGTGCTGGCCGAGCCGGCCTGATCTGTCGCAGCTCGACGGCGACGGGCTCGGCGAGCATTGGGAGCAGCTCGAGTCGTGGTCGGCCACGCCGGTGGCCGCACGCAAGGAGCTGCGCGTCTCGCGCGACTTCGACTTCGTCGTGCTCGGCGTCGGGCTCGGTGCCATACCGCAAGTCTGCAGCGAGCTCCTTGCCGCCGACCCGAAGTGGAAGGCGATGACGCAGAACGTGAAGACCGTGGCCACACAGGCATTCCAGCTCTGGCTCGCCGACGACATGCGCGCGTGGGGCTGGACCGGCGGCCCGGTGGCGCTGTCGGGCTTCGTCGAGCCCTTCGATACCTGGGCCGACATGTCGCACCTGCTGCCGCGCGAGGCCTGGGCGGAGCCGGCGCCGCAATCGATCGCCTATTTCTGCAACGTGCTGAGCGAGAGACAGGTGCGGGAGAATTCGCACGACATCGTTCGCACCAACGCCGTGCAGTTTCTCGAGCAGAGCATTCGCCACCTCTGGCCGCAGGCCGGACCGGCCGGGCAGTTTCCGTGGCAGCGCCTGGCGCCGCCAGGGCCGAGCGGCGCCACGGGTCGCTCGCGTTTCGACACGCAGTTCTGGCGTGCCAATACCGAGCCGACCGATCGCTACGTGCTGTCGGTGCCGGGAAGCTCCCGGTTCCGCATCTCTCCGCTCGACCGCACCTACGACAACCTGACCATCGCCGGCGACTGGACCGCATGCGGCTTTCACGCCGGATGCGTGGAAGCTGCCGTCATGTCCGGGCGAGTCGCGGCCCATGCCTTGTGCGGTCTGCCGCGCCTCGAAGACATCATCGGCTTCGATCATCCGTGAGGACGTGACGACATGACCGAGAGAATCCAGCGCCCACGCCCGCAGCGAACGCGGCCCGACCGCAACCCGGCCGAGATGCTGCGCGCCGGCAGCCCCGGCGGCCGCGGCAACGCCGACCCCGTCTCGCGTTCGGTCGGGCTCGGCTACCAGATCGTCGAGCAGTACCTGGAGCAGGGACGTGCCTTCGCTGCGGGCGCCGCCACCGGGGCGCCACTGCCCGGCGCGAACATGATGGCGGATCTGACCTCGCGGATGATCCGCACGACCGCCGACCTGTTCGAGGTGTGGTTTCAGATGATGGACGTCTCGGGCAGCGCCCGCGCCATGCAGAACGAGCGCAACGGCACCGCGCCTTACGCTGCCGCCGCTGCACCGCAGGCCGCCGGCGCCGCGCCTTACGCTGGTGGCGTTTCGGCCGCCGCACCATCGCCGGCATCGGCCGCGCCGACCGGCACGGGCGTGCCATCGGTTGCCTCGACGGCGGTTGCCGTGCAGGTGACGTCGTCGCGTCCGGCAACGGTGCTCGTCGACCTGCGCCCGGTCGCCGCCGGCGCGGGCCTGGTGGCGCATGCGCTGCGCAACACCGACGAGCGCATTCCGCGCATCACCGACGTGGCGATCGCGCCCTCGGTCGATGGCGGCCCGGTAACCGTCCGCATCGCGCTGGCAGCCGAGCTTCCCCCCGGCGTCTACAACGGAATGGTCATCGACGAGGCGACCAGTCTGCCCGTCGGCACGATCAGCGTGCGGCTCGAAGGCGAGGCTGCTTCGCCGGCATGAACGAGGAGCTGCAGATCGTTCCCGCCGTCCTCGAAGAGTACGGCGCAGTCACGCGCAAGGCGCTGCGCGAGTATCTGACTCCCAAGGCGCCGCGCCGCTACCTCTACGATCTGATCAACGACTATCCCTCGCGAGGCGGCCGCATGCTCAGGCCGAGCCTGTGCCTTGCCACGGCGCGTGCCTACGGCGCGCCGCTTGCCTATGCCATCCATGCCGCGGTCGCGCTCGAGCTGATCCACAACGCGTTCCTGGTCCATGACGACGTCGAGGACGAGAGCCTCGAACGTCGCGGCCGCCCTACCCTGCCGGCGATGCATGGCGTGGCACTGTCGGTCAACGTCGGTGATGCATTGGCCGTGACTGCCTTGCGCGCGCTCCTCGATTCGCGCGGCGTGCTCGGCCATCGCCTGGCCGGGCGCGTCGTCGAAGAGACCGAGCGCATGATGCGCGAGTCGATCGAAGGCCAGGCCATGGATCTCGGCTGGCGGCAGGACAACCTGACCGGCCTCGACGAACGCGACTACCTCGACATGGTCTTCCGCAAGACGTGCTGGTACACGACGATCTATCCCAGCCGCGTCGGCGCGCTCGTGGGCGGCCGCGATTCGGAAACGCTCGACGGCTTCGTCCGCTACGGCTTCTTCCTCGGCGCGGCCTTCCAGATCCAGGACGACCTGCTCAACCTGCTCGGCGACCACGACGCCTACGGCAAGGAGCTCTCCGGCGACCTGTGGGAAGGCAAGCGAACGCTGATGGTGATCGAGCTGCTGCGCGCCAGCGAAGGTGAAGAGCGCCAGCGCGTCGCCGCGATCCTGGCCAGGCCGCGCTCGGCGCGCTCACGCCAGGATGTCGCCTGGCTGCGCCGGTGCATGGACGAGCACGGATGCATCGAGTACGCGCGCAGCGTGGCGCATGCCATGGCCGGAGCCGCCATCCACGAAGCATCGAAGATCTACGGCGGGCTTGCGCCATCGAGGGACAAGGAGTTCCTGGAAGCGTTGCCGCGGTGGGTGCTGGCGCGGGCGTAGCGCGCTACGGCCTGGAAAGCAGCTGTTTGGCGCGCCGCATGCCCGTGGTCTCGTGTCCCTCGACGAGCGAGTCGTACGCGGCGGCCAGCTCACGTCGCGCGGCAGAATCCCCTGTCGCCGCGAACAGATCGCTCAGCGCCCGCAGCTCCATCGAGCGGCTGCCGTCCTTGCGGGCGATCTGCGCCGCGCGACGATACTCCCCGGCGGCCTCCGACGGCGTGCCGGTCTTCTCGAGGATCACGCCGTGCAACCGCACCAGCTCCGCTTCGTGCAGCCTGGTCCAATAGGTGCGGCTCAGCTCCATTCCTTCCCGCACGACGGCACGCGCGCCTTCGAGGTCGCCGCCGGCGATCATCGCCTGGCCCAGCCATGCCAGGTAGTACATGCGACCGCAGCGCACGCCCACGGCCTCGAGCACCTGGAGCCCTTCGCGGATGATCTCGACGCCGTCGCGCGGCTGCCCGAGGTTGGCAATCGCCGCGCCGCGCGCGAGCTGCGCGTACCCGGACCACAGGTACAGATGCTGCTCGCGCGAGAGCCGCAGCAACCGCATCGCCAGCTCGAGCGTTTCCTCGTCGCGACCGCAGTCATGCGTGAACGTCGTGCTCCAGCCGAGCGCCACCGCCACGCAGTGCGGATTTCCGTTGCTCTCGGCGCGCTCCATCATTTCGGCCCGGATGACGTCGGCTTGCTCGGGAAAGCCGCGATGGGACTGGACCATCATTCCGTAGGCATGGCAGTGAATGCCGAAGCCGAATTCCCAGGCCACGCCGGCCACGGACTCGCGCCGGTACAGTTCCATGCCGGCCCAAGCATGGGCCCATGCGTCGTCGAAGCGTCCGCTCCAGCAGTCGTGCACGGCCAGCACCTGATGGCCGGCGAATGCGTGCAACGGGCTGTCGGTACGCCGCGACAGCACGCGGAATACGGGCATGATGGCCGCGGTCTCGGCGCCGTCGGCAGTGACCAGGGCCGAGCCGAAGATCGCACCGAGCACTTCCAGCGGCACGTCGCGGCCGAGCCGGTCGCACAGTTGTCGGGCACGCAGGACGGCGCTGCGCGTCTCGGGCGCCGCGAACCCGCGCGTGGTGATGTGCGCCGAGCTCAGCGCGGTGGCAAGGCCGATGCTGCGAAGCATGTGGTCGTCGCCGGCGGCGACGCGATCGAGCAGCGCCATTCCGCGTTCCAGATCCTGCAGCGCCTCCGGATAGGCCGCGCGCGACAGCGCGCTGACCCCGGAGCGATGCCACAGATCCACTGCCGTTGCCGGCTCGCCACCGAGCTCGAAATGAATCGCCAGCTCGGCGGGACGGCGGATACCGACCTCGGGATGCTCGCGCTCCAGCGCCTTGGCGATGCCCGCGTGCGCTGCGGCGGCCTGCTCCTGCGTCATCGAATCGTAGGCGGCGTCGCGAATGAGGGCGTGCGTGAAACGGTATCGCCCGGGCTCGGCCTGTTGGTGTTGCGCGACGATGCCGGCCTCGGCCGCCTCCCGCAGCGCCGCCGGCACGGCCGCCGGCCGAAGACGCGCTACCACGCCGACCAGGCGAAGGTCGAACTCCTGACCCATGACCGCGGCGACCTGCACGAGGCGGCGCGCCCCGTCGCCGAGAGAAGCAATCTGCGCCGAAAGCACGCTGTCGATGTCGCCGGGAACGACGTCGTTGCACCTGGATCGGCCTGCCAGCAGGCGCACGGCCTGTTCGATGAATAGCGGCACGCCGCGCGAAGCGGCGGCGAGCTGCGCGACCAGCGCCGGCGCGATCGCCGCCGCTTCGCCGATCTCGGCGCGGATCATCCGCTCGACCTCGTGCGGCTGCATGGGATCCAGGACGATCTCGGCAACGTCGGGCCGTTGCCACAGACCCGCCAGCTCCGGCCGCGAGGTCATGATCACGAGCAGCGCAAGACGGTGGCCCTCGGCGTTGCCGGCGGCAATCTCGTCGAGCAGCAGGCGCAGGAAGTCGATGGTGGAGGAGTCGGCCCACTGAAGATCGTCGAAGAACAGAATCGCCGGCCCGTCACCCGCCATCTGCAGCAGAAGACGGCAGCACGTGGTGGCGGTCAGCTCTCGCAAACGCTCGGGAGTGACCGCCGGCAGCGCGGTGCCCGGCGGCATGGGCTCGGACAACAGTGTTGCCAGAACCGGGACCGCGTGCGCGTCGGGCAGCTCGTAGCGCTTCGCGAGGGCTTCGGCACCGCAACCCAGGCTGCGGATCAGATCGACGACCGGGCTCAGAGGCACGGTCTGGCGTTCGAGCGAGCAGCGCGCTTCGAGCCAGTCGGCACCTGAGGCGATGCCCCGGGCCTCCCGCACCAGACGCGACTTGCCGATGCCCGCCCCGCCGACCAGGAACACGGCAGATGCGCATCCGCGCTGCGCCGACGACCACGCCTCCGCGATGCGCGCGAGCTCGCACGTGCGGCCGGTGAAAGCGCTGCGCACCTCGGCGACGGGCGCAAGCGTGCGCCGGCGCCGCAGCACGAAGACGTCGCCGGCCTCGACCCCGGCTTGCGCGCTCGAAACGGGAGCCGTGGCCCATTGATCCTGTGCGCGCGCGCGCACGGAGCCGCTCACCAGGACGCGGCCCGGCCGCGCAGCTTCTGCCAGCGCGCCGGCAACGAGCGCCGGATCGCCAAGGATCATCAGCGGCGATGCCGTGCGCGGCTGCGAGACCCGCATGCTGGCGGCGTGCACGCCAGCTCCCCAGCGCGCACTGCGCGACTGACAGACCAGGGCATCGGCGGCATCGATCGCATCCAGCACGTCGGCCCCGCTCGGCTCGACGACGCCGAAGACCGCTATCAGGCGCTCGCCCAGCGCGCTGACGATCGTGCCACCGAAGCTGCGGACGAGCCTGGAGGCCTCCTCGAACGCCTCGCGTCGCGCGGCATCCGCGACCTCGGCGGCGATGCGCGCCTCGAGCATGCCCACCAAGCGCTCGTCGCAGTGCGCGGGCTCGTCTGCATCCCGATCGCCGATGTCGTCGGCGAGCTCGAGCGGCACGATGCGGGAAAGCCGAGCCATCGCCTCGCGCGCCGACGCCGGCCGCCGCGAGGGCTGCTTGCTGACGACCGCGGCGAGAAACCGGCCGAGCGGCGTGCGCGCCAGATCGCGCGGCATCGCAATCGGTGACTCGTCCAGCTGTGCGCGCACCGCTTCGTGCGCGCTTTCGGCCACCACCGCGCTGGCGCCGCTCAGGCATTCGAGCACGACCAGGCCCCACGAGTACAGGTCGGATGCCGGGCCGGGTGCCTCGCCTCGAAGCTGCTCGGGCGCAGCATAACGCGGCGTTCCCAGAAGCTCTGCCGGCGTCTGCTCGTCGGCCAGCGCGCGGAAGCCGAAGTCGAGCAGGACGGCGTGCTCGAGCACGCCGCTTGCGACGATCATGACGTTGTCGGGCTTGATGTCGCGATGGACGATGCCGGCGCGATGCGCGGCCTCGAGCGCGTCCAGGACCTGCGCCATCCAGCGCAGCGTCGTGCGCGCATCCAGGCTGCGGCCGCCGTCGAGCAGAGCGCGCAGCGTGACACCGGCAACGTACTCGAAGACGAGAAAGGGGCGTCCGTCGCCGCTGGTACCCGAATCCAGCAGAACGGGGATGTGCGGGTGGCTCAGTGCAGCGTAGGCGCGCGCCTCGCCGGCCAGATCGCGCCGGCTCTGGCTCGAGACGGCAAGCTTGATGGCGACGTCGCGGCCGGTGGCACGGTCGCGACCGCGGCACACGGCCGCGTGCGCACTCGAGCTCAAGAGCTCGAGCACTTCGTAACGCTGCGCGAGGATCTCCCCGATCTCCACGCGATGCAGATGCTCGACGGCCGCCATCCCTCAGGCCCTGCCAAAGTGGAAACGCGCCTGCCCTGTCATTCCCCTGCGCGCGTGATCCCGAAAGCCTGAATCAGGTTGTAGACGTGCGACCGGGCTAGATCGAGCCGGCGCGCGCACTCGCTGATGTTCCAATCCACCTCGGTCAGCGTCCGCCGCAGCAGCTCGGCCTGGAACTCGCGCGTGGCCTCCTGGAACGTCTCGGCGCCCTGGTGCGAAGCACCGGGCTTGTCGGGAAACAGGTGCGAGACCGCGATCGACTCGGCGCGCGATCCGGCCGCTCGGATGGCTGCGGCCTCGAGCGTGTGCTCGAGCTGGCGCAGGTTGCCGGGCCACTCGGCAGCACGAATGGCACGCCGCGCGGCGGGCGACAGCGGCAGGCGAGGAAGCCCGTGGCGAGCCGGAATCACGCTGCAGAAGTGATCGACCAGGCCGTCGATGTCCTCGCGCCGCTCGGCCAGCGAGGGCAGACGCAGCGGCAGCACCATCAGGCGGTACATCAGGTCCTCGCGAAACTTCCGCTCGGCGACGGCGGTGCGCAGATCGACGTTGGTGGCGGCGATGATGCGCGCTTCGGAGCGGCGCGCTCCGGCGCTGCCCAAAGGGCTGTACTCCTTGGATTGCAGGAACTGCAGCAGCTTGGGCTGCGCACCGGGCGGCAGCTCGGTGACCTCGTCCAGGAAGAGGGTGCCGCGCCCTGCCGCCGCGATTTTTCCATCCGTCTTGACGGCGCCCGTAAACGCGCCCGGCGCCGCGCCGAACAGCTCCTTCTCGATCAGGTCCTCGGGCAGGGCCGCGCAGTTCAGCTCGACGAAAGGCTCGGCGCGGCGCGGGCTGGCGTTGTGAATGAAACGGGCCAGCTGCGTCTTGCCCGTGCCCGATTCCCCGGTCAGCAGCACGTGCACGTCCAGTGGGGCCACGGTCGCGGCAGTGCGAAGCGATTCCAGGAAACCAGCACTTCGGCCCACGTACATGCCGGGGCCGAGAAGGCTTCGAAGCTCATCGGCCAGCTCGGGCTCGTCCGCCGAGTGCATCTCGCGCAGCAGGGCGCGGTCGGCCAGCGGTGCCAGGTGCTCGCAGAACAGCTCGACCACGGCCTTGTCGGCGGGAGTGAAGATGTCCGATCCGCGCTGCCCTTCCAGATAGATGACGCCGAGCGGACCGTCGATGCCGACGGGCGCGCACATCACCGCTTCGAGCCCTGCCGCGCGAACGCTCTCGCGCGCCGAGAAGCGCTCGTCCAGCAGCGCCGAGTGCGACAGCACGGTCTGGCCCGAGCTCATCGCCTCGGCGACCACGCCGCGCGAGACGCGCTCACGGATCGAATCGATGTCGGCATCCTCGCAGCCGTGGGCTGCAAACCAGCTTCGGCCCTGCCCGCGGGCGTCCTCGGAGCCGAGCTCGATGTAGCCTCGCTCGGCGCCCGTGAGCTCGACGATCTTGTGCAGCGCGCCGGTCAGGAACGATAGGATGTCGGGATGTTTCCCGAGCTTGAGAAGCTCCAGATAGAGCTCCCGCTCCAGGGCGATCCTATCGTGCTCGAACATGACGGACTATTCCTTCCCTGCTCGCGGGCGCGCGGTCATCATTCGCGTCAGTGTCGATCCCATCGAGCGGATGAGCCAGCGCGGCTGCCAGGTCTCCCAAAGAACGCCGAGCTGATAGCCCAGCCCGTTGATGTGCAACGGCTTGCCGCAAAGGCAGGCCTCGACGCCCTCGCGGGCCACGACCGCAGGATCCTGCATCACCAGCCCCGGAATCATGTCGGGATCGCCGGCCTGGCCTTGCAGGTCCTCGATCAGTCCGGTGCCGGTAAAGCCGGGGCACAGCACGGTGATCGTGACGCCGGTTCCCTGCAGCTCGACCGCCAGCGCCTCACTGAGCGAGATGATGAATGCCTTGGTCGCGCCGTACACGGCCAGCATCGGCATGGGCTGGAAGCCGGCGACCGACGAGACGTTGAGCACGCGCCCGGACCCGCGGCGGACCATCGGCTCGACGAAAAGGCGCGTGAGTGCGGTGAGCGCGACGACGTTCAGCTGCAGAATGCGCAGGTGGCGATCCAGATCGACCTCGGCAAAGCGCGCGAAGCTGCCGGCGCCGGCGTTGTTGACGAGAACGTCCACCTGGATGCCGGCGCCGCAGACCTCGGCAAAGACATCGTCCGGAGCGCCGGGCTCGGTCAGGTCGCTGACGATGAAGCTGGCGTCGATGCCGAAGCCGGCCTCGAGCTCGGCGGCAAGGGCTTCCAGACGGTCGCCGCTCCTGGCCACCAGCACCAGGTCGTGGCCGCGTTCGGCGAAGGCTCGCGCCAGCTCGGTGCCGATGCCGGCGGAGGCACCGGTGATGAGCGCCGTGCCGGGCTTTTCGAAGACGGTTCCACGCATCGCAAGGGGGCTCTTCTATATCGGCCGGTTCCAGCTCAGGTAAGCACCGTTCACTGCCGTGGAGCGGGGCGAAGAGCGCCCGCAGGCGGCGCAAAAATGCCGAAAAGTCCGCCGTCGCCCCGCTTCGGGGCTCTACAAAGCGGCAAGCGTGGCATATGGTACCCGCCAACGCGGGCCGTCCATGACGGAACCGCAAAGTTCTCCAGCACCGGGGGTATCGATGAAAAGCTTTTCTCTCCTACGCACCGCTGCCGCCATCTTCGTGGTCGGCGCAGCCACCATCGCCAACGCCGACGACATCACCGCGAAGAAGATGATGGTCAAGGACAACGACGACCCGGCCAAGCGCCAGGTCCAGCTCATCTCGGGCGATGCCCAGATCGCTTTCACCGACGCGGTCAATCCGAACACCGAAGGCGCTTCCATCCACGTCTACAGCGCCAGCGACGACGACTGCATCCTGCTTCCGGCCGGCATCAACTGGACGAACAACGGCTCGTCGTGGAAATACAAGAACAAGCTGGACAAGAACCAGGCCCAGATCGCCGACGGCAAGCTGCTGGTCAAGATCAAGTCCGGCGTCGACTTCTCCCTTGCCAACGATGCGCCCCAGGGTGCCATCAACGCCAAGGTGCAGTTCGGCTCGGGCGCCAGCTTCTGCATGCGCTGCGATGCACCGAAGAAGGACGACGAGAAGATCTTCATCTCGGTCCAGTGCGCGGCCGCCACTTGCGACGCCGAGCCTTCGAGCTGCACGCCCTCGCCCACCACGACGACGACCACCACGATGCCGGCGCTTCCGGGAACGGTCCTGAAGGCCGTGCTGCCGCGCAACAACGGCTTCTTCAACTACAGCGCCACGCCCGGCATCCCTGGCGCCGACATGTCGTGCGAGGCGGCCTTTGCCGCCACGCATGCCTGCACACTTGCCGAACTGCAGGCCGCCGAAACCGCTGGCGACCTGGACGGCATCAAGTCGACCACCAACCAGACCGTCACCTCGTTCTGGGCGATCGATGGCGCACGTTCCGGCGACGACCAGTGCATCGATGCCGGCAACACCACCCGCTGGTTCTACGCCACCGTGCACACCGGCTCGCACGGCGACATGGTCTCGCTCAACAACGCCACCGGCGATCTTGGCAGCGTGGTCTCGGGCATCAACTGCGGATCGGGCCAGCACTGGGTAGGCTGCTGCGCCGACTGATCGGTTCGTCGCCGCCGGCGCGCACGTGCCGGCGGCGACGCTCCCTGCCATGACCACAGCGCCGCGGTCGCTTCTCGCGGCCTTCGTTCTTCCTCTCCTGCTTCCTACCTGTTCGTTCTCCGAGTCTCCTGCAGCGTGCGCCGATGCCGGCAGCGGCTGGTGTCTGGCTCGCCGCATCACCGGCGACGTGCCTGGAGGCGAGCTCGGCTTCCGCTTCGGCGAGCCCCTGGACGTCGACGGCGACCGCGCCGCCGATATCGCCGCGGGCACGCGTTTCAAGATGCTCGGCGGCGTTCGTCAGAACGGCGGCGCCAGCATCTGGTCGGGCAGGACCGGCAAGAAGATCCGCGAATGGGAGGGCGAGCACACCGACGGCCTGATGGGACACTGGGTGCTCGCGGTCCCCGACGTCTCGGGCGACAGGCTGGCCGACGTGGTGGTGGCTGCGCCCAACGCGCGCGTGGGCCTCGATGTCGGCACCGGAATCGTTTCGGCGCGCTCGCCAAGGACCGGCAAGCAGATCTGGACCCGCGGCGGCGGGCGCCTGGGTCAGTTCGGATGGGATCTTTCCCCTGCCGGCGATCACAATGGCGATGGAGTTGCCGACATCTTCGCCGGTGCGCCTTCGCAGGACTCGGGGCGCGCCTATCTGCTCAGCGGCAAGGACGGCGCGGTGCTGCAAACGTACGCTCCGATGGCGGACACCGGCAGCTTCGGCTGGTACGTCGCGCGGCTGGACGATCTGGACCGCGACGGCCGCCCCGACGTCGGCATCGGCGCCTACAAGGAACCGGGTACGAGCGGCGCCAGGATCGGCGCGGCCTACGTCTTCTCGGCCGCCACCGGCCAGCAGCTGCGCACGTGGAAGGGCTCGACGCCCTCGAGCGGTTTCGGCGAGGTGATCGCCTCGCTGGGCGACATCAACCAGGACGGTGTCGGCGAGATCGTGGTCGGCTCGCCGCGCAGCGAGGACAAGTCGCGGCTGATGCCGGGCGAGGTCTTCGTCTACTCGGGCGCCGACGGCACCGAGCTTCGGCGATGGAAGGGAAAGCAGCCTGAAGAGCTGTACGGCCGCATGGTCTACTCGGCCGGCGACGTCGACGGCGACCGCATCGACGATCTCGTCATCGGTGCGCCTTGGCACCGGCAGAACTTCGTGGCCAAGGTCGGCCGCGTCGAAATCCGCTCGGGCAGAACCGGCGAGGTCCTGCACGAGATGTTCGGCGAGCTCGGCGAAGCCTGGTTCGGCTGGCACATCCGCCGCGCGCCCGATCCGGACGGATGGGGAAGGCCTGCACTGCTCATCGGATCGCTGCGCTATCCGGTGCAGGCCAAGGCAGGGACGGGCGTGCTCGATCTGTGGGTGCTGCGCAAACCCGAGGGTCGCTAGGCAAGGCTTTTCTCACCGACCGCCTGCCGGTATGGGAGCCCTCCGATTCTTCGCGCACGCATCGCGCGCGCATGCGGACTCGCAAGGAGGCTGTCATCGCCGGCAGGAAGCAGCGTAGGAGCCGCGCGGAAGCCGTCGCGGAAGAGGCAGTCGAGCCGCAGCCGACGTCGCTGTGGGGCATCGTCGATCCCGAGAACTCCGTCCTGCTACCGGGCAAGCTCGACAGCTTGCGGCGCTTCCTGCTTCTTTACAGCGCCACGCGCAGCTGTCTCTGGGCGGTGTTCGCCGCCGACCTTCCGCAGACCGGCCTGGCATTGACCACGATCTGGCTGTTCGGATGCGCAGCGGCGGCCTTCCTTGGCGGCGCATCGAGTTCGGCGACGGCGCGCAGCGCGGCAAGCTGGGCGCCCGCTGCTGCGCTGATTGCCCTGGTGCCGCAGCTGGCATGGACGCTGCCGTTCACGAACAACCATTTCATCCTCGAGATGCTGGTGATGATCGTGCTTGCCGTCGCCGGCGGCTCACGACGATCGGACGCGTCGCGCAACGCTCACGTCCAAGCCCGGAGCGACGGCGACGTGCGACTGGCATGGCGCGGCGTGGCATGGCTGACGCTGATCGTCTTCTTCCACACCGGCCTGCAGAAGGTCATCTACGGCTACTGGTTCGGCGGCGAGTTCCTGGCCTGGATGATCGGCAACACCAACCGCTTCGGCGATCTGTTCATGCTGTTCCTGTCCGGAGGCGACATCCTGCGACTGCGCGCGTACAACGCGCTCAGCGCCGGCACCGGCCCCTACCGAGTCGACAGCGCGCTCTTCATCGCGGCTTCCAACCTCGTCTACATTGCCGAGATGGCGTTGCCCGTGCTGCTGGCATGGCCGCGCACTCGCAGGCTGGCTGCCATCGCCTCCCTCGTGCTGGTGTTCGTCATGCAGCTCGGCGCCCGCGAGTACGGCTTCGCCTTTCTCTTCCTGCACCTGCTGATGATGTTTCTGCCCGGCGATGCGATTCGCAGGACGCTGCCCCTGACTGCGGCCATCATGGCGTGGGTCATCGGTGCAGCGTTCAAGATCTTCCCGGGCGGCTGGATGGTCGATCCGAGGTCGATGTGAAACGCGCCATCGTCACAGCTGCCCTGCTATGGGCCGGCCTGTGGCCGCTGGCGCACTACGCGATCGTGCAGCGCTACGGCATCAATCCCTGGAAGCTGGGAGCGTGGGCGATGTACACGGTGCCGACGCCGCCGGTGCTGGTCGGTCTGTTCCGTCAGGTTCCCGGCGGCTTCCTGTACGTAGACCATCGCAAGCTCAGCCCCGCCCTGCAGGAGCAGGTCCGGAAATACGAGATGCAGCGCCACGCCCTCGGCGAGTTGGCAAGACCCGAGGCGCTGGCCGACATCGCGCTGAGGGAGCTCGAGCTGCCACTGATCACGATCGTCGTGCAGAAGGCAGGTCTCGATCTTGCCAGCGCCAAGACGGTAGTCCTCAAGCACGAGTACGTGTACGAGCGTGGCCGCGACGGCGTAAGGCTGGTGTCGGACCGGCCGAAGCTGGCGCCGCCGGAGAAGCAGGCCACGGGCGCGGACATCGGAGTCGTGCCCGATGAATCCGACACGGGCAGCCAGGCGGCGCCGTGATTCGCGGCGGGCGATTGCCGAACGCGAAAGTGCCGCCGCCGCCACGAGGCACGCGGCGTGAGCTCATGGCACGATCACGCGCGACTCGCGCCGCATCGACATGAGATAGACTCGCAGCGCGCCCTTCTCCTCGCCGGACAGGCGCGCGAACTTGCGGCGCGCCTGGCGCCCTTCGCCGTCGTGGCCGGCGATGGCATAGTCGAAGCTCGGCGCGCGACCGTCGTGCAGATAGGGCGCGGAGTCGGCCACGCCCCATAGTCTCGGCGTCAGATACTGCTCGGGCGCCACGCCGCGCTGAAAGTGGCGCGCCGTGTTGGCCTTGCCCATGTCGTGGCGTTTCAGATCGCTGAACAGCCACACCGGATAACCGCCCAGGTTGCTGTCGTAGCGAAGGCCGGGCGCCCGCATCTGCTCGGACAGATCGATGGGAGGAAGGCCTTCCAGCGTCAGCACGGGGCTCTCCAGCACCATCATCGGTTTGTGGCAGCCGGCGCAGCCCAGCTCATGGAAATGCTGGCGGCCGCGCTGGAAATCGACGGCGAAGCTGGTGGTGGTGGGCGGCAGCAGGCCCTGCGCCGAGGCGCCGAGCGGCCGGTCCTGGATGAGCGGCTCGAGAATCGGCATCTCCAGGAGCGCCAGATGCACGCTCATCGCGGCAAACGGCGCGCGCCCGAGCTCGCCCTTGCGTCCATCGCCATCGCGGTCGTCGGCGTCGGTGCCTTTGCCGTAGACGTCGCCGCTGGCCAGGGCGGAAAGGCCATCGCTCTGTACTCCCATGTGCACCTGCAAGGCCTCGGCAGAGAAGCTCTCGAGATCGGGAAGCGTTCCCTTCCAGCCAAACGGCTTGATCACCAGATCGGGATCGACGCCGATGACGGCCGAGGTGTCGAGCTTTCCGTCGTGGGCGCGCAGTATCCCGAAGTCGACGCCTTTGGCGACCAGACGCATCTCCCTGCTCGTGCCGTCTGACGCCTGGCGCAGGAAGCCGTCGCGCTGCGCGTGCAGTTCCCGGGTCATCTCGGCTGCCAGCGCCTGCACCACGCCGAGCGCCAGCAGCGCCTGCGGATTGCGCGCATCGCCGCTGCTCGGCATGCCGCCGTCGCCGGAGAGGAACGCGTTGTCGGTCTCGGCGCCGGCGCCATTGGGTCCGCCGATCCAGTGACACGACGGGCACGAGATCGTTTCGGGTCCGCCGAACAATCCTTCGTGAACGCGGCGGAACGGTCCTGCTGCGCGCCGCGACGGATCGCCGCCGCCGAGGCCGTCGTCGTAGCCGTACTCGTGCTCGAACAGCAGCTGGCCGACGTCGGCGAGCTCGCCGGCACATATCTCGCCGGCTGCAAGACGTTGCGGATCCAGCGCCGCGTGCACGTCGCGCAGGAAAGAGCCTGGCGCGGCGGCCTCGCGAAGACGAAGCTCGTGGCGGCGCTCGGCCAGACGATGCGCCTCTCGCGCCGCGTCCATGCCGAGCGGATCGGGGCGCGAGACGGGCGGACAGTCCTGCCGCCAGGAAGCGGGAACGCTGGCGTGCGAGTCCGTGGCCGGCGAGCTGTCGCAGCCGGCGGTGGCAGTCATCGCCACCACCGCGATGAGCATGCGCATCGATACGGTCATCCGGCGCAACGTCATGGCACGAACAGCTTGGGCTTGCGCGACAGCGAGGACAGGAACACGCGCATCGCAGCGCGCTCCGGCTCCTGCAGCGCCAGGTAGGCGTCACGCGCGACTGCCGCATCGCCGCCGTGAAGCACGATGGCGTCGTGCACGGTGGGCGCACGGCCGTCGTGCAGATAGGGCGCGGTCTCGGCCAGGCCCCACAGCGGCCGCGTCAGGAACATGCGCGCGGCAATCGTTCCCTGCGGGGCGGGACTGGCGAGCTCCTCGCCCATGTCGTGACGCTTGAGGTCGCTGAAAAGATGCACGAGGTATTCGGTTTTCGGATTGGCGTACTTCGGCTCGATCTTGGGACCGTCGCCATCCTGGGCCACGTCGATGCTGAAGGTGGGCCGGCCTGGATCCAGGTTCTCGCGAACGTCGAAGACAGGGTCGCGCAGCTCGAGCGTGGGCACGTGACATGCCGCGCAGCCCACGGCCTCGAAGCGCGCGCGGCCGTCGGCGAACAGGTCGAGCAGATACGCGTCGCGCGGAGGCCGCGTGATCGGCGACTCGAGCTGGGCCAGATAGCCGACGACCGTTGTCAGCATTCCCGAGTCCACTTCCAGATAGACGCCGTCCTCGTCGACGTCGTCCCACTTGCCCTTGCCGTAGGGCGTGGCGTCCAGGCCGTCGTCGCGGATGGCGAGCTGGATGTTCTTGGACAGAAGGCCCTGGTGGATGAACAGCGACTCCTCGACGATGCCGCGCAACGTCGCGTGATGTCCCTTCCAGCCAAAGGGCCGCACCGTGAGATCGGCATCCACACCGTCGAGAGCCGACGTATCGAGCGTGCCATCGGGCCGTGCGACCACGCGACCGAAGGCCACGCCCTTGGCGCTCAGGGCCTGCTCGACGTCGCGCGCTTCCTTCCTGGCGCGTTCCTGCGCCGAGCCGGCCTGCGCGCGCAGCTCCACGGACATCTCGCGCGCAAGCAATGCGATCGGTCCGAGGCCGAGCAGATGCGGCGGGTTTCGCTGGTCTGCGCCGCCGAGGCCCTTGCCGTCACCGTGCAGGAATGCGTTCTGCGACTGCGTCCCTGCACCGTCGGGGCCGCCCTTGAAATGACAGCTGAAGCAGCCGAACGCATCGGGGCCGCCGCGCGCACCGTCGTGAATGCGATTGAGCTCGGGCGTGTATCCGGCCGCCGTGCGATCGGTACCGCCGCGTCCCCAGCCGTTCTCGGGCCGGAACAGATAGCCGAACAGCTCGTCGCCGACGATGAACAAGGTATCGATTCCGATCTTGCGCGTGTCGAAGTCGAGCTCGGTCAGCGTGGCATGCTCGACCAGCTCGCCGGGATCGCGTGCGTCGAGCGTGCGATCGAAGTCTTCGCGGCGTCGCAGCTCGACGGCGTCCTGGAGCTGCTCGAGCAGCATCGGCTCGTCGGGAATCCGGAAGTGCGTGATCGACAAGAGCGGGCTGCGCGCCGGTGCAGGTGCGGCCGGCGCGTTGGCGTTTACGCGCAGGGACGCCGCCGCCACGACGAAAACGACCGCGGCCACGCATGCCGTTGTCGCCGTGATCGTTGCCCTGTTCGGCGCGGCCATGCCAGTTTCCCTAACACGCCGCGCACCTCGCTACCAAGGGAAAAGCCGCGCCGGACGCGCGCTGCGAAGGAAGATCCCGGACGCGCGATGGCAGCTGGCGTCGCCAAGAAAACACTGGACTGCGCCGTGCCGGCAGGCCGGCAGCCGCGCCGATGGCGCCGGCCAGGCAGTCGCCAGCGGCGCGGAGAGGTGGGCCTGAGAAGCGTCCCCGCACGGCGCGCCGTGCTGGCCTACGAGTCAGGAATGCGGATCGGTCTGACCAGCGGTCGCGCTGCCTGTTCGGGATCGGAGGGGCGCGAACAGGCAGGATGGGAAGCTAGGAAGCCAGCAACGCCCGCAGGCCGATCGCGAAAAGAACGATGCTGCCAAGCGAGAAGACCGCAAAGCGCACCGGAACGAAGTTGAACGTGGACTGGACGATGCTGTGCGCCACGCGGATGACCACGTAGCTCCAGGCCAGCGTCACGTTGGTCGAATCGACGGCTCCCGTCAGATGACAGTAGGTGACCAGCGCGTAGAACAGGACGGGCTGCTCGTGCAGATGATTGTAGTTGTCGGCGACTTGCTGGGCGTGGATCGGCAGCGTGTCGAGGTCGCCCGGACGCTTGATCCTGGCTGGATCGATGCCCGCCGCACGCATTGCGGGGAGACGCACGGCGTACATCCAGAGCCACATCACGAACGTCCACAAAACCAGCGCCAGCATCGGGTCGAGCATTTTGCCTCCTTCACCGGCGGGCGCGCATAGCGGCCAATCTGGTTCGTCGGCGGCTGGTGGCTCTCGCACTGCGGGCCTCCAGCCCGCCGGCGATCGCTCCGCAGCCGGCCGTCTTGCGCCTGGCCACTCTGCGCGCCGTCGCCAGAGCGGATGAGATGACGCTACCTATGGGAATACCGTCGTTGGTGGAATCGGATGCGCGCGCGTACCGGCAACTGGCTCGTTGCTTGCTTCCTTCCGGGGTCAACACAACGGCCTCTCCGGGAACGCCGGCCCTTGCTTGCGGCGGGAATTCGGCGGGAATTCCACGCCGCTTCCACCTGATTTCGGGTTCGCTCCATTGTGCGGTCTGCGGCATCGTCGGCCGCGTTGGGGCAGGACACGTACATCGTATGGGGAGCCGAGCTCTCACCGTTCGTGCTCAAGCTCGAGGCGCTGCTGGCGGCGGCGGATGTTCCGTTCCGGCGGCTTCCCCGCGACGGCGGACGGCTCGAGAACCTGCGCGCGGCCATAACGGTCGAGCGCGCCAAGCGCAGCGGCACGGCGATGCGGCCGCCGGGCAACGATCCGCTCGATGAATATCCGCTCGTGCCGTTCCTGCTGACGCCGGCCGGCGAGGTGCTCTACGACTCCTCGGCGCTGGCGTCATGGCTCGATGAGAGCCATCCGCGGCCGGCCGGACCTCTGGTGCCGACCGATCCTGCGCTCGCCTTCGTTGCGCGCCTGCTCGACGAGGCGTTCGACGAGATCGGCCTCTACATGGTCCATCACAACCGCTGGAAGCTCGCAGCGACCGACAACGACGATCCCGGCGCGCGGCTGGCGCGCGAATATTCCAACCATCTGCCACCGGGCAGCGGACGTCTTTTCGGGGAATGGTTCGGTCGGCGCCAGGTACGCCGGCTGCCGTATCTTTTCAGCGTGGCGCCGCAAGGCTACGCGGTGCCGGGCCTGTCGGCTTCGCTGACGCCGCCGTCGCGCGCGGGCTTCCCCGCAACCCACGCGCTGCTCGAACAGATGTGGGAGCGCTGCCTGCAGGCTGTGGAACAGATCGTCTCCGATCGCCGCTTCCTGTTCGGCGACATCTTCACGATCGCCGACGCCAGCATCTACGGCCAGCTGTCCATGAACCTGGCCGACAGGGCAGCTGCCGCGCGGCTGCGCGAGCTCGCTCCGCGCACGTTCGCGTGGCTGGTGGCGATCCGCGACCGAGGCCACGTCGCTTCGCAGGGCGCAGCGCAGGGCAGCACGCATCTTACGCCGCTGCTGCAATTCATCCTGGAGGCGTTCGTGCCGCTGATGCATGCGAACGAGCACGCCTACGAGCAGTGCCGGAATCGCGGGGAGTCGCTCTTCAACGAGAGAGGCTTCGAGGCCGGCGCCTGCCTTTACGACGGCGAGCTTCTCGGCCATCCCTTCCGCAGCGTGGCCAAGACGTTTCAGGTCAGGGTGTGGCGAGATATCCGCGGGCACTGGAGTGCGCTTGCACCCGACGCCAAGGCGCAGGTCGCCTCCCTGGCCGGCACGCCCGATCTCGACGCGACGTTTTTTTAAGGGGACTGTCCCCTTATCTCTTCGACGAGGTCGGCGATCTCGCCGTCGAGCCTGGCCGCGAGGTCGGCGAGCATGTCGCCGCCTTCTTCCCTGGCCTGCAGCACTTCGAGATACAGACGACCGATCTCGCTCTCGGCCAGCGTGCGAAGGCTCTTGGCGACTTTCTTCAGGCCGCCTTCGACCCGGTGCACGCGCCGGATCACACGGACCAGCTCGGCGGCAATTCCGTCCCCCTGAATGGCTTCGGGTGCGTGCACTTCCGAACCGAGCAGCAGCTGCAACGTCTCGAGATCGCCGCGTTCGTAGGCGGCGTTGACCTCCGCCATGACGCGGTGGCGACGCTGGCGCTCATCCTCGCCGTCGGCGAGGTCGGGATGCACGCGACGAGCCAGCTGACGGTACAGCTCGCGAAGCCGCGGATCGTGCTCGCTCGGACCGCCCGGCTGTTCGCCCACTGCCAGGGCGGTCTCCTTCGATTCCACCTGTCGCGATCGCGGCTCGCGCCCGGCCGAGGGCGCCCCCTCGTCCGACCCGGCGCGGCGCAGCTCGTCGAGCTCGGCCAGCAGCTCGTCGCGGCGGGCGTAGCGCGATCCGACCTCGCGCAAGTACAGGCGCTCGAAGGCGGCGATCTCGCTTCGGCGCATGGCCAGGCGATCCTCCTGCTCGATCAGCGTGTCTTCGAGACGCCTCAGCAGCACGCGTTTGCGCGCCAGCTCCTGCCCTTCGGGGCTGAACGGGTCTTCTTCGAGCTTGGCGGTCATCGCAGGCGGAATTGTGGAGGACGATCCGAACGCGAGCCACCCATATCAACCGCCCTGCCGTGCCACAAGACGCTGCGCGACCGGACCGCGAGCCATCGCGGCGACGGCTACGGCCCGCAGGCCGCCGTCATCGCTCGCGGGCTGCCGAAGTCGCCATTGCCCAGCGGCGCAGTCTCGCGACACCACGACGATGCGAGATCGTTGTCCTGCGCATCTATTCTGCCCGGACGCAGCGACATCGAGGCACCCGCAGCCAGCGGGAATCCGCTGCCGTATGCGACCGCGTCCACGGCGATGCCGTTCCAGACCAGAACGACCGCGTCGGCCGTGTTGGTCAGTGACATCGCGGTTCCGTAGACGTAATCGACCTGGCCCGCACCGGCCTGTGTCGTGCGACCGAACACGACGAAGGCTCCCGCAGGGACCGACAGCGCGGTGCCGACCGTGAACGCGTCGCTGCCGTTGTCCTTGATGGTCAGGCCCAGCAGATCGACGGGTGCGGCGCCGGCATTGTGGATCTCGAAGTACTCGCCGCTGGCGTCGGAGAGCGCTTCGGGATTGGCGCCGATCTCGGTGATGACCAGGTCGGGAAGGACCGCAGCGAGCGTCGTCGTCGTGGTCGCCGGTAGTGTCGAGGTGGTGACGGTGGAAGTGGTCGTCGTGAGCGGCGGCAGCGTCGTGGTGGTCGTCGGCTCGAACGTCGTCGTCGTCGCTGGCGCGTTGGTCGTGGTCGGCGTCGGCTCTGCGGTCGTCGTCGTCGCTGGCGCGTCGGTCGTGGTCGGCGTCGGCTCTGCGGTCGTGGTGGTCGTTGGCGCGTCGGTCGTGGTCGTGGGGCCCTCCTCGACCGTCGTGCTCGTCGTCACGGTCGCAAGCGTCGTCGTCGGCTCCGGTATTGTCGTGGTCGCCAGGGCAAGGGTGGTCGTGGTGCTGCTCGAAGTCGGCGGCGTCTGCAGCGTGGTGGTGGTAAGGTCCAGCGTCGTCGTGACCGCCACCAGGGTCGTGGTCGTCGCCGGCAGCGTCGTCGTGGTAGGTTGCACAGTCGTCGTCGTCGCCGCAGTGCCGAAGCATGCCTTAAGACTGTTGCCGCGCACGCCGCCCAGCTCGAGCGCGAAGTTGTCCGGATGCTGTTCTCGCAGGGCCTGCATTCCTTCTTCGCCGATGACACTGGCCGCGGCGCGGGCCGCGAGGCAGTGCGCGGCATGAACGGCACAGACAGCCGCATCGGCTGCTGGACCGCCGACGGCTTGGCAATCCGGCGCTGCCATCCACCGCGGCCATCGGTCGCAGCGGCCCTGCAGACTTCGTATCGCGACGCGAGTCACGCGGTCCAGACCGGTGCCGGAAGTCCGCATGGCACGGCAACGTTGCTCCACCGCGGTCCCGCTTTCGAGCGCGAGCGAGCAGGCGGCGAGCACCCGCAGATCGGTGCGCAGTATGCGCGAATATGCGTGCAGCAGCTGGCGTGCGCAGGATCGTTGCGCCACCGGCTGCGCCAGCGCCGGCGTCGCCGCGAAGCAGAGGAACACGAACAGGAAAGCGTGGGCGGGTTTCGTCATGGCAACCTCCACGTCATCGCGCCATGCGATGAACGCGGGTCGCTGATCGCATCGGGAGCGCCGTCTCGGCAACGCCATGGAAGTCATATTCGAACGCTGCCGCCGCCACGGCGGCGAGCGCGGCCCCTCTTCTTGGACTTCTGCCGCGTCTCGACTACTTCTGCATCAACGGCGCCAGTCCCCGTCCGCCACGAGGCGATGGATGGCCGCCTCGAGATAACCTTGGAAACGAGCACGAATTCCGCCGCAGCAATTGCCCTCGTCGCCGACGAGGTCCGCAAGCGCCGCACCTTTGCCATCATCGCCCATCCGGACGCGGGCAAGACCACGCTGACCGAGAGCCTGCTGCTGGCCGGCGGCGCCATCCGCCTTGCCGGGCAGGTCAAGTCGCGAGGCAATGCGCGCCGCGCACGCTCGGACTGGCTCAAGATCGAGCAGGAGCGCGGAATCTCGGTGACCTCGGCGGTGATGACGTTCCAGGTCGGCGACGTCACGCTCAACCTTCTGGACACGCCCGGTCACGAGGATTTCAGCGAGGACACGTACCGTACGCTGACGGCTGCCGACAGTGCCATCATGGTCCTGGACGCGGCCAAGGGCATCGAGCCGCAGACGCTCAAGCTCTTCGAGGTCTGCCGCCTGCGCAACGTCCCCATCCTGACCTTCATCAACAAGATCGATCGCGAGGGGCTCAGTCCCTTCGAGCTGCTCGATGAGATCGCCTCCAAGCTGGCGCTGGACGTGGCGCCGATGTCGTGGCCGGCCGGCATGGGCGGCCGCTTGCGCGGGATCTTCGACCTGACGCGCGAGCATTTCGTACCCTTCGACCGCGACGGGCAGCAGCGGGAGGCCGTCGCGCACGATGCCCTTGCGGCAGAGATAGGCGCCGAGGAAGCCGCCGAGCTGCTCGAGGAAGTCGAGCTGGCGCGACACGGCTATCCCGCCTTCGACGTGCAGCAATATCTGGAGGGGCATCAGACGCCGGTCTACTTCGGCAGCGCCCTGCGCGCGTTCGGAGTACGCGAGACGCTGGCGGCGATGGTCGAGCATGCGCCCTCGCCTCGCCCGCAGCCGACGACTACCCGGATCGTGGAGGCGCACGAGCCGCGCGTTTCGGGCTTCGTGTTCAAGGTCCAGGCCAACATGGACGTCAACCATCGCGACCGCGTCGCGTTCTTCCGCCTCTGCTCGGGGCGCTTCACGCGCGGCATGCGGCTGCGTCTTTCGAGCAGCGGCAAGACGATCTCGGTGCGCAATCCCATCCTGTTCTTCGCGCAGGACCGCGAGCTGGTCGACGAGGCGCTGGCCGGCGACGTCATCGGCATTCCCAACCACGGCACGATTCGCGTCGGCGATACGCTGACCGAAGGCGAGCCGCTGGTGTTCACCGGGATTCCCAACTTCGCGCCCGAGATCCTGATGCGGCTCAGGCTGGACAATCCGCTCAAGTCCAAGCAGCTCAAGCGCGCGCTGCAGGGCTTTGCCGAAGAAGGCGTGGTGCAGATCTTCCGTCCGCGCCTGGGAGCGCAGTGGATCATCGGTGCGGTAGGTCGACTCCAGCTCGACGTGCTGGCCGCGCGAATGGAAGCCGAGTACGACATCAAGGTCGGCCTGGAGGCCGCGCCCTACGAGACCGCGCGCTGGATCAGCTCGGCCGATCCCGCCGAGCTCAAGCGCTTCCAGACCGAGCAGCACGCCGCCATGGCCGACGATCGCGATGAGTCGCCGATCTACCTCGCGCGCAACGACTGGGAGCTCGGCTACACGATGAAGAAGTGGCCGGCGATCCATTTCGCGGCAACGCGCGAGCGCATCGCCGCCAGCGAGTAGGCAAAACGGGGCAGAACTTTTGCGAGCCGGAAAGGTGCCTGCCCTTTCTACTGGCCGCTTTTCACCGCTCCGGCGCCATGCCGAGGTCCGCTCCGGCGGCCTCGGGCTGGTAGGTGATGGCGATGACGCGAAGGGTCCGCTCACCCGCCGACGGCATCGGCCAGTCGATCGAGTCTCCTACCGAGAGGCCCAGCAGCGCGCTACCCACCGGAGCGAGCACCGACACACGGCCGGCATCCACGTCGGCGAAGGCCGGGAACACCAGCGTCATCTCCCTTTCCTCGCCGGTCTCCTCGTCGGAGAACCGGACGGTGGAGTTCATCGTGACGACGTCGGCCGGGACCTCGTCCGGCTCGACGATCTCGGCGCGCTCGATCTCCTCGCGAAGACGCTCGAGGTCGCGGCGGCCGCCTGCGTTTTCGAGAACGCGATCGAGATGGTCACGGTCCACACGTGAAAGGACGATGCGAGGTAGAGTAGCCATGGGTGCACTGTCCCGCGAAAGCCCGTGGTGTCAAGTTTTTCGCAGCAACAGTACAAGCCTGGTCCGGCGCGACGCAGACGAGGCCGCGGCACCGCCGGCTCTCGTTCGAAAACGGCGTCGACAAGGAGTTCACCGATGACCCGGACTATCGAAGGCGGCTGTCTGTGCGGCGACGTGCGTTACCGCATCCAGGGAGAGCCGATCGTCAGCACGACGTGCCAGTGCCGGACCTGTCGCAAGGCTTCGGCGGCGGCGATCGTGCCATGGATCCACGTCGATGGCGCCGATTTCTCGTTCGTTGCAGGCAAGCCGATCCAGTTCGAGTCCTCGCCGCCAGTCAGGCGAAGCTTCTGCGGCCGCTGCGGCACTCCGCTGACGTACTGGATCACGAGCTACGGGCCGATGATCGACGTCACCACCTGCAGCCTCGATGATCCGGACTCGTTTCCGCCCGTCGCCCACGTCTGGACGAGTCACAAGCTTTCCTGGGTCGAGCTCACCGACGATCTGCCGCGCCTGGAAGAAGGCGCGCCGTCGTAGCCACGTGCGCGGCGAATGAGCCGGACGATCGGCGTTTGGCGTCACCACTGCAGACGGTTGCGATCGGCGCCGCACTGGCGCGCCGCGACCATCGCAGCTGTCTCCTTTCTCAGACGGGCAGGCCCGCCAGACGCATGACGCGCACGGCGTTGGTGCTGGGCAGCGGCCCGGGCCGCAGCGTGTAATCGAACGTCATCTGGTCGGCGACCACGTGGTCGCGGAAATGGACGACCCAGAGCCTGCCCGGATCGTGCGAGGCGAGGCCGGCCAGCGCCAGGTCGTGCGTGGAGACCAGGCTGACGGCCGGCAGCTTCTGCAAGGCTTCGACGATGGCCACGGCGCCGATGTGACGCTCGCGCGAGTTGGTGCCGGCCAGGATCTCGTCGAACAGCACGAGCGTGGCCGGACCCTTCTCCGCCCAGTCCAGACACTGTCGCAGGCGCCTCACCTCGGCGTGAAAGAGCGAAGACGCGTCCTTGAGCGAATCGTGGACGTTCATGCAGGTGACCACCTGCAGCTCCTCGCGCATGCGAAACCGCCGAGCAGGCAGCGGCAGGCCCATCCTGGACATCACCACCGCCACGCCCGTGGTGCGCAGGAACGTGCTCTTGCCGCTCATGTTCGAGCCGGTGACCACGCAGACCATGCCGGCTTGGGCCAGCGTCAAGGTGTTGCCGACGCGCGAAGCAGCGGGCAGCAGCGGATGCGCAAGCTCCTCGAACTCGAGCAGCGGCGCTTCCTGTCGCGATATTTCCGCGAACACGGCCTCGGGCACGGCGGCGCGATACGTCGCCAGCGCGCACAGCGCCTCGAAGTCGGCGGCGGCCGAGAACCACACGCTCATGTGCCGGCCATGCTCGCGCTTCCACGACAGCAGCGCGCGCCGCAGATGGAGGTCGGCCAGCCACAGCACGTCCAGGCTCAGCAGCCACACGACGTTGCGACGCTGGGAGAGCCCGTCGGCCAGCCTCCGCAGCTGCGCGACCGCATCTGACGAGCGCGAATCGCCCGAAGCCACCGCAGCCTGCAGGCGCCGCAGCAGCGGGGCGTGGACCTGCATCGTCTCCAGGATCCCGAGCACGCGGCTCCACGCCTCCAGCGTGTCGCGCACGCGCTCGAAGCGGCCGACCAGTTCCTCGACGTCGCGCTGCCGGAACAGCAGCACGCCGTTGAAGAGGTAGAACGGCGCCAGCACCGCCAGCCCCAGCTCGGTGGTCGCCCACACGACGAAGGCGATCGAAGCGGCGATTCCGGCGACGGCGTGAAACGCGACGATCGCGTTGCTCTCGGAGGGCGGCGTCTCGCCGCGCATCCAATCCAGGAGCGAGCGCGTGCTGCGGTCGAGCGCCTCGCGGTCGCGCTCGTCTCCGACGCCGCGGTATTCGAGGGCCCGCAGCTCCAGCTCCAGCGCCTCACGAAGGGAGACATTGGCCGCCAGCTCCTCGACGGCAGCACGGCGCTCGTCGATGTCGTTGCCCGGCGGCGCGCCTGCAACGGACGTGGCAAGCGCATCGCGGCCGAGCGCGGTGCGACACGAGTTGAGCCGCCAGAAAAGTGAAGCCTCGCCGAAGAGGTCGAGGTCGGAGGCGTTGGGATGATCGGGGCGAAGATATTCTCGCCCGTCGCCTTGCCCGAAGTCGAAGTGGTCGCCGAGCCGGCGCGAGGCCTGCTGAAGCCAGTCGATGGAATGGGAGAGCCGGATACGCCGCTGCGTCCACAGTCGTCGCAAAAGCACGAGAGGGACCAGGGCCGCGACAGTCAGGATCACGGGCCGCCAGGCCCACGGCTCGAAGAGGCGGTCGTAATGCCAGAGCAGTGCCGTCAGGCCAGCCAGCAGGACCGTAACGCCGGCGCGGCCGAACAGCGTCTCGCGACGCTGGGCGGCCTGCATGGCGGCAGTACGCAGGGACAGGAGATCGCCCAGATGCCGTTGATCAGCCGTGGCAGCGGACATGCAGCGGCTACCGATACAGGGGACGTCCCTGCCCGCAAACCGAGGCGTGCGGCAGGATGCCCTGCCGCACGCCCGAAGGGATTCGTGGGATGCCGGTGCTCGTCACCGGCAACGGAATGCTTACCAGCGATCCCGGTCGCGGCCGCCGCCGCCGTAGCCGCCACCACCGCCACCACCGCCGCCGCCACCGTAACCGCCGCCGCCGCCGCGGTTGCCGCCGCGACCACCGCCGCCGCCACCGCCGCCGCCGCCGCGCTCACGCTGCTCGGCTTCGCTGATCTTCAGACTGCGCCCGCCCATGTCCTGTCCATTCAGTGCCGAGATCGCCTTGGTGGCGCCGGCCGAGTCCATTTCGACGAAGCCGAACCCGCGAGGGCGGCCAGTCTCGCGGTCCGTGATCAATGCCACGGACTGCACCTCGCCATGCTCTGCGAACAGCTTGCGGACCTGCTCTTCGGTGGCGCTGAACGGAAGGTTTCCTACGTAGATCTTCTTACCCATTCTCTTTCTATCCATGAGCGTCTTGCGACGCGGTTGTTAATCCGAGGATCCTCGGCGAATCACAGATGGGTCCTGCTTCTGTGCAAGCTCGGGCTGGCGCTTTGAAAACTATCGAAGGGAAAAAACCGCCTCGGTGGGAATCAGATCAGCTACAGCGTCGACGTGGAGAACGTCGAACCCAGGCCTAGTACCTCATGATTGCGCAGCAATTGCCAGCGCAGAATCGGCTCCGCCCCGCCTGCGCCGAGCTCATCCGAAACGGCTGCCCGCGAGCCGGCGGCCAGTAGGCCCGAACCGGCGGCTTACGAGGTCCGAAGGGCCTCCACCACCGGCAGCCTGGCAGCCCGGATGGCGGGAAAGAGCCCGCCGACCAGGCCGATGACCAGCGACCAGAGCAGACCCTGGAGGATCAGGTCGGTGGTGACGCGGAAGTCGAAGGCCACCTGCGAGAACGTGTTGAAGTTCAGCGTCGAGAGCGAGGCGCCGTTGCAATAGATGTAGGCCAGAGCGGCCCCGATCGTGCCTCCGAGCAGGGAAAGGGCCAGGGCCTCCAGCATCACCGAGACCACCACCGGGACGCTTCCGAACCCGATGGCACGCAGCGTGGCGATCTCCTTCTGGCGGCTGGCCACGGCCGAGTACATGCAGTTGAGGGCGCCGAACATGGCCCCTACCGCCATGAAGGAGGCGACCATGTAGCCGAGCACGTCGATCAGGGTGGCCAGGGTCTTGGACTGCCTGGCGTAGTACTCTGGCTCGCGCAGCACGTTGATCGAGAAGCGCGGATCGTCGTCGATCCGAGCCTTCATCGTCTCGAAAGCCGGCTCGGAGGCGTCCTCCAGGGTGGCCGTCAGCGACTGATAGCTCAGGCGCCGGAACGAGGACATGGCTACCTCGGCATCGGCCCAGATCTCGGTCTCGTGCACGTCCCCGCCGGTGGTGAAGATGCCGACCACGGTCCAGTCGCTGTCGCGGAACTCGAAGCGCGAGCCGACGAAGAGGCCGGCGAACTGGTCGGCCGCCTTGGCCCCGACGATGACCTCGCGCCTGCCCCGCTCGAAACGGCGGCCTTCGACGATGCGCAGCTCGTCGCGGATCTCGAAGGCGGCATCCTGCACGGCGCGAAACGGCACGTTGTTGGGATCGGTGCCGCCCTTGCGTGCAAGATCGCGCATCAGCACCAGCTCGGCCGATGCCAGCGGGCGGCCGTCGCCGTTGCGCGCGACGTTGGGCATCGCCGCCAGGATCGCCGCATGCTCTCGCGAGATGTCGCTGGACATCTCGGCATCCGACCCGGCGCGCAGCATCATGATGCGGCTGGCCCTGCCGGTAGAGGCGAGGGTGTGCTCGAAGCCGCGCGACATCGCCAGCACCGAGACCAGCACGCCCACCACGCCCGCGATGCCCACGACGATGACGAGCGAGGTTCCCAGCCGCTGCGGAATCGTCCACAGATTGACGATGGTGATCTGGAAGACCTGGTTCAGGACGCGCATGTCCGCAGCTCAGCGTCCCGCCAGCGCGTCGACGATCCGGAGCCGGCGCGCGCGAAGCGCCGGCGGCAGCCCGATCACCAGGGCGACCGCTGCCGCGATGCCGAGCGCCAGCAGCCAGGTGGAGGCGGCCACGAACAGTGGTGGAAAGCGCCCGCCGGTGGCGCCGTTGAGGCCCGGCATCAGCGCGACCGCGATCAGCATGCCGAGCGCGCAGCCGGCGATCATGAGCACGCCGGCCTCGGCGAGCACGAGCCAGGTGACGGTGGCGTCGGAGAAGCCGAGCGTCTTGAGCACCGCCAGCTCGGGAATCCGTTCGCGGATGGACTGCGCCATCGTGTTGCCGGTCAGGATCAGGATCGTGAAGAAGACTGCGGCCAGGATGCGGCTGACCAGGGCGCCCATGTCGCCGATCTGCTTGGCGAAGCCCATCGCGAACTCCTTCTCCGGCTGCGTGCGCGTCTCGTGCGGCGAGTTGGCGAACATGCGGTCGATGTATGTCGCCACTGCCTGCGGCGTCACCGAGTCGTCGATGCGCAGCGTGTACCAGCCGGTGTTGCCCTTGCCGCGCGCGCGAGCCTCGTCGAAGAACGCCACGTTGATCAGGATCATGTCGGTGTTGCCGCGCACCGCCGGATCGTCGGCATCGATGGTGCCGACCAGGTCGAACTCCCAGTTCATGTCGCCGTCGATCTTCGGATAGATCTCGGAGGCGATGGGCAGCTTCTGCCCGACCTTCCAGCCGAAGCGCTCGACCAGACGCTGGCCGGCGAGCGCGCTGGTGCGGGTCTTGATCGCGGCCTGCAGCTGTGCCGGCGGCACCTCGAACTCCGAGTACATCTCGAAGTAGCGAGCCGGGTCGGAGGCGATCACGGGAAAGGCATTGCTCTCGTTCTGATACTTGCCACCGAACCAGTCGGCGCCCACCACGTGCACGACGCCCGGCACCTGCTCGATGCGCGAGGCGTACGACATCGGCAAAGGCTCGATGAAGGAATAGCGGGCCACGGTCAGAAGCCGGTTGTCGTCGGCGGTGTCGGCGCCCGACTCGAAGGCCAGGCGCACGGCCTGCAGCATCCCGAACAGCAGGAACGCAATCACCACCGACAGCAGCGTCAGGATCGTGCGGGTCTTGCGGCGGGCCAGCGCCGCCCACAGCAGCGGCAGGTATTTCACGGCTGGACGCTCCCGTTGCCGTTCTGCATCGTGCCCTTGTCCAGATGGATGAGGCGCCGCGCATGGTCGGCCGCCTTGGGATCGTGCGTGACCATGACGATGGTCTTGCCGTGCTCCTGGTTGAGCATCTGGAGCAGCGAGAGGATCTCGTCGGCGGTGGCGCGGTCCAGATCGCCGGTGGGCTCGTCGCACACCAGCAGCAGCGGGTCCGAGACCAGGGCGCGCGCGATGGCCACGCGCTGCTCCTGCCCTCCCGACAGTTCGCGCGGCCGGTGCCCGGCACGGTCCTGCAGGCCCACCAGAGTAAGCGCGACGAAGGCACGCTCGCGTCGCTCCGACGCCGACAGATCGGTCAGGAGCAGGGGCAGCTCCACGTTGCGCTGCGCCGACAGCACCGGGAGCAGATTGTAGAACTGGAAGACGAATCCGACGTTCTCGGCCCGCCACCGCGCCAGCTGGTTGCCCGAAAGCTCGTCGATGCGCCGCCCGTCCACTTCGATCGTGCCGGCGGTGGGAACGTCCAGACCGCCGATCAGGTTGAGCAGCGTGGTCTTGCCCGAGCCCGACGGTCCCATCAGTGCGACGAAGTCTCCGCGCGCGATGTCCAGGTCGATGCTGTGGAGGACCTCGATGGTCTCGCCGCCGCGATGGTAGTGCTTGGTGACGCCGCGGATGGCGACGAGGCTGTCGCTGAGGCGCTGCTCGCTCACGACGCCCTCAGCCCGTTTCGCTGATGCGCACGCTGTCGCCGTCGCGAAGCGCTTCGGGCGGCGAGACGACGACGCGCTCGCCGGCCTCGACGCCGGAGAGGATCTGATGCTCGACCTCGCTGCCCTGCCCGAGCTTGACGCTACGGCGCTCGACGTGCCCGTCGTCGTAGACGAAGACCACGCGCTCCTCGCCAACCGAGCGAACGGCCGCGACGGGGACGAGGGTTCCGGCAGCGGCCAGTTTTGCCGGCTGCGCATCGCTGCGCAGGAAGGCCACGCGCACGCCCATGTCGGGAACGATGCGCGAATCCTTGGTGTGAATCGCCACGCGCACCTTGACCGTGGCTTTGCTGCGATCGGCCGTGGGGACGACGGCGATCACCTCGGCAGGAATCTTCCACTCCGGATACGCATTCAGCGTGGCTTCGACGGGCTGCTGCGCGGTGACGCGGTTGATGAACGATTCGTTGACGTCGACCTCGATCTCGAGCGAATCCATGTCGACGACCGTGCCGATGCCCGTGCGCGTGAAGCCGCCGCCGGCCGAGATCGGCGAGATCATCTCTCCGGGCTGCGCGGCCTTGGCCACCACCACACCCGTGAACGGCGCGCGAATCTCGGTGTTCTCCACCTGCACGCGCGCCACTCCGACCGTTTCCTCCGCGACCCGCACCTGCTCGCGGGCGTTGGCCAGGCGCGCCCGCAGCGTGTCGCGCTCGGCCCGCGCCGCTTCCATGGCTTGCATCGAGGTCGCGCGCTGGCGCGCGAGCTGCTGCTGGCGCGCCTGCTCGCGCTCGGCCTGGTCCAGGCGAGCCTGCACTTCGGCGATCTGGGTGCGTGCGGCATCGAGCTGCGCCAGCGCCAGCGCGAGCTGAGCGTCGGCTTCCTTGGAATCCAGCCGTGCCAGCAGCTGTCCTTCCTGCACGCGCATTCCTTCTTCGATCAGGACTTCGACGACCTTGCCGGTGATCTTGGCCGAGACCGTGGCCTGACGGCGCGCCGTCACGTAGCCGCTGGCGTCCAGGACCGAACCTTCGGAGGCTGCGCCGGTGGCCGCGCGCGCAACGGCTGTCTCGACCAGAGGCGCATCGGCCGCGCCGAACATCGTCCAGGCCGCTGCCAGGGCGACGAGCGCGACGATGGTCACGGCGGCAAGTGCACCTCGGCTTGGGGCGCGGCCCATGCCGCCGTCGCGCCCCTTGCGGCGGTCGAGCCGAAGCTTGTCGATCAGCTCCGACCGCTGTGTTGTCGAACCTTCCCCCATTCGGCGAGCTCCCGCGCGCACCTTGATGCGAATCCGACGAGGACGCCAATGCGTCCGCGCCGTATCGAGCCGTCTTGGCTGCGTCGCAGCACGAGTCTCCGCAGCGTCGCTCTCATCCGCAACTGGTTGGAACCGGCGAGAAATCTCCCCGACCCTTGTCGAAACTCGCCGACTCTTGCGACTGAGGGTATCGGCGACGATGTCGCACATCTTCGGAGGCTGGAGGAGACCACCATGCGTTTCATGATCCTGATCAAGGCGAACCAGGACACCGAGGCCGGCGTCATGCCCGACGAGAAGCTGCTGGCCGAGATGGGCAACTACAACGAGGAGCTGGTCAAGGCCGGAATCATGCAGGCCGGCGAGGGTCTGCATCCGTCATCGAAAGGCGCACGCATACGCTTCCGCGGTGACGAGCGCAGCGTCGTCGACGGCCCTTTTCCCGAGACAAAAGAGCTGATCGCCGGCTTCTGGATCTGGCAGGTCAAGTCGAAGGAGGAGGCGATCCAGTGGGCGCGGCGCTGTCCCAATCCGACCGGCGCCGAAGGCGAGATCGAGATCCGCCAGATCTTCGAGACCGAGGACTTCGGCGCGGAGCTGACGCCCGAGCTGCGTGAGCAGGAGGATCGGCTGCGCGCGCAGATAGCGCGCAAGCAGTAGTGCCACGGGCGGCGTCGCCTTCTGCTTCGCGACGTTTCCGAACGAGGGCGGCGAAAGCTTTTCAGGCAGCCGCTGGCGCCTCCTCCGGGGCCGGCGGAGCTGCAACCGCCGTTGCCCTGGCCAGGTCGGCCGACGCCGTCTCCGTGACCATTCGCATCTTCTGCCAGATCTTCTGCGAGATGCCGGTGCAGAGAGACGCAATGGCGTCGGCGGCATCGAGGGTCACCTGGTCGTCATCGCCTTGCGCATAGAGCGCGGCAATGTTTCCGACGATGGCGAGAAGCTCGCTGCAATAGTCGAGATAGCGGTTGAGCTCGGGCGCCGAAAGATCGCGCTCGGGCGATGACTCGGTCGATGGAACGTCGGGAAACGTTCGCTTGGGGTCCTTGGCGAGCTGATGCATCTCGATGACGTGGGCCAGGGCCCTCAGCTCGTGCAGCGCCTTCAGAATCCGGCGACGCTTGTGACGCCGTTCGGCAGTGACCAGGAACACGATCGCACCAGCCGAGAGGATCACCGAGTTCACCGTGGCATCGATCCCCTGGATGTAGTCGGACCAGTTGGCCGCCTCTCGCTGCAAGTACAGCCAATAGGCCGTGCCCAGCTCGATCGCTGCAAGCGTCGCTACGATGAGCCCGGCGGCGATGCGCATGCCGATGCGCGGCTCGTGCGCCCACGAGTGGATCGAATGCGCTTCGGTAGCGACCTGCCTGACCTGGTCGGCAACGCTGCACAGACCACGATCGGGAAAGCGCTCGCGTATGCGGCGCCAGAGACGATCGGCCGTCGACACGATGCATTCCGGATCCAGTCGCCGGTAGCGGCCCCCGGCCGGAACCGCCGACGGCGACGTCATGCCTGGCCTGCCCGAGCCACGAACTGCCTGGCGTCGACCGTACGCGCGAAGCGACCGCTCATCATGCACCGGCTTTTAGGTCGCCGGTCGCGGTTGATTCAAGAGGCCGGCGCGGAGCCGGGCATACTTTGGCTCCGCAGCGATCTCAGCGCGAGTCGCGGAAGCGCACCCCGTCGTTGATTGCCGCCGGCGCCGACAGTGTGGTCTGCCAGCAGGCAGCATCGGAGGCGATCAGTTGCACGATCATGCCGGGGTCCTGCTGCAGGGGCAGCTCCGGCAGCACGAGCCAGGCGCCGCGCGCCATCAGCTTGATCGAAGTCTGTCCGCCCGAACTTGTCAGCTTGAGCTTGGTCATTCCTTCGGGCGTTCCCTCGCGGTCGCTGTACTGAAAACCCTTGCCGGTCTTGGTTTTCCAGCACGGCCGCGAGCCGCAGGTACCTCCGGCGGGTGCGCTGGTAGTGGCGGCGGGCGAGGCGGTACCTCCGTCGCTGTCGTAGATGCACAGGCGGTAGCTCGTCGACGTCGCCGGATCGCCGAGATCGCCAAGGCTGGTCCCGGTTCCCTTCCACGTCCACGTGATCCGATCGCGCAGGTCGACGGCGCCGGCAGCGGCCTCCACGCAGCCGGCCCTGGGCTCGGGCGAGCTGGCGCATGCGCCAGCCGCGCATGCATCGTCGTGCGTGCAGGCATCACCGTCATCGCAGGGCTGACCGTCGGCGGATGCCGCACTGCCAGCGCACGCGCCCGCATTGCAGACGTCGTTGGCCGTACAGACGTTGCCGTCGTCGCAGCCCGAGCCGTTGGCTACCGCTGCGCTGCCTTCGCATTCACCGTCGCTGCACTGGTCGTTGCCGGTGCACGCATTGCCGTCGTTGCACGGCGATCCCTGGGGCGCTCCGTTGCAGGACGCCTTCTCCAGCGCGCCGATATCGGGTGCGCCGCCCTCGCTGCGTGGATTTCCGAGAATGTCGTCGATCGGCATGTTGGCCGCGTCGGCCGCGCCGATCGCGGCGCTGCCTGCAGCGGGAACGCCGTGCGACAGGACGATGTTCTCGAAGACTTCGGCGATCGTGGCGGAGCCGTCCGCGAAAGTGGAAGTGTTCTGGTTCCAGCGCGGCAGGGGCGCAGTCTGCGGATCGGGCAGCAGCGGATCACCGATGACCGCGCCGGCGTCGTCGGAGACCTCGACGATCGATTCGCTGGAGGTGGGGAAGGCGTTGCCGTCGTTCCAGTACAGGTTGTTGTCGAAGGTCAGGTCCACCGTGGCGCCGCCGCGATTGAACGTGTCCCCCATGGTGCCGGTGGGATCCGACCAGATGTTGTTGTGAATGTGCACGCCGTCGCTGGCCGGTGAGGAACCCACGGTGACGATGCGGAACCCGTACTCCTTGGCCGGCATGTTTCCGACGATGGTGTTGGCCCGCGCGGTCACGTCCTGCACGCCCTGGAACTGGATCGGCGAGCGGATCTGCGCCGTGTTGTTGCCGAGCATCAGATTGTTCTCGATCAGCACGCGCATGGCCTCGAAGTTGGCGGTGCCGTCCTCGCCCACGCGCACGAAACCCTGCCCGCTCGATCCTTCCCAGTGCAGGAAGAGGTTGCGGCGCACGGTGATGTCCTCGGAGCCGAGGCGGCCGTCCGAGCTTCCGTTGCTGTCCTTGATGACGATGTAGCTGGAGGTGTCGGTGTCGCTGCGACCGCTGCCGGCGAAGTCGTTGAAGAAGACGTTGCCTTCCATCAGCACGTCCGAGACGCTGTTGACGTCGATGTGCTCGTCGGAACCGGCCTGGTTGTAGAACATGTTGCCCAGCACGCGCACGTCGCGGGCATTGTCGTTGATCTTCAGGAGGTCGTTGTTGTAGCTGTCGTGGAAGACGTTGTCGCGGATCGTGATGTCCTCGACGCGGTCGGCACCGGTGGGATCGTCGATGACGTCGGATACCTGCATCAGCAGCGCACCGGCTCCGGGACCGTCGTGCGCGATGTCGAAGCCCTCCAGCGTCAGCCCCTTGCCGTAGAAACATCGCACCACGGTCGCGTTCCAGCGAAGGCGCGCCTGGTACGGTGTCTGCGATCGCACGGTGACACCGGCCTCGAAGCGCCCGCGGAGCTGGACCTGCTGCTGATAGGTGCCGGGCCCGACCAGGATCAGCGTGTCGTCATCGACGCTGTCGAGCGCATGCGTGATGGTCGCCCACGGCGCGCCCGGGCTGCCGTCTCCGGCGGCGTCGCTACCGGTGGTCGCAACATAGCGGGTCGTCGTGAACGCGTATGCCGACGGCGCCGCCACGATCCACGACGATACGACGACGAACGAGCAATGGCGGAGAGCAGAGAAAATGCGCGACATCGCGCGATTCTGGTTGCCGGCCGCACGCGGCGCAAGGCCTTGCGACGCCGTGGAACACGATTCGCGGCTTAGTCCATGCTCAAGATTCTCATCCGGGCGCGTGCAGGCCCCGCTCTTAACGCTCGTTCGAAGACGATTTCTGCAAAGCGGCGCCTGATCGCTGGCCGTGCGCCGGATGAGGCTGTATAGCTTCGCGCTCGGCAGCAGCGCTGCCGTTTCGGACTGGGGGAATCGAAATGAACGTTGGTGCAATCACGCTTCGCCTCGCGGCGCTGACCCTGGTGCTCACGCCCGGCATCGCATCCGCACAAAGATGCGATGCCATGAGAGTCGACATGCTCGGCCGCTACTACTCGTGCGTCGCGCAGGCGCAGTCCAAGGCCGTTCGCAGTAAGGGGACCCAGGCGGATCCCGGCTCGCCGAAGTGCAGCGACGTTCTCGCGAGTAAATGGACCGGCGCGGAAACGGCGGGAGACTGCTCGGTCTCCCTTCCGTCGCAGGACGGGGCCGATGCAGTGGGTGTGCTGACGGATGCATTGACCGAGCTGCTGGCGCCCGACGCACAGGACACGCCCAGCAAATGCGCGGCGCTGCAGCTGAAGGCCGCAGGCAAGTATGCGTCCTGTCGCCTCAAGGTCGAGCGCGGCTACCTGCTCAGCGACCGGCCACGCGATTTCTCGAAGTGCGACGACAAGCTGGCTTCCTCTTTCGCCAAGGCCACCACGGCCGCCGACTGTCTGTCGTCATCGGACCGTCCCGCGCTGCAGGCTCAGGTCTCGGGCGACAGCGATGCGATCGTGGCTCTGGTCAGCGGAACAGCCACGACCACGACCACCGCGGCACCGACCTCGACCACCGTGGCGCCTACGACGACCGAGACCACGACCTCCACGTCGATGCCCGACGGTTTCGACGACGACTTCGAAGACGGCTCGCTCGATCCGGCCTGGAGTGTGCTGCATCCGTCGACCGCCACCATCAGCGTCTCCGGCGGACAGCTTCACCTGGAGATCGACGTTCCCGGCAACTGGTATCAGATGCAGGAGTCGGTCCTGGTCTACAAGCTGGTGACGGGAGACTTCGACGTGCACGCGCCGGTGCATGCACGGCGCACGAGTAACCCGGCGCTGCCGCCGAGCACGCAGTACCGGCTGGGCGGTCTTCTGGCGCGTGATCCGGCCTCCTCGCCCGGCAACAGCAACTTCGTGCACGTTGCCGTCGGCGCCGGCTCCAACGCCGTCCCGCAGGCCGCCGAGTGGAAGAACACCGACGATTCGAGCAGCGTCTACTCCTTCACGGCGCTTGCCGACACCGACGTCGAGCTCCGCCTGACGCGCGTCGGCAATCAGTTCTCGATGTACTACCGGGAGGCCCCGCACCTGTCCTGGCAGCTGCTGCACACCCAGGCTCGCGCCGACCTGCCGGCTACGATGCAGGTAGGGATGATGGCCTATGATCCCAACGGCGGTGTCGACATGACCGCCAGCTTCGACGAGATCGTATTCGATTAGCATGAGCGCACGCATCGCGATCGTCGGCGCCACCGGAGTCTACGGGCGTCATCTGGTTCCGAGGCTCGCCGCGGCGGGCCACCGCTTGCGCGCTCTGGTTCGCAAGCCTCACGCCGCAACGATCGCGACCGCGTGCGGAGCCGAGGTCCGAGGCGCCGACATCTTCGACGAGGCGTCGTTGCGGACGGGTCTCGAAGGCTGCGATCTCGTGGTCAATCTGGCGACCAGCCTGCCGTCGCCTGGCTCCAGCAGCGGCGACTACGCGCACAATGACCGGCTGCGCCGCGAGGCCACACCGATCCTCGTGCGTGCATGCCACGATGCCGGCGTCGCGCGCATCGTGCAGCAGAGCATCGCGATGACGCATGCCGGCGGCGGCGATGCCTGGGCGGACGAGACGACTTTTCACGACGTAGGCAGCCAAGGGGTTGCCGCTGCGGCCATCGACGCCGTGCGCTCGATGGAAGCCAGTATCGCGGCGTCCGGACTGGATTGGCTGATTCTGCGCGGCGGCCTGTTCTACGGACCCGGCACCGGCTTCGACGAGGACTGGTTCGGGCGTGCTCGAGCCGGCAAGCTGCGCATTCCGGGCGACGGCAGCGACTACGTTTCGCTCCTTCACATAGCCGACATGGCTGCGGCCACGGTCGCCGCGATCGAGCGCTGGCCATCCCGCCAGGCGCTGATCGTTGCCGACGACGGCCCGACCACGTGGCGCGATCTTTTCCACTACGTCGCGGCGCTGGCCCAGAGCGCGCCGCCGCAGGATGGCGGACGATCGATGATGCCGTCCTTTCGCGTGAGCAACCAGCGTGCGCGCCAGACGCTGTCCTGGTCGCCAGTGTATCCCGACTATCGCGCAGGCCTGGCGCGCTGAACGCGCAGGCTCTCGGCACGCTGACCGTTATCGTGAGCAACGACCGGCAGCGCCGCGATCGAACCGCTTTTTCGCAACTGTCGGGCGCATGCAAAAAAAAGACGGCGCTGCGCATGGTGCGCAGCGCCGTCGATCATCGCTCGTCGTGAATGGACAGGCTTACTGGGGGCAGTTGCCCTTGGAAACGACGGTGGCCTCGCCGGTCACCGCGTTGGAGACCGACTTCTGCTGGCAGTCGCCGTCCTGATAGACCTGCTTGGTGGTCACGCCGTTGGAGCTCTCCTTGAACTGCACGCCGTTGCCTTCGTAGGCGGTCTTGCTCTTGTTGCCGCTCTCTTTGTACTTGTAGCTGCCGTCCGGACCCTGACGGGTTTCGGAGTAGCCGTTGGGCGTCTCCTTGATCACCGTCGTCTCGTCGGCAGAGGCAAGCATGGGGCATGCGAGGCCGGCAGCCAGCGTCGTGCAAAGCGCAAAATAACTGGTCCTTTTCATATATGTCTCCGTATTCACCGGAGCGCCGATGCAGCGCACCCGTGCGTCGTTGTGATGCTTCGACTCCCGGGCCGCGACGTTCATTCGCCGCCGATGGGGTACAACGATCGTTTCCTGCCCGCACGAGGCGGAGAGAGCCAGCGTTACGGCTCGCGAAACGTCGGCGCGCGCGACTACGCCGAGCCGAGCGGGCTCAGAGCCCGCCGCGATTGTCCGTCGTCGATCCGCGCCCGCCGCGCACGCAGACGAACGGTCGGGAGGTGGTTTTGGACGTCGTGGACAGACCGAAGATGTCGAAGTTGACGGTGACGATGCTGCTCTCGTCGGCCTCGTCCTCGTTGGTCGACCAGTAGGTCGTTCCCAGAGAGACGCCGCCGAAAGGATGCTCCGCAGGCAGCGCCGGCGTCGTTTCGGCCGGGTCGATCAGGCTCGTGAGCTCTTCGACGGCCGGAAGGCGCCAGCCTGCGCGTCCACCCACGGTCGAGAGCGCGCATTGCCGCAGCGCATTGCGGTAGGTGGCCGAGCCATTCCAGGTGGTTTCCCAGACCAGGCCGGTCTCCTTGTCCAGGACGGCTTCGCCGCCGAATGCGGTCAGGACCTTGAAGCGGGCCTGCGCCGGCTTGACCACATCCCACGACGGCAGCTTGGCTGCTGCCACCGTCGCGACGCACAGGGAAAGGACCATCACGATCCAAGGCAACGATCGACGCCGCATGAGACTCTCCTTTTCGTGATGCATCGGAGTGTTGGCCGCTGTTTCGTGCGCTCTTCGCGGAAACGGCGCACGACGCGCGAACCATGATGCACGTCGCCGATCGTGGCACCTCCAATGGCGGCTGACCAGACCTGCTGGAGCGAAGAGCAGGCTCAGACGGCGTCGAAGGGAGCGAGGCCTCGCAGGTAGTCGCTGATCCGGTCCCGGTTCGCTGCCCGAAAAGCGGCGTATTCATCCGCCATGGCAGGCGTCAGGAAATGCACGTACACCGCTACGTCGAGATAACCTCGGTCCTTCGCCATGCGCAGCATTTCCCAGAACGGGCTGGGCGCGGCCGCACCGGCCGCCGCCGTCCCGTTTCCGTTGCCGTACACGCCCAGAGCCGCTTCGACGCCACTACGTTCGTGCTCGAAAACGGAGTCGGTCGGCCCACCGAGCTTTCCGATCGCGTACGCCATCCAGACGGGTCCGTCATCGCCCGCAGCGTCAGGGTCGAACAGGATGTTGTTGGTGCCGACGACGGCTTCGGCGGGCTTACGCATCCTGACCCTGCGCATTGCCGCGGGACGTCGCATCCGCAGGCGCAAGGTGCGCCAGCTCATCTCGCTCGTCGGGTCGCTCATGACGGCAAGCAACGCCTGCTGGTAGGCCTGTTGCGCGCGACCCGAGGCTGCTTCGATTTCACTCAGCATGCGATGTGCCGCCCGATTCCACGGATCGATCCGGATTGCCGCTCGGAGCTCGGCATCGGCTCGTGCCGTGTCGCCCGATGTGAGGAAAAAAGCTCCGTAGGAGGTGCGCATGACGGCGCTGTCGGGACACGCCTGCATGGCATGCTCGAGTTTCGAGCGAGCCTCGGCGCGCCGGCCTCGCGCGAAGTCTTCCTCGGACTCCTGGTAACGGTCTTGCGACCCTTTGGAACAGCGCGATACGTCGTTGGGATAGGGCCGCATCGCGTCGATTTCTGCGAGGGTGTCGATGGCGAGAGCGACGACCTCGCTGTCTCCGCCGCGCCTTTCGATGGCCAGCAATTCTTCCCGCAAGTGGCGCACGTCGGCAGCGCGGACCGGACCGATCCCGCCGCGAAGCAGGGTTTGCAGGTCCGTCTTGGCCGTGCGCGGCGCAGCGCATCCGCTGGGCAATACGGCCAGCCCCGCCAGCAGCATGCCGCCGAAAGAAGATACCTGCACGTTCAGACTCCGAGCACGGCTCCCGCGATCCGCAGCATCCCGCCGATGCTGACGACGAACGCAACGGTACGAAGGTAGGGCACGCCCGCGATATACAGAAGTCCGTGAGCGATGCGCGCCCACAGGAAGATCGTCGCTCCCAGCACGACTGGAACATGCGGTGCTTCGGCGAGCTCGGCCGCCAGGACGAGGGCCAGGAACACCGGCAGGTTCTCGACCATGTTGCGATGGGCGCGTACCGCACGCCCGCCCCAGGCCGGCAGCTCGGGAACGTCGTCGCGATTGTAGAAGCCGATCTTGAGGCCGCCGGCGAGGATCAGGGCGATGGTACCCGGAAACGTCAGCACGACGGTCCAGATCGCCAGGTAGACGAGGATGACGGGAAGGGTCATGTCGCTGCTCCGTGGATCGGCATCTGCGCGCCCGGTGCGGCGGCATTACCATCGCGGCGCGCATGTGGGAAGGCGCCAACTTGCAGACCGCTGCCGCGGCTCGCTTGCGAAGCCGGATCGG
>DASPNH010000032.1:0-9445 GCA_035626675.1 Binatia bacterium
CAGGTGTTGGGAAAACTCGGGGGCTACAACAAAGGCCGCTCGGTGCCGTTTACCGGCCCTGTGGATCTCAACATCGTGCCATGGGTCGCCGGCGATCTTGGCACCAGCATCGGGATTGCTACCGGCGCCGCGCTCGCGTTCCAGCAGGAAGGATCGGACCGCATCTGCGTGTGCACCTTCGGCGACGGCACGGCCAATCGTGGTGACTTCCACGAGAATCTGAACCTCGCGGCAAGCTGGCGGCTGCCCATCGTCTACGTTTGCCAGCACAACGGCTGGGCGATCTCGCAGCCCGCCGCGGACTATCTGCCCGCCCCCATCGCCAGTCGCGCGGCGGGATACGGCATGCCCGGCTTCGAGGTGGACGGCAACGACGTGGACGCCGTGCGCCAGACAGTGCTCGATGCAACGGCGCGGGCGCGCAAGAGCCAAGGACCCAGCCTCATCGAGGCGCGAACGTGGCGCGCGAAGGGTCACTGGGCCGCGGACCCGCAGGACTATCGGGTGATGCGCCCGGACACGCCGATGGCGGATCCACTCGTTCGATACGGCGATCGCCTGATCGAACGAGGCGAGGCTTCCGCCAAAGATCTGGAGAGGCTCCGCGACGCCGCCCGAGCCACCGTCACGTCGATGCTCGAGGCGGTGAAGGCGCGACCGGACGTAGGCGAAGCGGAGCTGGGTCTGGACGAGATCCATCCATGAGCGTTGAGCCGAGCCGGCGACTGACCCACATGGAGGCGATCATCGAAGCGATCGCGGTCGCCATGCGAGAGGATCCGCGCGTCTTCTACATCGGTCAGGATGTGGGCGCGATGGGCGGATCCATGCAGGGCACCAAAGGTCTGGTGGAAGAATTCGGCCCGACGCGTATTCGCGAGGCGCCGATATCGGAGTCCGCCATGGTGGGCGCCGCAGTGGGCGCGGCGCTCTTCGGCCAGCGGCCCATCGTGGAGGTGAGCTTCGGCGAATTCCTGCCTGCGGCGATGAACCAGCTCATCAACCAGGCACCGAACCTCCACTACATGACCGGTGGCACCGCGCGCGTTCCCGTAGTCGTACGAACGCGTGTGGGTGACGGCCCTTACGGCGGACACCCGCAGGACTACTCCGCCTGGTTCGCCCACGTGCCGGGGTGGAAGGTCGTCATGCCGGCCACGCCGGCGGACGCAAAGGGCATGATGGCCGCAGCGATCCGCGACGATGGCCCGGTGCTCTTCTTCGAGGCGATGAGCCTCTCTCACGCCGCCCGTGCGCCCGTGCCTCGCGACGTTTTCGAAACGCCGATCGGCAAGGCGCGCATCGCACGCGAAGGTCGAGACGTGACGGTGGTTGCGGTGGGTAGCTCGCTTCCGCTTGCCCTGCGCGCCGCCGGCGAGTTGGCTCAAGAGGGCATCGAGCTGGAGATCCTCGATCTGCGGACGCTCCGTCCGCTCGATCGCGAGGCGATCCTCGCCTCCGTGCGTCGCACGCGGCGCTTGATCACCGTGCACGAGGCCTGGGTCGCTGGAGGAATCGGCGCGGAGGTGGCAGCCTCTGTGGTGGAAGAAGCGCCCGAGCTGCTGGTCGCGCCCGTCATACGCATCGGCGCCGCGCCGGTGCCTGTGCCGAGCGGCAAGGTGCGCCCCCACGCGCTGCCCAACGCGCGCCACATCGTCGATGCGGCCCGCCGCGTGATGGCGAGCACGCGGACATGACGGACGCGACAGATACGATCAACGGCGTCCCGGTCGCGCGGCGCATACCGCTGCGCGGCATCCAGCGCGTGGTGGCCAGCCGCACCCTCGCGGGCATTCAATCCACCGCGCATGTCACGGCGATGGCAGAGGTGGATGCCGAGCCGATCCTGGCACACGCCCGCGAGCTGCGCGAGGCGATTCCGGGGCTGACGCTCACGCACCTCCTGATCAAGACGGCAGCCGTTTGCCTCCGCAGGCACCCGCGTCTCAACGCGACGATCGAGGAACAAACGGTGATCGAGTACGCCGAGGTGAACGTCGCCGTAGCGCTCGCACTGCCCTCGGACGATCTCGTGGCGGTGGTGATCAGGCGCGCGGACCAGCGCTCACTTGCCGAGATCGTGACTGGGCTGCAAACGCTTCATCAGCGAGCGGAGGCCGGCGCTCTATCCGCGGCCGATGTTCAGTGCGCAACGTTCACGCTGAGCAACTACGGCATGCTGCGCACCGTGACCTGGGCGACGCCGGTGCTCACCCCCGGACAGGCCGCCGTGCTCGGCATTGGCCGAGCCGCACCGCGGATGGTGGAAGATGAAGCGGATCCCCGAGGTTTCAGTGTGCGGCGGGTACTCCCGATCTCGCTCACCTACGACCATCGCATCGTGAACGGCGTGCCGGCAGGCCGCTTCCTGGACGATCTGGCGGAGGTGCTTCAGCAACCGGGCGAGCCGCTCCGCCAATAGACTAACAAAATCACGCTGTGAAACAACGGAGAGAGCAGCCATGTCCGTGCGACTCGCCTACAACCTGAAACTGCTCGCGCAGCACACCGCCGGCGGTGCGCCCAACTTGGGCGAAGGCATGGCCATGAAGGTGAAGGATGGCCGGCGCTACATGTACATCGCCCACGAGCATGGGCCGGCCGCGTTCTCGATTTTCGACGTCACCGAGCCGTCGGAACCGAAGATGCTCTGGCAACTGCCGCTCCCTCACCGCAGAGTGCGCGGCAACTCGCTCGCGATGCGCGGCGACATCCTGCTGATGGCGTACCAAGCCTACGATCCAGGCGGCAAGCCCGCGGGCTTCCAGGTCTACGACATTTCGAAGCCGGCCGAGCCGCGCGAGATCACGTTCTACGACCTGTCAGGCGCAGACAACCACTCGGTCGGCGTGCACTACGTGTCGTTCATGGACGGCCGCTTCGCGCATCTTTGCGCATCCCATCCGGATTTCGTGCCGAATCACAAGGACGACAACCAGTTCTACATGATCGTGGACCTCGCGAATCCGTCGAAGCCGACCGAGGTCGGGCGCTGGTGGCTGCCCGGCCAGCGCAAGGGCGACAAGGAGCCGCCGCTGGAGCACCACGTACCGCCTGCGATCCATTTCGGCATGCGCCCGCATCACACGCTCTCCTACCCCGAGCGGCCGGACCGCGCCTACATCGGCTACATCGACGCCGGGATCGTCATTCTCGACATCGCGGACAAGGCGCATCCGAAGCTGATCAGCCGGCTGGACTATCACCCGCCGTTGCCCGGGTTCACGCACACGGTGCTGCCGCTCTTCGACCGCGACCTGCTCGTGGTCACCGACGAAGCCACCGGAGACGAGGGCGTCGACTGGCCGAAGCGCTGCTGGATCGTGGACGCGAGCTTCGAAACGAATCCCGTGATCATCTCGAGCTTGCCCACGCCACAGGATTTCGGCAGCCTGCACAAGGTGGGCGGCCGCATCGGCGCGCACAACATCCACGAGAACGAGCCCGAGCCGGGCAGCGCCAGACTGCAGAACACGGTGGTGTCCACGTGGTTCAGCGCGGGCCTGCGCGTCTACGACATCGCCGATCCCTTTCGGCCGGAAGAAATCGCGGCCTTCGTGCCGGAGACACCGGCGGGCCAGCGCGGCTGCCGCATCAGCGACGTGTTCGTGGACGACCGGTCGATCATCTACGCCGCGGATCGCGCAAAGGGCGGGCTCTACGTGCTGGAGTACCTGGGCAAGAGGCCTCTGAACTAACAATCCCTCGGCAGAGCCGGGGGATTGTTAGTGACGCCTGACGGCCAGAAGGCCAACGGCGTCTCAGGCTCGCAGCGCCTGGTAGACCTCCGCGAGAGAGCGCTTTTCTGCGCCTGCGAACGCCGTTGTTGCGCGGGTCAGCTTCTCGACATCTCCCGCCGCGATTTCCTTCGCAAGCATCTGCGCCTCCGCGGCCGTCAGCGCGCGCACGTGGAGCCGGGCGAAGCAGCGGCCCGGCCGGATCAGGGCGTCGTCCAGGTCCCCGACATTCGGCAGGTTCGTCGAGAAGACGATCTTCCGGCCCTGCGAGCGCACGACGCCGTCCGCGATCGTGAGGAAGCGGTGCAGGTGCTCGTTGCCGTCCGAGCGCGGCTTGAGCAGATGGTCCGCGTCCTCGATCACGAAAGCGTCCTGGCGGCCGGTGATGAACCTGACGAAGATCTCGTCCGACGCGAGCGCCTTCATGTCACCGGTGTAGAGCGCCTGTGCTGGTTCGCCCTTGCGCTGTGACATCCCGCCCAGGATGCCCCGGATGAGGCGGCTCTTGCCGGTTCCCGGCGGCCCCTGCAGTACGAGCACCGCTTCCGGCGAATCGAGATAGCGTTCGATGAAGCTCCGTACGCCGCCGGCGATCTCCGGGTAGGCGCGATCGCGCAGCACATCGTCCGCCATTTCTTCGATCCACGCGCTTTGCAGGCCGTGCGAGGTCACGAAGGTCCACTCGATGCGGAACATCGGCTCGGTGATGCGGGTGGAACCCGCCTTGTCGAGCAGGCGCTCCCTCGCGGCTTCCGCGCGCGCGACGTCGGCCGCCCAGATGTAGAAGCTGCACGAGCAGTAGTCGACCTTGCGGCTTCCGTACCCGACGATGAGCACGCCGTCGCCGTCGAGCAGCAGCTCTTCGTAGGCGACGCGTTCGGCACGCCAGGCCGGATCGAGCGCGATCCCGTCGAACAGCACGTCGAGCTCGATACGCGCGGCGAAGTGCAGCACCCGGTAGATCGGATAGCGCGACACACCCTCGCTCATGGCGCGGGCCATGCGCTGCTCGAGAACCAGGTTCCACAGACTGTGGACCTCCCGGGTCGTGGCGCCGAATTGTTGCTCGTTCGTCTTCATGTTCGTGTCTATTCGAAAAAACCCGACCGGAATCATCCGGTCGGGGGTTCAACGGATCTTCACCAGATCCTTCAGTACCGCGTCGAGGCCACCGAACACCGAGATCTTGTCGATCTTCTCGGTGACCTTTTCCAGCGTCTCCAGCTCCTTCAGCCGCAGCGCGGTCGGGTTGTCTTCCATCACCCGGGCGGTGTTCAGGAGCGACCGCGTTGCCGCGGTTTCCTCACGCCGGCGGATCACGTTCGCCAGCGCCGCCTTTTCGGCTTCCACCACCTTCGCCAGGATGGTCTTCATTTCACCCGGCAGGATGATGTCCTTTACGCCGACCGAGTCCACTTCCAGACCGAAGCCTTCCACGCGGCGCTTGATGTGCTCCGCCACGACCTGGTCAACCTGCACCTTGTTCTCCAGCAGCTCGTCCAGGGTGCGGGTGCCGATCGCAGCGCGCAGACCGAACTGGAGCTCCTTGTACAGGTAGTCCACCGGCTTGGCCTGCTTCGCGAAGGCCACGCGCACGTCGGTCACGCGGTAGCCTGCGTTCAGGTTCACGCGCAGCGGGACCTTGTCCTTGGTCAGGATTTCCTGACCCGCCACTTCGATCACCTGCAGGCGCAGGTCCACGAACTCGACGCGCACGTCGCGGCCGAAACGGAAGTACGCTCGCAGACCGGCATCGAGCACGTCAACCAGCTTGCCGTCGACGTACAGGACACCCGCGTGGAACTGCGGCACCTGCACGGCGCATACGCCCTCTGCGCCCTTCACCTGCGCCTTGAAGCCGGTACCGGTGAAGGCAACCAGCTGCGGCACGAGCTTGGGGTCGACCTCGAAGTCGTTCGCGATGTCGATGCGCTCGAAGCGAAGATCGATGTAGCCCTTGAAGTACAGGCGGCGGGTGTTCGGCGCCAGCACTTCGGCCAGCACGCCGTTTTCGAAGCGCAGGCCGACTTCCGTCGGGCCCAGCGCCACGACGTGGAACTCACGCTCCACGATCGCCGGCTCCGCCTTCACCAGGAATTCCGCCAGGCGGTGCTCGAAGCGCGGCTCGGCGAGCGCGAACTTCTCCGCGGTCAACCGGCGCAGCGGGTCGAAGCGGATGTGCTCGCCCGGGCCCAGCACGTCGACGAAGTCGCCGCGTTCGAACAGCAGCGCGCGCTCGTCCTTCTTCACGTGAAACTTCCGAAACAGCATCATCATCGTTCTCCCAATCGAACAACCGTAAGAAACGGGAATGCGGCCTTCCGAACACCCGGCGGGCTCCGCCGCGCGCGCGGGGGAAGACAGCCGCGCCTTGCGCGCCGCCCCGCACGGTGTTACTCGCGCGGAGTGAAAAGCGCGCTCGGCTGTTGCCGCCTCGCCCGCGAGCGCTGCACGGCGCTCTCGGCCTGGCGCCCGGTGCCTGCGCGGCGATGCTCTGCCGCGCATGCTGAAGCCCCTCCCGGTACTGCGTTATTGCCAACAGCCAAAGTTGGAGCGGGAGTCGAACCCGCGACCGATCGGTTACCAGCCGATTGCTCTACCCATCTGAGCTATCCATTGGTGGCGAGTACGGGAATCGAACCCGTGCCTCGGTCACGAACAGGTGGCCGTGCTCTGCCGCTGAGCTAACTCGCCCAACCAAACATCCGCCGCTCCCGCGCCGCGGTACGCGCCCGGCCGATATTTCAGGCGGAGGCGTGCCAGGGAGGACTCACGAGCCTCGCCCGCTGCGTAATCGCGTTCACGACGAATTCCGTGTCTCGCGGCTGCCGGCGCCGCGAAGGTATATGGGATGTGGCAAAGCGCTGGCACGCACGGCAGGATTCGAACCTGCACGCATCGCGTTAACAGCGCGCCGCTCTTCCGGCTGAGCTACGCGGGGCATGGTGGTTCCGCTTCGATGCGAACGAAGGATCGCCGGGTTATGAGCCCGGTGCTTTGGTCCACTAAGCTACGGAACCATGAAAGTGGTACTCGGTGATGGCTTCGAACCATCGACCTCCCGCTTGTAAGGCGGGTGCTCTTCCCTCTGAGCTAACCGAGCATGGTCGGCGCGGCAGGAATTGAACCTGCAACCTTCTGATTAAGAGTCAGCTACTCTGCCGTTGAGTTACGCGCCGTGAAAAATGGCGACGCTGGCGGGAGTCGAACCCGCGGCTTCTCGCTCGACAGGCGAGCACTCTGGCCGCTGAGTTACAGCGTCGTGAAGCTGGCACCCCTGGAAGGATTCGAACCTCCTGCCTTCGCGATCGCACCGCGATGCTCTCGTTCCCATGAGCTACAGGGGTAATGGTTGGTCTCGCCGGCGAACCTGCGGCCTCCCCGTCCCGAACGGGGCGCGCTGGCCTGCTGCGCTACAGCGAGCTGGTTTGCCACATCCCAAGTTGTAAAAGAACGATCCGCTTCGATCCGGGCGCTATGCCGGAGCGGGACGGAAGCTTCGCTCCCGTCGACAAATCTGGCACCCCACCCGGGATTCGAACCCGGAAAATCATGTTTCTGAGACATGCGCGTATCCCGATTCCGCCAGCAGGACATAAAAACAAAAAGCCCGGGGACCTTTCGGTGCAACCCGGGCTTTGCGGATGAAGCGGACGCTGTACGCGTTACGCTTCTCCGGTAGCCATGGTTGCACGGGCGCCAGTCTTCCGCGGTTGCGCAATGAACCGCGGATCGCCGGGTGATCGGGCATGCATGCACACCCGCGCCAGCGAGGCCCGTAGGGCGAAACCATCCGTCAATGTTTCAAGTCGCATCTCTGTACTTCCTGTGCAAAAAAACAATCGCGTCACCGTAACGCCTCACATCCACTCGCGTTGACACACCAGAAACAAAAAGCCCGGAGCGCTTGCGCGGTCCGGGCCACGGAATACCGCTGTCTCGACGTCAGTAGTCTTCCGCAGCCAAACGCGCGTCCCCGTCGCCCATCTCGAGGCGATCAAATACCGCCCGCCCGCCGCGCATCGGCAGGCATAGCAGCTGTAATGCTCGAGTTGTCGTATGTCGTTTCATCGTTCAACGCGATCAGAAGGGCGCGGATTCTGCGATGTTGTTGTCATGAAGTCAAGCGCTTTCACGTTCGATCCACGTTGAGCGGGCGCGGCTCACAACTGGCGACGCTGACGTTAATATGACGTCGGGAAGCAACGAGACATGAGCAGCCCGAATCCCTACGCACCTCCAACCGCCAACGTCGAACCGCGCGCAAGCGAGGCAGCCCCGGCGCTATGGAACCCGAACGCGGCGGGGCTGTGGAGCCTGCTCTTCACGCCGATATTCGGCTCCGTCCTGCTCCTCAAGAACTGGCGGGCGATCGGGGCGGACGACAAGGTGCGCAGAGCCCGCATCTGGCTCGTCGTGAGCGTCGTCATGCTGGTGCCGGCCATGATCGTCGGGCTGGCCGGATTCATCTACATCATCGTCTGGTATTTTGCGTGGCAGAAGCCGCAGGCGACGTTCGTCAAGCAGCGCTGGGGAGACGGCTATCCGCGCAAGTCCTGGGGCTGGCCGCTGCTCATCGCCCTCGGCTGCTGGCTCGCGCTGATGGCCGTGGTGGTCCTAGGCGTCAGCGGACTGGCGCCCGGCTGAACCGACCGAGTCACTCGATCCTGACTCGCGCGATCTTCAGGACTTCGCTCGCGATTGCGCTGGCGGTGATGCTGGCGGCGTGTGGGGAGAAGGTTCCCAAGCTGCCCAAGCTCGCAGCCACCGACGTAGTCGTCGCGTTCGGCGACAGCCTGACCTACGGCACCGGGGCCCACGAAAGCGAAAGCTATCCGGCGGTGCTCGGCCGGTTGATCGAACGCACCGTGGTGCGCGCCGGTGTGCCCGGCGAGACGAGCGCGCAGGGCCTCGCGGGGCTGCCTGCGGTGCTCGACGAACACAACCCCCGGCTCGTGATCGTGTGTCTGGGCGGCAACGACATGCTGCGCCAGGTGCGCGAGGCCGAGATCACGCAGAACCTGCGCAGCATCATCAAGACGCTGAAGGACAGGAAGATCGCCGTGGTGCTCATCGGCGTGCCGAGACCGGCGCTCATCACGAGCGCCCCGGTGTTCTACGCGGAGCTCGCGAAAGAGTTCGCCATACCGTACGAGGGGACGGTCGTGACGAGCGTGCTCTACTCCAGCGAGACGAGATCGGATCCCATACATCCCAACGCCAGGGGCTACCGCCAGATGGCCGAGGCGATCGCACAGCTCCTGAAGAACGCCGGCGCGATTTGATGCGTTAACGCAGAACATTGTCCACGCTGGTCGTCCCCGTCGTTGCCCGTTCGGTCGGTGCAGGACGTGATCGCAGGTTCACCACAACGAGCGCGCACAGGCGCTGCGCGCTCGGGAAACCGGGCGCGATCTCCAAGCGGGGCGCCGATCCAAAGAATCTAGCGCTCGGTGAGCTCGCTGAGGTGGTCGAAAGCGGTGCAAGCGTCACGCGCAAAAGCTGGAATAATCGGTTCCAAGGTCGACGGGTCTACCTGGGGCAATCTGCCAAACGTTAAGTTCTTGCGGCCTGAACGCTGGCGATACTGTCCTGTTGCTGGCGCGAGCGGCGCACCCGCGTGTAGCGGTTGAGAAGCTCGTTCGTATCCGTATCGGCCGCTTTCTCGATCAAAAGCCAGTGCAGTTCCTGCTCTTCGGGAGTACTCA
>DASPNH010000033.1:0-33625 GCA_035626675.1 Binatia bacterium
CGGTCCAGCACCTGATCGATCGCGGCCTGCACCAGCGGATCCACGAGCGAGGGTTCGCCCACGAACAGCGTCACCGGCAGCGAAGCCGCAGCGGCGGCCTTGCTCATGCCGGCGCCCTCATGCTCGCGTCCCCGGCCTTACGCGGCCGCTGCGCACCGGCACCCAGTCGCCGACGGCCGAGGCCAGCAGCCTGCCCCGCTCGTCGCGCACACCAGCTTCGATCACGATGCTGCGCACACCGTCGCCGCCGGTGATGCGCGCGCTGATGGTCAGCTCGCGCTGAACGGTGACCGGGCGCCGGTAATCGACCTTGAGCGTTCGTGTCACGCCGTAACGGCCCGCCAGCTCCAGCAGCGCCCATCCCATCGCCTCGTCCAGAAGCGTTGCGACGACGCCGCCGTGAACCAGGCCCTCGTAGCCTTCGAACGCGCTCTGGATGCGCGTGCTGGCCACCACCGTGTCGCCGTCTCGGGCAAAGACCAGGGCCAGGCCTCGCGCGTTCTCGGGAGAGCAGCCGAAGCAGCCGGCCTTGCCCTTGCCGTTGCCGTTGGTCGTCGCATCACCGCCCATGGTCGGCCGGCTTCTCGACGTGTCCCGGCCACCAGTCAAGCGCACCCCGCGCGGGGCAGGACCGGGAGCCATGCCAACAGCGCTGCCAGACGGCTGGCGTCGAAAATTGGAACCTGTTCTAATTCGCACGTGAACCCGCGGGCCCGCCGGATCGTCGATACCGCCATCGATCTTGCCGAGAAGGGCGGCTTCGAGGCGGTGCGCCTTCGCGACGTCGCCTCCGAGGCCGACGTCGCCCTGGGCACCCTGTACCGTTACTTCCGCAGCAAGGAAGACCTGCTGATCGCCGCACTGACCTCCGAGGTCGAACAGCTCGAGGCGCGCATGCAGGCGCGTCCGACGCCGGGTGCCTCGCCTCTGGAACGCGTCAACGCCTTCTTCCGCGGCGCCACCAAAGGCCTCATGCGGCGACCGCGTCTGGCGCGCGCGATTCTTCGCGCCGCGGCCTCGGGCGACCACGAGCTCGCCGAGAAGGTCGCCTCCTTTCACGAACGCATGAGCGCGATGATCCTGGCTGCCATGCACGGCGTGACGGTCGCGCCCGTCACCACAGATGCGGCGCCGCCCGCTGCGACCAACGGCGGCTCGGCACCCGGCGCCGTCAGCAGTGACGAGCGCGCGGTGGCGGCGCTGCTGCAGCACATCTGGTTCTCGTGCCTGGTCGGCTGGGCCGGAGGCCTGATGGTGCAGAACCAGGTGATCGACCAGATGAACACCGCGACGTCGCTATTGATGCGCGCCGCCAGTGAGGGATGAACGATGACGACTTCCCGATATCCGATGCCTCCCTACCCCAACGGCTGGTACCAGGTCGCCTACAGCGACGAGCTCGAGGTCGGCGCTCCCGAGCCCCTGCACTACTTCGGCAAGGAGCTCGTGATCTACCGCGGCGAGGACGGCCAGGCGCGCGTGTTCGATGCGTTCTGCCCTCACCTCGGCGCGCATCTCGGATTCGGCGGCAAGGTCGAGGGCAATGATATCCGCTGCCCGTTCCACGGCTGGCGCTATGGCAGCGACGGCAAATGCAACGAAGTTCCCTACGGCAAGCGCATTCCGCCCTCGGCCAGGCTCAAGGCGTGGGAAGTCATCGAGAAGAACGGGCTGATCATGGTGTGGCACCACGGCGGCGGCAAGGCCGCCGACTGGCAGATCCCGGACGTGCCCGAGTATGGCAGCGAGGAATGGACGCCGTACGTGAAACGCCGCTGGAAGATTCGCGCGCACAACCAGGAGATGGCCGAGAACTCGGTCGACATCGCGCACTTTCGCTACGTGCACGGCACGCTGACGGTGCCCGAGTCGACGGCCACCACCGAAGGTCCGTGCCTGCACGTCAACTCCAAGATGAAGATGGCCACGCCCATCGGCGAGGTCGAAGGCGGCATCGAGTCGCTGTCATGGGGATTCGGCTTCGGCTGCGTGCGCTTTCGCGGCATCGTCGACACGCTGCTGGTGACCTCGGTGACGCCGATCGACGGCGAGCACGTGGACGTGCGCTTCTCGTTCAGCGTCAAGAAGATCGGTGACGCCGGAACCACGCGCGGAGTGGGCAAGGCACTGATCGCCGACATCGACAAGCAGATGAGCGAGGACATCCCGATCTGGGAGAACAAGGTCTTCCTGGACCGGCCGATGCTGTGCGACGGCGACGGGCCGATCGGCGTGTTCCGCGGCTGGTGCAAGCAGTTCTACGGGGAGGCCGTGGCCTGACGCACTGCGGCCACGTGGTGCGAACGGATCGTTGACTGGCTCGTGGCCAGGCGGCCATAGTGCGCCTCAGCGGGTGCACCATGGCCAAACAAGCCTCCTCTGACATCGATGGACCTGCGCCGCGCGTGCGAAACGCGTGCTGCCGCACGAGCACGGTCCTGTTGCTGGTGGGCTCGTTGCTGATCGTGGCAATGCCTTCGCAAGCCAAGCTGCGTCCATCGAGCCGCGAACGGCCCGTTGTCACGGTTCCGGCCTCGGACGCGATCCTCTACAGCACCATCGGCGTTGACGGCAAGGTCTTCGCTTTCTGCCCTGCAGCGCGGACCGACGACGGCAGCTCCTTTCAGCAGACCGAAGTGCAGCTGGTCGATCCCATGGGACAGGCACTGGCTGCGCCGGCCGCCGTGTCCCCGCCCGACACCGTCGACTGCGACATGGCCTCCGCTCCCGACGGTAGCTGGATGATCGTCTACGGGCAGGCGTACCCGTCTCGCAACGTTTTCGTCCGCACCTTGAGCGCCGACGGCACCACGCTCGGCGTTCCCGTTCAGCTCAACACCGTCTCGGCCGACGAGCTCAACGTCTCCGACGTGATCTACGCCGGCGCCGGCGTCTTCGTGGCCACATGGTTCGATTACGATGGGTACGACGCACCGGAACAGGTCTACGCGCGCCGTTTCAACTCATCCGGCAACCCGCTCGGTCCGGTCTTCCGCTTCGTCGACGCGCCCGTATACGGCGAACGCCGCGCCGAGCTGTCTTCCAGCGGCAACGGCCGCTTCGGTGTCATCTGGAACGTCGCGGAGACGCAAGCCAGCGGGTACTCCCAGCTCGCACGCAGCTATCTTGCCGATGGCACGGCGCTGGGCGGCCCGGTGCTGCTCCACCACGGCCAGCGGCATCACACCGAAAGCTCGAGCGGCATGGCAGCGGACGGGTCGGTCGTTTTCGCGCATCGCGGCGAGCTGGCGTTCGATGACGACGTCTCGATTCTCTCGCCCGACGGCACGTCCGCCGTCGAGAACGTCGACGTTGATCCGCCGCTGGCGGTGGCCGGCAACGGCAATTGGGTGGCCAGCAGTCCTGACCTGGGCCCTCGAGGAACCGACGACGAGAGCTTCTCGATGTTCGCGATCGACGGCAGCCCCTTGGGAATCTCGCTTACGATTCGCGACGACCTGAGGCCTGCCTATCACTTCTCTTTCCGGAACGTTCATCTGAACTCCGCCGGTAGCCTCTCCTACATCATCCACACCTTCGACATCGATGGCGCGCAGCTAGCCGTGCGCCGCATCTGCGATTCGAGCGACGCCGAATGCGACGGCTGTCCCGGTTACGACCACGATCTGGATACCGATGGCGACCTCGTGCCGGACGGATGCGACGTCTGCACCAACCTCGGTGCATCGCGCGAAGCGATCAGCGGCCGGCTCGTCATGTCCAACAACGACGCCACCGACACCTACGCGCGGCGTACCAATCGCGTGCGCATCGAGCTGACGGCCCAGCTTCCGGACGGGGTGGACTTTGCCGAGCTCGCCGTTGCTGCACGCGGCATGACCATCCGCGCCCAAAGTCCCGACGGAAGCTCGCCGTTGCAGGTCACACTGCCGGGCGGGGTATACAAGGGCCGCGGCACCGGGGGATGGACCGGATCCAGCGGCAGGTGGAGCTTCGTGGATCGCACCGGCGCGCCGCAGCGCGGGTTTCGAAAGTTGCGGCTGCGGCGCATCGGCGGCGACGACAGCAGGAAGGTCCAGTTGTCGGCCTGGGCGGACAGCGACAAATACGGGCTCAGCCACCGCTACCTGCCGCTTCAGCTGTCGGTCACGTTCGGCGATCCGAGCGATGCCGCGATCGGAGCCTGCGCGGAAATCCACTTCACCGACCAGGAATGCGTTGCAGCTCTGGATCCGGTTTTTCCGGACAACAACGGCACCATCCGCTGTCAGCGGCAGTAAGGTCAGCTTCCCGTCGCGCCCAGCTCCAGGTGCGCAGCCCTGCGCAGCTCCTGAAACGAGTCCGAGATCGCGGCCGTGAACATGGTCAGGTCCGGCACCAGGTCCCAGTCCGCCAGCACGCCCCAGTGCAGCGTGCCCATGTAGCTGAAGAGCGCCACGCCCAGGCCCTGGTTCTCGAGCAGATTGACCATCGGGTAGATCTCGCGCAGCGGCGCATCCAGCAGATACAGCTCCAGCTGCGGGCCCGGCACGTTCGTCACCACCAGGTTGAAAGGCCGTGAACGGCTCGACAGGCGCACGGCCAGCGACAACAGCCTCCACGTCGTCATGTCGCTGACGCTGGCGAGGACCTGAGCGCCGAGGGCCTGCTTGGATTCCTTCAGGCGCGCCGTCGTCGCGCGAATCCGGTCCAATCGTGAAACCGGATCGCGCTCGTCCACCGGAAGGTCCGTCATCCATAGCGCGATGCGGTTGCCGAGATGCCCGCGCTGATCCTCGGAGCGGACGCTGACCGGGACGTTGGCGCGGATGCGAAGGAAGTCCGGATTGATCCCGCGCTCCTCCAGGAACGTGCGCACCGCTCCGGCGACGGTGGCCAGGACCACGTCGTTGACGGTGCCGCCGAGCGCATTCTTGACGGCCTTGATCTCCTCGAGCGACATCGTCAGCCAGTCCAGGCGCCGGTGCGGGCCGATCGGCATGTTCCACGGCGTGGGCGACGCGGGCCGGATGGTCGAGCCGATGGTCTCGGCCACGCCTTCGACGCCGTCGACGACTTCGCGCACGACCTTGGACGGGTCGGCCAGAAGCGACGGCACCTGCGCCAGCGCAGCCACGGGCCTGGAAAGCCGGCGCCACAACTCCTCGGCAGCGAGCACGACGGGCGATGGCGCCGGTCTCGGCACGAAGGCTCGCGCAGGGATGAACGTCGTGGTCGGAAACGGATTGAGCAGGACGGCCATCAGGTCCACGCCCGAGATGCCGTCGATCATGCAGTGATGGACCTTCTGGATGACGGCGAAATGCCTGCCGCCCTGCAGCCCCTCGACGACCCAGAATTCCCAGAGCGGCTTGGTTCGATCCAATGCCTGCGAATCGATGCGGCCGGCCAGCATCTTGAGCTGCTCGGTCGTGCCGGGTCGCGGCAACGAGGTATGGCGGACGTGGTAGGCGATGTTGAAGTACTCGTCGTCGACCCATACCGGCAGGCGCTCGACCGGCACGTAGTCGAGCTTCTGGCGATAGCGCGGGATCTGATCCAGACGCGAGGCCACGTAGGCGCGGATGCGGTCGATGTCGACGCCGCCCGATTCGTTGGCGAGTGATCCGGTTTCGAAGACGGTGACGGCGCCGATGTGCATGTGGGCGTTGCCGTCCTCGAGCGCCAGGAATGCGTTGTCGGCAGCGGTCAGTGGTTCGTATGCGTAGCGCGCCATGATGTCTCAGTCGGTGCGGCCGAGAAGCCCGGTTCGCCGGCTCGCTGCCAGTGCGTCGATGGCGTCCACGCGCCGGATCGCGCGCCGAAGCTCGTCCGCAAACGCCTTTCGCTTCTCGACGAGCTCGCTGCCGGCATCGGTGGCGAGCAGGCCGCGATTGCTCGCCAATCGCAGTGCGGTCTGGAACAGGACCTTGGAGACCGACTCGGCGCGCGCCACGCGCCGCTGGAGCTGATACTGCTTGCCGAGCGCCAGGCTCTGCGCGACGAACTTCTCCTCGTCGAGCTTCTTTTTCGGATCGACCCTGGTCAGGGCATCGGCCACTACCCGATAGGCTTCCAGGAACGGCCGCAGGACGCGGTGCGAGTTGAACGGCTTGATCGACAGCAACAGCTGCTCGGTCTCCTTGCCGCCGGCCCGCAACCGGCTCTCCCAGGACGGATCGTGGAAGGCCATCTCCTCGCTCATCTCGCCGCGGAAAGTGGCCTTGTCGGCGAAGAAGAACTCGAACTTGAGCAGGTCGCGCAGCGCCAGCGCCTCGTTCCAGAAGACCTCGAGCCGATCGGCGCCCTCGGCTTCGGCCGCGGCAACCACGGCCAGCTCCGCGATCGAGCCGGTGACGAAGAAATGGATGATCGTGTTGCGATAGTACGCCGCCGTCAGGTACTCGTCGGAGCGGATCGCGTAGACCGCATCGGAACCTTCGGCAAAGCATGATGCCACGCCGTTCTCGACCAGATGCTCGAGCACGCGGCGCACCGAATCGCGATCGGTCAGGTCCAGATCCTCGGTCATCGGAAGCTGGCGGCGCCGCACGTACGCGACCAGGTTGGTCAGCCCCGCCACCGTTTCCTCGACCGTCAGCGCGCGATCTCCGACGCCGAGCAGCGCCAGCGTCACCAGCGAGGTCGGCGTGATCGGCGTGGCCTTGTTGATGCGGAAGCACACTTCGAAGGCCAGCTTCTGCAGGTCCAGGCTGTTCTCGGCCGGCTCTTCGTCGCCCGAGGCGCTGCCGCGCTCGCCGAGCTGCTCGTTGAGGAAGATCGGCTCGCCGAACTCGACGTGGATCCCGCCGTAGCGGCGCCGCAGTCGCCGGATCACGCGCAGGAACCAGCCGAAGCTCTCCGACTCCTTGGCCGATCCGCGCTGCTCGGCCACGTACTCGCCGACGTCCTGGATCTGGTCGTAGGCGATGGCGACGGGCAGCAGCACGACGTCCTCGCTCTTGCCGCGCCGCCACGCATCGACGACGTAGGCGAGCATCCCGAAGCGCGGCGGCAGCATCTTGCCCGATCGCGAACGGCCCCCCTCGATGTACCATTCGAGCGAGAAGCGCTTCTCGATCAGGTAAACGATGTAGTGGCGCAGCACGAACTTGTAGACGGCGTTGTCCTTGAACGTGCGGCGGATGAAGAAGACGCCGGCGCGCCGCACCAGAGGACCCACCGGAAAGAAGTTCATGTTGATGCCGCCCGCGGTGTGGTTGGGCGGATGTCCGTTCTCGTGCAGCACGTACTGCAGCACGAGGTGATCGAGGTTCGACTTGTGCGTGGGCAGGAAGACCACCGGGTGCCGCTGCGCCAGACTGTAGATCTTCTCGAGACGCGTCTTGTCGTAGTGGATCGTCTCGCCGTAGCCGCGCCGGTAGAGCGAGCGGATGATGAAGGCCACCACGTCGATCACGAACGGATCGTGCGTGGCGGCGATCTCGCGAAGGTAGCGCTGCGCGTCCTCGGTGACCTCGTGCTCGGGCCTTCCCAGTTCGCGCGCCAGGCGCGCGAGCCCGCCCCGGAACGCCGGTCGGCCGAGGATGTCCTGCTCGACCATGCGCGGCACCTTGTAACGCGCGCCGCGAAGGCGCCGCTCGGCCCGCTCCAGCGCCAGCGTGGCCTGTCGCGCGATGAACTCGGCCAGGCCGGTGGTCTCGCCGATCTCTTGGCCGCCGGCGTTTCGCCAGCGCGCGCGCAATTCGGACAGACGCGCCGGCTCTCCGGCCACGACACGGCACCGCTCCGGATTGCGGGCGGCGGTCCATCGCTGCCGCAGCGCTCCCGGATCGCGCGGATCGCTCATCGTCAGCATGTCGAGCGTGGAAAGATTGCGAAGACCGTCGGTCTTGCCCGAGAACCAGGCCACGCGAAGCGGCGCCATCAGCGGGTCGCCGCCGGCCGAGATCGACGATTCGAGGCTGCCGTGGCCGCTGCCGCGGCGTTTGCGCGACGGGCCCCGCGAGGGCGGAATCGAGACGACCTCGATGGCCGAATTCGCGAAACCCTCCGGCCGCTGGCGCGCGACCCAGTCGTTGAGGAGCCGGCGTTCCAGGTCGGTGCAGGCGTCGAGCAGGAAGACGATGCGGTCGGCGGGCACTGCCGGCCATGCCGGCTCCGGCGCGGTCAGCTCCTCGGCGGTGGCAGCCCGATTCACGGCGAGTCTTGTAGGCCGGTGGCCGCTCACAACGCAACGGCGGCGTGCTATGGTGCCGGCCCCCATGAGCACCCGTGCACTGATGACGCGAGATATCGAGGAAGGTCCCTCCGGCCCTTCGGTCGGCGCTTTCTTCGATCTGGACCGCACCCTGATCGCCGGCTTCTCGGCCTCGGCCTTCGTGCGCGACTGGCTGACCAGCGGCCGCGCCGAGATCGCCGACATCGCAACCTCGGCCGCCGCCGCCCTGTCCTTTCAGCTCGGCCAGAAGAACTTCTCGGCGTTCGTCTCCGAGAGCCTGCAGATGGTGCGGGGACTGGCCGAGACCGAGTTCGAGGAGATCGGTGAGCGCCTCTTCGGCCAGACCATTGCCGCCAGCATCTACCCCGAGTCGCGGTCGCTGGTGGAGGCGCATCGCGCCAAGGGCCATACGCTGGCCGTCGTCTCGTCGGCGACGCGATTTCAGGTCGCGCCGGTGGCGCGCGAGCTCGGCATCGACAACGTCTTCTGCACCGGGCTTGAAGTGCTGGAGGGAAAGCTGACGGGCAAGGTGGTCAGTCCCACCTGTTACGGCCAGGGAAAGGCCGATGCGGCCGAGGCCTTTGCACGCGAGCGCGGCATCGACCTGGCCCAAAGCTATTTCTACACCGACAGCGACGAGGACCTGCCGCTGCTGCTCGCCGTCGGCCGTCCGCGTCCCGTCAACCCCAGCAAGCGCCTGGCATCCATCGCCGCAAAGCGAGTGTGGCCCGTGCGCACGTTCACCAGCCGCGGCGTTCCCAGCGTCACCGACGTGGTGCGAACCTCGTTGGCAGTTGGCGCGATGATTCCCTCGTTCCTGCTCGGGCTTCCCGCCGCCATTCTCGACGGCGATTTCCGTCAGGCCATCAATCTTGCCGCCACGACGTGGGGCGAGCTCGGGACCGCGCTGGCCGGCATCCAGATGACGGTGCACGGCGAGGCCAACATCTGGAAGCAGCGCCCCGCGGTCTTCATCTTCAACCACCAGAGCGCGGTGGACGTGATGCTGGTCTGCAAGCTGCTGCGGCGCGACTTCGTCGGCATCAGCAAGCAGGAGGTGAGAACGGTGCCGATCCTGGGCCAGGCCTTCGAGCTGGCCGGCACCATCTTCATCGACCGCTTCAATCACGCCGAGGCGATCAAGGCGCTGGAGCCCGCCACCGAGGCTCTGCGGCACGGGCTCTCCATCGCCATCGCGCCCGAAGGCACCCGCAGCCTCGGCACGCGCCTGAGCCGATTCAAGAAGGGCGCGTTTCGCATCGCGATGTCGGCCGGGGTTCCGGTGGTTCCCATCGTCATCCACAACGCGGTCGATGCGCTGCCCAAGCACGGCATCATCATCCGGCCCGCGAGCGTGGAGGTCACGGTGCTTCCGCCCGTGTCGACGTCGGACTGGACGCACGACAACCTGGACGAGAAGATCGAGCAGATCGCCGGCGAGTATCGCCGCGTGCTCGCCATCCACGATCACGAATGACGCTGTTGCCCTGCGCGCCAGTGAAACCTATCTTCGGCTGCCGCCGCCGCTGCTTGCGGCAAGGAGAAAGCTCATGAGCGATGCACCTGCGCTGGCGCGCAATTTCAATCACATCGCCTTTCCCACCGCCGACACCGAGGCCACCTGCCGCTTCTACACCGACGTGCTCGGCATGAAGCTGGTGGGCGCGGTTCGTCCCGACGGCAGCGGCACGACCAGGGAGGAGCACCCGCACATCCATACCTTCTTCGCCACGGCCAGCGGCGAGTGCATCGCTTTTTTCGAGATTCCCGGCTTCCGGCCCCAGCCGAACAAGGACGGCGCACCCGACTTCACGCGCCACATCGCCTTCGGCGTCGAGTCCGAGGAGCAGCTGACGCAGTGGCGCCGGCGCTTGAAAGAGAAAGGCGTCGAGGTCAGCGGCGTCATCGAGCACGAAGGCATCTGGAAATCGATCTACTTCCGCGATCCCAACCACCTCGTCCTGGAGCTGACCTGGCAGGCGCGGCCGCTCGATGAGCAGGATCGTAGCAAGGCCGAGGCGATGGTCGCCGACTGGAACGCCACCCATGGCCAGTGGTCCAAGGCCGCGCAGTAAGGAGAACCGATGGAACCGTCGCTGAAGGGGAAGGTCGCCGTCGTCACCGGCGGATCGCGAGGCATCGGCAAGGGAATCGCGGCGGCGCTGGCACGGGCCGGCGCGCAGGTGATGATCACCTCGCGCAACGCCGAGTCGTGCAAGGCGGCAGCCGACGAGATCGGCAGCAACGTCGTCTTCGAACCCGGCCATGTCGGCCGCATCGAGGATGCCGAGCGCGTCGTCGCCGCCACCATCGAGCGGCTCGGACGCCTCGACATCCTCGTCAACAATGCAGCGACCAATCCCTATGCTGGTCCCACCATCGACGTGGACGTCCCGCGCTGGGAGAAGACGATCTCGACCAATCTGACCGCGCCCCTGGTCTGGACCCAGCTAGCCTGGCGCACATGGATGAAGGAACACGGCGGATCGATCATCAACATTTCGAGCGTGGGAGGGCTGGCCACCAATCCCATCCTCGGCGTCTACGACGTCACCAAGGCCGCGCTCATCCATCTGACCAAGCAGCTCGCTGCCGAGCTCGGACCCAGGGTCCGCGTCAACGCAATCGCACCCGGTCTGATCAAAACCGATTTCGCGCATGCACTTTGGGCAGAAGGTCGCGGGGACGCCGTAGCGATGGCTTATCCGCTCAAGCGCCTCGGAGAGCCAGGCGATATCGCCGAGGCTGCCCTGTACCTTGCCGACGACCGCACCAGTGGCTGGATGACCGGCAACACGCTCGTGATCGACGGCGGCGGCCTGGTCAGCTTCGGTCGGGTCGGCTGAGCGAGCACGGTCGAGCTGCATGCGCGCCCGCGCCCGCAGCTTGGACGTGATTCTCGTCTTCGCGCTCCGCGCCCAAACGCGGCGTCCCACTCCGAACAGCACCAGATACATCTCTTTCACCCTGTCGTGAGGAAGCGCCCGCTTCCCCGCTCCGCTGCGTAACGAACCCATCTCCTTCAAACGACTCGCAAGCGTGCGCGGCCCATGGCCTTGGACTTCCATAGCAGCACGAGCGCAGCGGTGGTCGCGCCGGTGCCGATGCTGAACACGGCCCCGTAGCCCGATGCTTCGGCCACCACGCCGAGACCGGCCGCGCCTCCCCAGGCTCCCAGGTTGAAGGCGCCCGCGAAGAGCGTCATCAGCCGCCCGCGCTCGCTCGGAAGCGAGAACTGGATGGCCAGAGAGTTCAGCGCCGGGAAGAACACGCCATGTGCCAGCCCGAAGACCGCGCCGATGCCGACCAGCGACGTGGCACCCGCCGCCGCCACGTAGGCGAGCGTGAGCACGTAGAGCACCATGGCCACCAGGGCCACGCGCTTCCTGCCGAAACGGTCGGGCAGCCATCCGCAGAACAGCCGCACGCCGACCGCCGCCGCCGCATAGGCGACGAAGAAGCTGCTCACGTCGCGATAGCCTTCGGCCAGGGCCAGCGGCTGCAGGAACGTGAACATCGCCGCGAACGCGATCGCGGTCAGGAACACCACGCCGATGTACAGCTGGCTGTGCGGACGCCGCGCGACCTGCAGCAGAGTGCCGCGCCGCCCTTCCTGCACCGGCTTGCTGCCGTCGGCGCTGCTGGCAAGCGTCGCAGCCACCAGCGAGGCGACCAACGCCAGCGCGAACACCGAGGGCCATCCCACCGCCGCCGCCAGAGGCTCGTCAATGGCGGGCGCGATCGCGTTCATGATCAGCATGCTGCTGCCGGACAGCCCCACGGCCTCGCTCAGGCGCGAGGTCGGAGCCATGTCGGCGATCAGCGTCGAGTACGATGCCATCTGCATCGTGAAGGCCACGCCCTGCACGATGCGCAGCAGGTACAAGAGCGGGCCGACCTCGGTCACCCACATGAACGCCAGCGAGCTGATCGCCAGCAGGAAGGCCGAAGCCATGAACAGCGCGCGGCGCGAGACGTGATCGATGCAGCTTCCGACCGCCATCGTCGTGACGACCGAAGCTGCGCCGAAAATGCCCGCAACCCAGCCGATTTCCGCTGGCCCGGCGCCCAGTTCCACGGCCATGTACTTGGGCAGCAGGTGGTAGCTCGAAAACGCGAAACCGAACGCGCTGCCCGCGCTCAGCAACAGCGCGAAGGGACGCGTCCAGAGCTGCTCACGCGCGGCGGCGTGCGACGTCGCAGCGCTGGCCAAGCCGCCGGATGTTCCAGGTCCCTGTTCGAGGATCGTGTCTCGCATCGTCTCTCTCCAAGCCTTGCGGGGGAAGGCCGAAGAGCGATGCGTGTTTCCGCGACTCCCTTCGGCCTGACTCCGGCGAAGGGTTGCGGTTGCTGCGTCTTACGACTTCAGGCGGACCACAACGCCTTCGCTCCATGCCACGGCATGAGCGAAATGAACGTCGAATTAGCCTGTTTGCGTACGTGCAGCATCGGGAGCCTCGACTTGTAGTCGGCCGATGCTTCGCGGTCAAGCTTTGCGAACGAGAAAATCAATCTTCGAGCAGGTCTTCCATCCACGAGTATGCGGCCACCGCGCTCGGCAGTCCGATGGTGCTGGCCGCGATCGCCGCCACGTGGCGGATCTGCCCCGGCGTGCAGCCTGCCGAGCGGGCCTTGCGCACGCAGGAATGGACTGCGCCCTCGCGTCCGGCGCCCACGGCCACTGCCAGCTTCAGAAGGCGGCGAGTCTGTTCGTCATAGGGCGCGGCATCCTCGGCCTTGCGCAGAAGGTCCCATGCCTCGCCGAGCTTGGGGAAATGACGCACGAAGGAGCTGTAGGTCTTGGGCGGCTTGGCCGAAGGGTTGGCCATGTTTCATCCTCGCTTGATGGCGGACCCGGAAACGACGTTTCTCGGTTCGCCTTCCAGGAAGGCTCGCACGTTCCGCGCCGTCTCGTGCATTAGACGCCGCCTCGCCGACAGAGTCGACCAGGCCAGGTGAGGCGTGATCCAGCAGTGCCTCGCTTGCAGCAGCGGATGGCCCGGAGGCGGCGGCTCCTGCGAGAGCACGTCGAGCGCCGCGGCTGCGGGACGGCCTTCGGCAAGAGCCGCCGCAAGCGCGGGCTCGTCGATCAGACCGCCGCGGGCGGTGTTGAGAAGGATGCTCTGGTCGCGCATCGAGGCGAGCAGCGCGGCGCCGACGAAGCGCTCGTTGGTCGCCGTCAGCGGGCAATGCAGACTGACGATGTCGGAGCGCGCGAAGATGTCCTCGACGCTCGCCCACGAGAATCGCTCATAGGCGGCGGCCCGGCTGCGGCTCGGACTGTGCGCCAGAACGCTCATGCCGAAGGCGTGCGCGATCTCGCCTACCCTGGCGCCTATGCGGCCATGACCGACGATGCCGAACACTTTTCCAGCCAGCTCGGCCGTCGGGCGCAGCCAGAAGCTGAAGTCGTCGCTGCGCGACCACTGGCCCGCCCGCACCGCCGCGGCATGCTCGCCGACTGCCGAGGTCACCTCGAGCAGGAGCGCGAAGACGTGCTGCGCCACGGATTCGGTCGAGTACTCGGGCACGTTGCAGACGACCACCCCTGCTCGCTCGGCGGCGACGAGATCGATGACGTTGGTGCCGGTGGCCAGCACCGAGATCATCCGAAGCTGCGGCAGCGCTTCCAGTGCGGCGGCGTCGATCGGCGTCTTGTTGGTCAGGACCACGCTCGCGCCATTTGCGCGCTGGATGACAGCCTCGGCCGGGGTTCGGTCGTGCACTTCGAGCTCGCCGAGCGCCGCGACGGCATCCCAGGGATTGTCGCCAGGATTGAGCGTGGCGCCGTCGAGGACGACGATTTTTCCCGCGCCGCCGTTGTGCTTTGCTCGCCGCGACATCGGCGCACTTGTACTCGTCGCGCCCTGCCACGCAACACGATCGCCAGGAGCACGCAGATGCCGCTGACACCCATCGCACTGGAAAGCGTCGCCAAGATCGGAAAGGGCCTGCAGCGTCCCGAGGACGTGGTCGTCTCGCGCGATGGCCGCGTGTGGGCATCGGATCAGGCCAGTGCCTGCGCCGAGATTCTCCCCGACGGCAGCCTGCGCCGCGTGGGCAAGGCCGGCGGCGCACCCAACGGCATCAACATGGACGCCGACGGCAACATCATCATCGCCAACTTCTTCGACGGCCCCTTGCAGAAGCTCGACGTCGTCACCGGCGACGTCACCACCATCTGCAGCGAGGTCGAAGGCGTGCGGCTGACGCACGCGAACTATCCGCTGGTGGACACGCGCGGCAACATCTGGTGCACCAACTCGACCTACGCCGATCCGTGGGAATCGGCCCTGGACGGCCGCTCCGACGGATTCCTGTTCCGCGTCAGCCCCGATGGCACCGGAACGATCCTGGCCGACGGCATCCAGTTCGCGAACGGGATCGCGCTGGATGCCGAGGAGCGCTTCATCTGCGTATGCCAGACCACCGGCTGCAACGTGCTTCGCTATCCGATCCACGGTGACGGAAGCCTCGGCCCGGCAGAGCTCTACGGCCCGGTCCTTGGCAATCGCATTCCGGCCGGGACCACGCCGGATCAACTGCCGCCGCCCGAGATCCTGCGCACGCTCGGCCTGACCGACGGCTGCGGCTTCGACGTCGAAGGCAATCTGTGGGTGACGCTGGTGACGGCCAACAAGATCGTGGCAATCACGCCGGCCCTGGAGGTCGTCACGATCCTGGAAGATCCGACCGGCGCGGTCGTCAACCATCCGACCAACATCAGCTTTGGCGGCGCCGACATGCGCGACCTGTACATCGGAAGCATCGCGGTGGATTACGTCGTGCGGGCACGCAGCCCTGTGGCGGGGATGCCGCTGGTGCACCAGCGCTGAGCTTTGTTCCGGCCATAGCCGCGTACGCAATGCTAGGTTCCGGTCCGTGTGCCGGATGCGACACCGCTGCTTTGCAATCGGCCTGGTCGCCGCGGAAGACTTCGAATGGCGGTGGCCAGGCACAGGCCGACACGAGGCATTGAAATTCACTTCCGATCGCGCTGCTTTACCGGCTCGCGTTCGAGTCGTACCCTACAGCCATCGTATTGCGCCTCTTCATGGGAACTGTCTTTGCCTCGCGGCGCCGGTCGCGCGATGTCCTTCAGTTCGGCTTCTCAATCCGCACCGTACATCCGGCCGCCAGCTGGACTCCGACCGCAACCTTCAGGATTCGCAGCGCGTCGGTTGTGGTCACCCGACCGCTGCCGTCATGGTCGCAGAGCCAGAATGGACAGCCGCCGGCCCCGACGGCGCCGCGCAGCGACAGCAGCGCATCCCTGGCGTCCACGTCGAGGTCCTCGTCGACGTCGCCGCACTTCGCACAGGAGCCGCCGGTGCTCCAGTCGCCGTAGAGAGGACAGCTTAGTCCTTTGCCGTCGCAGAACCAGAGTCCGCAACCATTGGATACGGACGCGCACGTCATCTCCGAGGACGCAATCGCGTCTTGCGGGCACGCCGTGTAGATTCCATCGCATCGCTCCGCGAGGTCACAGGGGCCGCGAGCAGGTCGACAGATCCTTCCACTTTCCGCGATCGTGCAGTCGTCCATGTCGCAGCAACCGCTGGCCTCGATGCCAGGGTCGCACTCTTCGCCGGCATCGAGCACGCCGTTGCCGCAGTCGCCGAGAGCCAGTGCTGCGAATTCCCGCGAAGCCACGTTTCCGACGCCATAAAACCAGCCGCTGACATAGAGCTGGGAGTCGGCGCTTGCGAGATCCGTGACGCTCATCGATTCGAGCTCGGTCCAGCCCTGCTCGGTCTGCTGCCAGAGGTGGCCGCCTCCAGCGATGGTTCGATCGCCCACAAACTCGACATCGTTGAGATACTGCGGCGACGGCATCGATTGCCACGACTCACCGTTCCAAACGGCGATCGACGAGCTCTGATTGTACGCGAACCAGCCGAGCACCCAGAGCTCCCCGTCGTGCACCACCAGGTTACGGATTTCGCCGGCAAAATGATCGCCCAGCGAATGCCACTGCGAGCCATCGAACTTCGCGAAGCCGTCCGCAGCAACGCCGTCGATCCGGTAGAATGCACCTGCGACGTACAGCTCTCCGTCCAAGAAGGCCGTGTTGCCGATGTGAGCGTCGGCCGTGGCGATTCTGTGCCAGCTCGTGCCGTCCCATTTTGAGATGAAGCTCGTCCGTATCCCTGTGTCGTACGCGCAGGCGTAGACGTTCGTGCCGTCGATGGCGAGACCGTGGATCACGCCGGGAACGCCATCGCCGAGGGCTTTCCATTCGCTGCCGTTCCAGCTCGCGACATTGGCCGCGCTGGTGTTGCCTGCCCGGCTGAAATGGCCGCCGGCGAGCAGGTCGCCGTCGTGCTCGGCCAGCGCGTACACTTCGCCGTCCGTTCCGCCACCGACTTCCTGCCATGCCACGCCATCCCACGAAGCGATGCCGCCCGCCGGCGTTCCGCCGGCAACGCGAAACGCACCCCCCGCGTAAACTGCGCCGGCGTGCGGCAGAAGGACGCTCGGCTGTTCGATCGTCGAACCCCAATCGTTGATCGGCGACCACGAAGTGCCGTTCCACTTCGCGAAGTCGTGCACGGCGACACCGTCCACGAGCCGAAGACCCCAGGCTCCGATGTAGAGCTCGCCCCCGTACACGGCCATCGACTCGACGTCGTGGTAGGCACCGCTGCCGAAGCTCGACCATCGGCTGCCGTCCCATTGAGCGAGGCTCCTTGCCGGAAGCGCACCAGCGCTCGCGAAGGAGCCCCCGACGACGAGCTTTCCGTCGTACTCGGCGATCGCGTCCACGGTATCGTAGCCGATGCTGAAAAATCCGCCGGAGGTCTCGTTCCCGACACCCGAACCGAGCGCATGCCACTGCTGTCCATCCCAGCGGGCGACATGCCGGGCCTTGACCCACTCGTCGGTCGCAAGAGTGTGGACCCAGACGAAGCCGCCACCGGCGTAGAGGTCAGTACCCGTGCTGTATAGCGACAGGATGAGGCCGTTCGCACCCGCGACTTCGGTCCAGCTCGTTCCGTCCCAGCGATACAGCCAGCCGCCGCCCGCGGCGTAGAGGACGTCGCCGACGAACGCGAGCTCGCTGATCAGCGGCAGGTAAAAGTCGCTCAGCGCGTTCCACTTCTCGCCATCCCAGCGGGCCACACCCATGGCAGGGATATTCGCGACATTGTGGAACCATCCACCGATGTAGAGATCGCCGTCGTGCACCACCATCGCCCGCACCGGCGCATCGATCTTCGTCGCAATTGTAGTCCAGTGATCGCCGGCCCAGCGCGCGACAAAACTGCCGCGGCCATCGGTACCGAGACCTCCGGCGATGTAGAAATCGTCACCCGAGATTGCCGTCACATAGACTTCGGATGACTCCGGATCGGCAAGCAGCTCCCATCCGTCCTCGTCGAGCCGGAAGGGACCCGTGTAGAGACCGTCCGTTCCGGCAGTGACGCGCTCGTAGGTGTTGGGCCAGGTGTCAAGAAAGTTACGGACGGCGAAGCGGTCACTCCAGTGGAGATCGGATGGAGCCGCGAGGGCGGGAATCGCCAGCAATATCGCGGTTCCGCCAGTCGCGAGGTACGATCTCGTTCTCATGCAAAGCCCGATTCCCGCCAGGTTCTAACGGCTGTCGATGGTTAGGGAAAGATCCCACCGGGTCGGCAGGTTCGGGCGCTGAAGCGCTCGCTCGCCTGACGGCGGCGAGACATCGCGCCGGATGCCGGGCGGCCGCCCGCGGAAAGGCCCAACGCGACAGCGATAGGGAAAGGGGCCTCCGCCGACGTCGCGCCCTCGGCTCTGCGCGCCGGCTCACCCCACAAGCCGAGGAAGCCCGCCGCAACAAAAGCCGCCCAGAGTCATGAGGGCATGCCGACTCCGACCGCTATCAGAAGCGGGCGAGATCGAGCACGCCGAGGGAGACTTCGAACGCGCCGAAGCGAGCTTTCACCATGCCATCGAACCGCCGTGGTAGGCGCACGTCATGACGGAATCGAGACCGCCTTCGGACCTGTCAAGTCTTCGAGCAGTTCGCCGTACATCCCGCGCTTGAGCACGCGACAGGCGTCGCGACTCTTCGCCGCAAGGGGACGCAACCGCTCGACCGCGGCCGGCACGACGCCCGCCTCGCTCTCGATGGCATCGACGATACCGAGCCGCAGCGAATCCTCGGCCGAGAAACGCGCGCCCGTCAGGATGGCGTCACGAAAGACGCGGCCGTCGAGCTTCTCCTTGATCAGCGTGCGCATCCCGAGCACCAGCGGCATCCCCAGGTCGATCTCGGGCAGGCAGAAGTAGCCGCGGTCGCTGCGCATGACTCGCCAGTCGTGCGCCAGCGTCAGCATCGCGCCTCCGGCGAAGGCGTGGCCATTCATGGCCGCACACGTCGCCACGGGAAAGGCGACCAGGCGCGCGAACAGCGCCAGCACCGTCCCAATGAACTGCATCGACGCGCCGTGCTCCTGCGTGGTCAGCCAATCCAGATCCAGGCCGTTGGAATAGAACTTCCCCTCCCCGGTCGTCACGAGGGCTGCCGCCCCACGGCTGTTCTCGACCTCGTCGAGAGCCTCGTTCATTGCCGCGATGAACCCAGGATTGAACCGATTCTCCCCACTCTTCATCTGAAGAATGAAGACATCCCCATCCCGCGAAAGCTCGACATCACCCATGACAATTCCTCCCCGGTAGTTGGGAATCCGACCGCCAACCCAACCCTACGATGCGCGGAGCGAAGCTAAGGCCACGATCGCCGCGCAAAAACCCTCCGAGCAATGCTGCAAAGCCGCGAGCGCCCTGACGCCGCGCGTCTCCGAGCAAGATGCGAAGCAGCGAGCGAAGCGACGCTGCACGACACCGCCGGCGCCGCCGCGCGGGCGCGAAAGTGGTCCAGATGCGAGGCAGCGAGCCAGGCCGCGCGCGGAAGCGTACGTCGGTACGCTGAGCACGTGGCCAGCGAGCAACGAAGCAGATGGGCCGCTATCGGCGTCCACAACGAGACGTCACGCAGCATGCGCCACGGCGACGCCCCACCGAAGCAACGCCGCCTTCACGCGCGACGCCACACCCGTGAGACCCCGCGCGGAGGTCAGTCGCGACGATACATCGTCACCACGGCCGCGCCGCCCAGCCCCAGGTTATGCTGCAGCGCGACCTTGGCCCCCGGCACCTGCCGCTTCTCCGCCTGCCCGCGCAGCTGCCAGTTCAGCTCCGCGCACTGCGCAAGGCCCGTCGCACCCAGCGGATGCCCCTTCGAGATCAGGCCGCCCGACGGATTGACGACCCACTTGCCGCCATACGTCACCGCGCCCGAGTCGATGAGCTCTCCGCCCTTGCCCGGCTCGCACAGTCCGAGGCCCTCGTAGGTGATCAGCTCGTTGCACGAGAAGCAGTCGTGCAGCTCGATCACCTGCACGTCCTCGGGGCCCTTGCCGGACTGCTCGTAGACCTTCTCGGCCGCCTTGCGCGTCATGTCGGCGCCGACGAGCTTGATGCACGACTTCTCGTCGAACGTGGACGGAAAATCCGTGGTCATCGCCATGCCGGCGATCTCGACCGCGTTCTTTTCCAGGCCGTGCTTCTTGACGAAGTCCTCGCTGGCCAGGATGGCGGCGCCGGCGCCGTCGCTGGTCGGGCAGCACTGCAGCTTGGTCAGCGGACCATAGACCTGAGGCGCATTGAGGATGTCCTCGAGCGAGTACTCGTCCTGGAACTGCGAGTACGGGTTGTTGACCGAGTGCTTGTGGTTCTTGTGCCCGATCTTGGCGAACTGCTCCTTGGTCGTGCCGTACTTCTCCATGTGCTCGATGCCGGCGTTGCCGAAGAATTGCGGCGCGCCAGGAGCGTTGGCGAAGCCGCGCAGCGCGACCATCTCCGAGAAGTGCTTGTCCATGGGATTGGTGCGGTCCTGGAACTTCATGCCCAGGCTGCCCTTCTCCATCTTCTCGAAGCCGAGGGCCATGGAACATTCGGCAAGTCCGCCCTCGATGAACTGCTTGGCCATGAACAGCGCGGTCGAGCCGGTCGAGCAGTTGTTGTTGACGTTGTAGATGGGCACGCCCGTGATGCCGATCTCGTAGACGGCGCGCTGGCCGGCCGTCGAGTCTCCGTAGCAGTAGCCCACGGCCACCTGCTCGACCTTGTCGAAGGAGATCCCGGCGTCGGTCAGGGCCTTGGTCCCTGCCTCCCTGGCCATGTCGGGGTAGTCCCAGGCCTTGGACCCGGGCTTCTCGAACTTGGTCATTCCGACCCCGACGACGAACACTTTCCTGCCCATTGCGATGCTCCTGTTTGAGTTGGTGCCCGCCCTCCGGGCCGCGGTGCACGATCTTGCAGTTACCCGACGCGCCGCGCCGAAGCGAGCGCCGGCGCCGCCGAAATGGCGTGGCCGTCCAATCTTTGCTGGCCATGAAGCCGTCGGGCGCGCATAGTCCCGCGAACTGCTGACCGATCCGGGGACGGGGCTCATGAATCGAGGACTTACGCATCCTGCGCGGCTGCTCTGCGTCGCCGCCGCCTGCATCGCCGTGGCTTGGGTCGCGCCGGCCGCCGCCTTCGTCACCTTCGAGAGCGGCCAGGTACGGCCGCTGGCGCTCTCGCCCGACGGCTCGCGCCTCTTCGTCTGCAACACGCCCGACGGCACGGTCGAGATATTCGAGGTCACCGATGCGGGCCTCGAGCATGCCGGCAGCGTCCCCGTCGGCCTGGAGCCGGTGGCGGTGGCGGCGCGCAGCAGCGACGAAGTGTGGGTCGTCAATCATCTGTCCGACAGCGTCAGCATCATCGTCGGCGCCGCCGGCAGCGATGCTCGGGTGTCGCGCACCCTGCTGGTCGGCGACGAGCCGCGCGACATCGTTTTCGCCGGCGCCACGCGCGACCGTGCCTTCATCACCACTGCACATCGGGGACAGAACACGCCGCTGCACGCGACCATCGAGGCCGAGCTTCGAACGCCGGGCATCGGCCGGGCCGACGTCTGGGTCTTCGATGCGAACGACGTCGGCGCCGCCCTGGGCGGAACGCCGCTGACACGCCTGACTCTGTTCACCGATACGCCGCGCGCACTGGCAGCCTCGCCTGACGGCTCGATCGTGTACGCTGCCGGATTCCACTCCGGCAATCAGACGACGACGCTGAACGAGGCGGCCATTCCCAACGGATGCGCAGGCGCCGGCGGCCTGCCCGCTCCCTGCACCGATCATCTGGGAGTTCCGCAACCGGAGACCGGCCTGATCGTCCGCTTCGACGGAACCAAATGGACCGACGAGCTCGACCGCGACTGGTCCTCGATCGTCCGCTTCAGCCTGCCCGACAAGGACGTCTTCGCCATCGATGCCGATGCGAATCCGCCGGTGGCCGCAACCGGCCCCGGAAGCGTGTACGCGCACGTCGGCACGATCCTCTTCAACATGGCGGTCAATCCTGTCAGCGGCGCCGTCTATGTCTCCAACACCGAGGCGTTCAACGAGGTGCGCTTCGAAGGCCCGGGCGAGTTCGCATCCGGCTTCGGCGCCACCACCGTGCGCGGCCATCTGGTGGAGAGCCGCATCACCGTGCTCGACGGTTCCGGCAACGCCACGCCGATCCATCTGAACAAGCACATCGACTACGCCCAGTGCTGCGACGCCGTGCCCAACGACGTCGGCGAGCGGAGCCTCGCCTTTCCGCTGGAGATGGCCGTCACCGCCGACGGCGAGAAGCTCTATGTCGCCGCGTTGGGCTCGAGCAAGATCGGCGTGTTCGACACCGATGAGCTCGAGGCCGACACGTTCGTGCCGGCCAGCTCCGATCACATCGAGGTCAGCGGCGGCGGACCCACCGGCGTCGTTCTGGACGAGGCGCGCGGACGCCTGTACGTGCTGACGCGCTTCGACAACTCGGTATCCATCATCGACACGGCCATGCAGGCCGAGACCGATCACGTCGCCCTGCACAATCCCGAGCCGGCCATCGTCGTCCAGGGCCGGCCTTTCCTGTACGACGCACGTCTTACCTCCAGCCACGGTGACCAGGCGTGCGCGAGCTGTCACGTCTTCGGCGACTTCGACTCGCTGGCATGGGACCTGGGAAATCCGGACGAGACCACGCTGAACAATCCCGGTCCGTTCATTCCGCCCTTTCACCTCAACACGTTCGGCGAGCGCGACTTCCGCGCACTGAAAGGACCGATGACCACGCAGAGCCTGCGCGGCATGGACAATCACGGACCCATGCACTGGCGGGGCGACCGCACCGGCGGCAACGACGACGCCAGCGCTCAGCCCAACGACGGAGCATTCAGCGAATTCGAAGCGTTCAAGAAGTTCAATCCGGCTTTCGAGGGCCTGATTGGCCGTCACGAGCAATTCACCGAACCCGAGATGGCCAGATTTGCGCGCTTCATCCTGGAGGTGGTGTATCCGCCCAACCCGATCCGGAACCTGGACAGCTCGATGACGGCCTCCCAGCTCGGCGGCCATGACTTCTTCTTCGGGCCAGTCAGCGACCAGGTCTTCGACTGCAACGGCTGTCACGTCACCAATCCTGCAGGCAACGCGGTGTCCAGCTCGGTCAAGCGGCCAGGCTTCTTTGGCGGCGACGGCCGCTACACCTTCGAAGGCGGTACGCAGTTCTTCAAGGTTCCGCACCTCCGCAACATGTACCAGAAGGTCGGCATGTTCGGACTCCTGGCGGCCAACGGAGGCGGTAGCGGATTTACCGGCGATCAGGTGCGTGGCAGCGGATTCCTGCACGACGGCAGCGTCGATACGATCTTCCGCTTCGTCTCGGCCAATGCCTTCGTGCAAAGCGCGCAGAATCCCGGAGGATTCCCTCCGGGCCCTGCCGGCGAGCCGCTGCGCCGCCAGGTCGAGTCCTTCGTGTACGCCTTCCCGACCAACTACGCTCCCATCGTCGGCCAGCAGATCACGCGCCGCGGCACCGATGCGGCCGTCGATGCGCGCATCGATCTGCTGCTGCAGCGCCACGACTCGCCCGACAACCCCGACGATCCCTCCGACCTGACCACGCCCGAGTGCGACGTCATCGCCAAGGCCATGGTCGCGGGACAGCAGCGCGGCCTCGTCTACATGGGCGCCGGCTCCTGGCAGACCGACAGCGTCGAGGACGGCGCGCTCACAACCACCGCCGTGCGTGCCATTGCAGCGGTTGCCGGACAGGAGGTCACCTTCACTGCCGTTCCGCCGGGCGAGGGCTACCGCGCAGGCGTGGACCGCGACCTCGACGGGTTTCTGGATTTCGACGAGGTCGCCGGCAGCGGAGACCCGGCCGATGCGGCGTCGATCCCGTGCCTGGACACGACGGCGTTCGAGGAGCGCGACCGCGCGGTGATCCAGGACGGACGGGGGCTGCTCAAGCTGGTGGCCGGAGTCGCGCTCGCCAGCTACCAGGACCAGGACGTCGCGATTCGCATCGAGGATGGCGGCGGCGTGATCCTGGATACGCTGCTTGCCGGCTCCGAGCTCGAGCCCAACGGCCGCGGCACGGTGCACAAGTACAAGTCGGCCGACGGCCCCATCGCCAAGCTCCTGATCAAGGAAGACGGCAGCGATCCGCCGCGCCTCCTGGTCAAGCTGACGACGAGAGCTGCATGGGAGCCAGGCGCGGCCGACGAGACCGAAGAGACGACGACCGTCACCGTCAACGTCGGAGGCCAGTGCGCCTCGGGCAATGCCACGCGTGTGGACTGATCAGCGCCTCGCCGACCGATCGAGGTTTTTCAGCGCGAAAGAAATCGCAGCAGTACCTCGTTCAGCTCGTCGGCGGCCTGGATGTGCGCGCAGTGGCCGGCGCCCGCCAGCACCGCGACCGTCGACCGCGGGATCCGGCTGCGAAGGATCTCGGCGTTGCCGGGCGGTACCAGCACGTCGTGCTCGCCGGTGACGATGAGCGTCTCGCTCGTCAGCTGCGGAAGCCGCTCGTAGGTATCGTGACCCATCACGGCAGCCATCTGCGCAGCAAGCGTGGGAGCGCCGGCCGCAGAGAACCCCGAGTCCTGTAGCAGCGCGGTGATCTCGTCAAAGTGCGAGTCCAGATAGTCGCCCGGAAACAGCGTCGGTCCGATCTTGCGAATGACGTCGCGCGGATCCTCGGGCTGGTCGAGCATCAATGTGCCGAGCAGGTCGCCGATGATCTCGCCGTCGGGCTGCTCGGTATGGGCACCGCCGCAGTTGGTCTCGAGCAGCACCAGCTTGCCGACGCGCTGCGGATGCATGAGCGCGAGCTCCTGCGCGATCATGCCGCCATAGGACAGGCCAACGACGTGGGCACGCTCGATGCCGAGATCGTCCAGGACGGCAATGGCGTCCGAGGCCAGCAGCTCCATGGTCACCGGGCGGTCGTCGCACTGGGAGCGCCCGATTCCGCGGTGGTCGGTCGTGACGACCTGATGGCTGCGCGAAAGCACCGGCACCTGCGGAAACCACCATCGCATGGGAGCACCGAAGCCCATGATCATCAGGACCGGGTCGCCCTGGCCGTGGCTCTCGTAGTAGATCTTCCCGCCGTCGATCGATGCGTAGGGCATTGCGTGTCCTCACCCGTTGCGCTGCCGCGCACTCGCTGGCTTAATGCGCGGCCGCCGGCGCCGCAGATCGTCGGCGGTTCTACCAGAGGAGCGCGACATGGCCGAGCACTTCGAGCTTACCGACGACATGAAGGCCCAGATCGGCAAGGAGTCGCCGCCCTGGGACTATGAGGTGACCACGACGAGCGTGCGCATGTTCGCGCGCGGCGTCGGCTACACCGACCCTGTCTACTTCGACGTCGAGGCCGCACGAAAGGCCGGCTACCGAAGCCTCCCCGCCCCCGCCACCTATCTCGGCACGGCCGTCTTCCTGCCGGGCAAATGCAGCGACACCTTCAGCGGCCCCACCGAAGGCCTGCCCAGCGTCAAGCACGGGCTCAAGGGCCTCCTCGATGGCGGCACCGAGACCGAGTACTACGACGACATCTGCGCCGGCGACACGCTGACGGCCGTGCAAAAGCTCGCCGATCTCAGGGTCGCCAGCAGCGGGGCGCTCGGCAAGATGCTGCTCGTCACCTTCGAGACCACCTACACCAACAAGGATTCGGGCAAGGTCGTGGCCAGGCAGCGCGGCCAGGCGATCTACTACTGAGAGGGACGAGCGATGCCGCGATTCGAGGACATCGAGGAAGGACAGGCCCTGCCCGAGCTGCGCAAGGCCCCGACCCTGCAGACGCTGGTCAAGTACTCGGCCGGCGGCGGGGACTTCAACCCGCTGCATCACGACTACGCTTTCCCGCAGGCCAAGCAGATCGGCTCGATCATCGTGCACGGCCGCTTCAAGTACGCCTCGCTCGGCGAGCTGGTCTCGAACTGGCTCGGCCATGCCGGCCGCATCGAGAAGATCTCGTGCCAGTACCGCGGCATGGATCTCCCCGGCGCAGAGTTCGTCTGCAAGGGCCTGGTCAGGAAGAAGTCCAGCGAAGGCGGAAAGAAGACCGTAGAGATCGAGGTCTGGACCGAGAACGCCGAAGGCAAGAAGACGACACCCGGCTCGGTCACCGTGGCGTTTCGATAGCCAGGTCTTCGTCGCGCTGGATCTGCGCCCAGATCTGCGCCTTCCAGCGCTCGAATTCCTCACCCTCCCAGCTGCGATGGTCGCCGCGGAGATAGGCCTGGGCATTGCGATGGTAGAGCCAGGCGTTGAGGCGGTTCTCGCGCGCGCTGTCGCGCTGGCGAATGGCCTTGGCCGGTATGCCGGCGATGATCGACCCCGGCTCGAACACCGAGCCTTCCTTGACGACGGCTCCTCCGGCCACGATCGAGCCGGCACCGATGACGGCGCCGTCCATGACCGTGGCGCCGATGCCGACCAGGCAGTGGTCGCCGATGGTGGCGCCGTGGATGGTGGCGTGATGGGTGATCGAGCAGAAGTCGCCGATGTTGGTGGGCACGTCGTAGCCGACGTGAATCATCACGAAGTCCTGGATGTTGGACATGCGGCCGATGCGCACCTCGCAGCACTCGCAGCGGATGACCGAGTTGAACCATAGCGAAGAGCCCTCGCCGATGGTGACCCTGCCATGGACTGCGGCGCTGGGCGCGAGGAAGACGCTGCGGTGAATCGACTGCATGAAGCTACAGATGCCGGCTCCGGCGTCGAGGAGCAAAGCCGGCGGCACGACCCGTTGCGTCCTGGCGCGATAGAGGTCGAGGCGCGAAGGCGCAGCCGCATCGCGCTGGCATCGATGGTTGCCATCGCCTGCCTGCTGTTCGCGTTCGTGTACGCGCCCTTCGACATCGGATCGGTGGCGCTGCTGGCCGTCGCTCCCGTTGCGCTGATCCTGCTCGATCCGGCCATCCGCTGCTCGTTGCCGGTAGCAGCGCTGTGCGGGCTCGCCTTCGGCTGGATCGCATCCCTGGCCATCGTCGGCCCATGGATGTACCAGGCCGCCGCCGAATACTTCGGCAAGCCTGCCTGGTTCGCCGCGACCTTCACGATCGCGATCAACGGCATCTACGTGGCAGCGTTCTACGCGCCGCTGTTCGCGCTCGTCCGCCTGCTGGCACGCGCCGCTGCCGTGCCTGCCGTGATCGGCACGGCATGTCTGTGGACGGCGTTCGAGTATCTGCGTGCGACACTGGCGGGGAACGGATGGGCGCTTCTCGGCCAGGGCCTCGACGAGCTGCCGGTGCTGCGCGAAGCCGCTGCGGTAGGAGGCGTATGGCTGTTGTCGCTCGGCTGCGCGCTGTGCGGCGCCGGAATCGGCGTTGCTTCGCAGCGCGGCATCGCGCCGCGCCAGCGCAGGCTCGCCATCGATCTTGCCGTTGCCGGTCCGATCCTTCTGCTGATCTGCGGATACGCCAGCCGTCCCTCGCCTGCCGCGCGCGCCATCCTGCCGCTTCGCGTGGCAGCGGTGCAGGCGCAGATCGCCGGCACCGAGCTGTGGGACCCGGCCCGGCGCGTGGAGCACTTTCATTCGCACCTCGAGCTTACCGAGACGCTCAGGCCCGGCCGCGTCGATCTGGTCGTGTGGCCGGAGAATGCCATTCCGTTCCTGCTCGACGCCGACGCTTCGGCGCGCCAGCGGCTGTCCGCCCTGGCGCAGCGTCTGGAGGCCGCCATCGTGGTCGGCGCCGGTCGCAGCGAAGCGGGCAGCGACGGCACGGCGCGCTTCTTCAACAGCGCCTACCTGTTCGCGGCCGATGGCTCGGCGCCGACAACCTACGACAAGATGCGGCTGCTGCCCTACATCGAGACGGCGGCCGTTCCGGCGGCCGATGCCGAGGCCGGTACCGATTACAGCGCCGGCACCGCCCCCGTCCTGTTCGAGGTCGCCGACTGGAAGATCGCGCCCCTGATCTGTCTGGAAGCCATCGATCCTCGGCCGGTGCGCGCGGCAGCCAAGGCAGGCGCCGACCTCATCCTGAACATCTCCAACGATGCCTGGTTCGCCGGCGGCGGCGGGCCCGAGCAGCACTTCGCGATGAGCGCGCTTCGCGCGCCCGAAAGCCGGCGACCGATGGTGCGCGTGGCCAACGGCGGGGTCTCCGGCGCCATCACTTCACGCGGCAACGACATCGGTCCGCGCATCCGTCGAAGCCGCGGCGTGGAGATCTACGAGGTCCAGCCTGGCAGCGTCGGCCTGACGCCCTACCACCGCTTCGGTGACTGGGTCGCGCTGCTGTGCGCGGTGATCGCAGCGTGGTCGTGCCTGCGGGCATGGCGGTCGCCGCGGCCGAGTGCCTAGCCTCCAGCTCCACTCGCGCTGCGGCGTGGGACCGCACCGACGAGGTCGGCCGTCTACCGTTGCCGCCAGCTTCCTGCGGCGTCCTGCACCCACCAGCCGGCTTCGGCCTTGGCGGCCCACGTCTCTGCGAAAATACCCTGGATGTCGCGCACTCGCTCGGACCCGAAGCCGTTGGCTGCGGCGATTTCCTTGTAGAGCTGGGCACGGTCGCGATTCTCGGCTTCGACGAGACGCCGCACCGTGGCCTTGCCCGCAAGGTCCAGGCCCCCGAGGTCGCGCGTTGCCAGCATGCCGTCCTTTGCGATGCCGACCGCGCCGCTGGCCATGTGCGGCTTGAGCTGCGGCGCGCGCGCCTTGATCGAATCCTTGATGGCGCGGATCGCCGGCGTCGAGACGTTGACGTCGGGAGTTGCAGCCTGTGCGGACGCCGGCGCGAGCAGCGACGCGATCAGGCTCAGGATGGAAGCGCCGCGTTGCGATCGCCGCTCCTGGTGCGGGCCCCAGGTCTCGTCGACGATCTGCTCGGCGGCCTGGCGCACCTCGGGCGCGGGGAAGTAGATGTTGACGGTCACGCACGAGGCGGCAGCCGCGACGAGAATACTCGCGGCTGCAAGGCCGAGCCTACGGGGCGGGTGGATCATGAGCGGCCTCTCCTTCGCCTGCACGCATTCGCCGCAAGCGCTCGAGCATCTCCGTGAACGACATGCTCGAGGTATGGCTGATGACGTTGACCGTGGGCGGGAGCAAGCTGCCCCTGACCAGATACTCGCCCTGGGCGCCGCTCTCGACCCCGCGCAGCTCGAACGTATCGTTGCGCAGCGTTCCGCGCACGCCGAGCTTGGAGTAGCGGAACTCCCTGACCAAGCGCAGCGCAAGGTTGCCGAGCGACGCGTCGGATCCGCCGAGCGCGCTCAGGCTGGACACCGCGCCCACGCTGATGGTCTGCGCGACGCCGCGCCGCTCCACGCTGTGAAGATCGACGTCAAAGGATTGAAGCTGGCCGGCCGCGATCTCCAGATCGTTGACGTGCCCTTCGAGCCGCCCGCGAATGCGGCCCACCGGCAGCGACTGCGTCAGCAGCGCCAGATCCAGGTCCTCGGCGACGGCATCGAGACGGAAGATCGATACTCGATCGAACGGCGATCCCACCGACATGTCGCGAAGATGGATGCGTCCGCCGTAGACCGAGGCCGTCGCCGAACCCGTCACGCTGAGCGCGACCTCGTCGAGAGCCATTCCGCCGAGATCGCCTTCGAGGCTTCCGTCGACCGCCGGCCAGCCGACAGAGGTGGTCAGCGCGCGAACGTCGACGCCGGCAAGGGTGCCGCGAGCGCGCAGCTGGGCGGTGTGGTCGTCACGCTCTACCAGGGCCAGGTCGTCAAGCCGCAGCGTGCCGCCGCCGATCGACAGCTGCACCGGATGCGTGGCCTCGACTCGGCCGGCGCGCGCGATGGCCGCGATGTCGACGGAGCCGAAGTCGATGCCGCCCAGACGAAACGCCTTGGCCTTCAGCGTTCCCTGCCGGCCATGGGGAACCTCGGCCGTGCGTGAGTAGAACGGCAGGCTGGCCTGCACGCCGTCCAGCACGAACGCCGGCGAGCTTGCCTGCAGCGAGCCGAGGTCGAGTTTTCCGTGAAACGTCCAGGCCTGAGGCCTTCGGTCCAGTGCGAAGAGCAGCGAGGCGTTGCCGCTGATCTCGAGCTCTTCCAGAGCCGGATACGCGCCACCGAACGGCTCGCGCACCAGCCTGGCGTAGGCGGCCGAGAGGTCGCTCGTGGCGAGTGTCAGCGACAGGGATTGGAGCGACGCCTGCTTGCCTGCCTTCCAGGCGATGCGACCGGTGAGCTTGAACAGTCGCTTCAGCTCGACGCTGAGATTCTCGAGAGCCTCGGCGCCGGCAGGGACTTCGGCGCGCGCGGTGGCTGGTGACTCGCCGAGATCGAGGAGGATCTCGTCCCACAGCGCTGCGCCGCCGGTGACTTCGACTTCCAGCGTGGTGCGACCCTCACCATCACTGGAGCGTCGAACATGTCCCGCCAGCTTTTCGGCCGCGCGCCGTGAGGCGTTATCGGAAAGCGCGAGCGTCTGGACCGACGCCTCCAGGCCCCTGGCCGTCTGGTCGAATGTCCACGTGCGCCTGCCCTTCCAGGTTTCGGCGACGATCTCACCATCATCGACGATCAGGCGTTCGATCGGATCGGGCAGGCGCCAGGAAAGAAGGTCGCCAAAGGCGTTCTCGCCGTCTCCGGCCGTGAGGACCAGGCGCGCACGCGTCAGCGTAGCGGCGGTCGCGACGTACGGCGCGGCGGTACGAAGAGTCGAAGTGAGTTCCAGCTCCGGTGCGGTTGCCACCACGCGGCCTTTCTCGCTCAGCACGCGCACGTCCAGCGCTTCGATGTCGAAGCCGTAACCGACCCGCAGCGACCCGGCTTCAATCCGGTAGCCGGCCAGCGCCAGACGCCGCTGCAGTTCGGCTCGGAAGAACGGCCAGGTGCTCCAGATCGGGAGCGTCGCGTACAGTGCCAGCAGCGCCAGCGTCAGCAGCAGGATCAGGGCAGCGCCGAGCAGGCTTGCGCGTCGCACGTCAGTGACAACGCCGGCGCGCAGCGAGCGTCAGTCTCAAGCGTCGTCCCGTGGCGGAACCAGCAGGTGTGTGACCTTGCGCAGGAACTCGGTCTGGCGCGCCAGGCCTTCGGGCGATGTCGGATCCTGGTCGAACATCTGCTTGAGCAGCGGCGCCATCGCGAAGTAGCCGAGGATCAGGCTCTGGAACGCGACCATCAGCAGCGGCAGTTCGTGCTGCTGCCACTGCTCGACGGCGCGGCTTCGCTGCAGCGCCTCGATGCCGCGCAGATAGATGGGGCCGAGCCACTTGCCGCCGATGCGCGCAAGACGCTCGCCGCCTGCCAGGGTCTCGTACGTGATGAGCTTGGCCAGGTTGGGGCTGCCGGCCAGGTGCGTGACGACGCGGTCGATGGCGCGGTCCTCGGTGTCCCGCGTCTGCTCCCCGCTGGCCAGCTCGACCAGAAGCTCCATGACGGGCTGGAGGCCCCGTTCGAGGACGGCCTCGTAGAGCAGCTCCTTGCTGAGGAAGTGATTGTAGAGGCTTGCCGGATTCAGCCCCACGCCGGCTGCGATATCGCGCACCGCAGTGCCGGCCAGACCGCGCTCGGCGAAAAGCAGCTCGGCCGCATCGAGGATGCGCTCGCGGGTGGTCTTGCTCTCGACCTGGGCTGTGGCCGTACCGGTCATCGAAGTCTTGCCGCCTTGGGGGAAACCTGTTACCTAACAAACGTTCGTTTCATGCAACCGCATCATCTCATAGAGCCCGCACCGTCGGCCGCGCCCTCACCCCTGGCTCCTTCTGCTCTCTTCCATCATCGCCATGAAGCGGGCCGGATCGACCGAGATGAAAATGCCTTCGGCCTCGGCGGTAAGGACTTCACCGGCAAACAGCCTGCCCGAGGTGATGATCTTGCGTCCCTCGACCGAATCGACGCCGGCATCGAACCGAAGCTGCACGTGCAGAGGCGTCGGGCGCCGGTAACGCACGGTCAGCGTGCCGGTCATGCCAGGGTTGCCGCTGAGCGACTGTGCAAAGCCGAGAACTTCATCGAAGGCAGCCGCCACGAAGCCGCCATGAACGTGGCCGGGCGGTCCTTCGTAGGCCGCGCCAAAGATACCGGCGCCGTGAATGCGGCCGTCGCGAGCTTCCAGAGTCAGCGGAGGCGCCAGAGGATTGGACAGTCCGATCATCGGACTCTGATCGAAGAAGGCGCCGACATCGCCGGCGTTGGCGCTTTCGGCAAAGCCCCACTGCCCCTTGCGCTGAACGTGTTCGGCCAGCGATGCGCCGTAGCGCTCGGCAGCCTCGGCGGCGCGCGCCAGCTGTTCTTCGGGAGCATCGCTGGTCACCAGGCGATCGATGATGGTGCGCAGCGCAGCGGCCAGGCGCCGCTTCTGCGCCCACGCACCGCTGGCGGGCATCGTCGCCGCCTCGAAATACATGCTCCCCTTCTTCTCCGTCACGCGGCCGACTCTAAACCGAAGGCTGCGGCGAAACCAAAAGGACTGTGGCCATGAAGCCAGGCTCGCTCGATCTTTCGAACCCCGACAATTTCAACTCCGGCTTCCCGCACGACTACTTCCGCATGCTGCGCAGGGAGGAGCCCATCCACTGGAGCGAATGCGGCTTCGAGCCCGATCGCAATGGTCGCGGCTTCTGGTCGATCACCAAGTACGAGGACGTCAAGATGATGTCGCGTACGCCGCAGATCTTCTCGTCGTGGGAAGGCGGCACCAACATCTTCGAGCTGCAGGGCGACGACCTCCACGGCGCGCGCTCGATGATGCTGAACATGGACCCGCCCCAGCACGCCAAGTACCGGCGCCTGGTCGCGCACAACTTCACTCCCCGCCAGATCGAGAAGCTGCACGGGCACATCCGCGAGCTGGCGGTGCGCATCATCGACGACATCGCCACGCGCGGCGAGTGCGACTTCGTCGCCGACGTGGCCGCGCTGCTTCCCATGCGAACGATCATGGAGATCGTCGGCGTGCCCGAAGAGGACCAGAAGGCCGTCTTCGACATCAGCAACCGCCTGATCGGATTCGACGATCCCGAGTACCAGGGCTCGTTCGAGGAAGGCAAGATGGCGGCAGCCGAAATGTGCATGTACGGCAACAAGCTGCGCGAAGCGGTTGCCGAATGCCCGCAGCAGAACCTGGCCAGCGCGCTCTACCACGGTCAGGTCGACGGCGAGAGCCTGGACCCGTTCCAGTACAACTACTTCTTCCTGATGCTGATGATCGCCGGCAACGAGACCACGCGCACGATGACCTCGCACGGCATGCGCCTGCTCATGGAGCATCCCGCGCAGCGCAAGCTCCTCGTCGATGATCCCTCGCTGATCCCGGGCGCCGTCGAGGAGATCCTGCGTTACAACCCCGCCGTCATGTACTTCCGGCGCACGCTGACGCAAGACTGTGAGCTGCGCGGCGTCAAGATGAAGAAGGGCGACAAGGTGGCGCTGTGGTATCCGTCGGCCAATCGCGACGAGGAAGTGTTCGAGGACCCGGACCGTTTCGACGTCGTCCGCCCGCTTCACGAGCACCTGGCTTTCGGCATGGGCGAGCACTTCTGCATCGGAGCGAGCTTCGCGCGCGCGCAGCTGACCTCGATCTTCCACGAGCTGCTGACGCGGCTGCCCGACATGGAGCTGGTGTCACCGCCGCGCTACCTGCGCTCCAACTTCATCGACGGGATCAAGGAGATGCGGGTGCGCTTCACGCCGGAGGCGGCCAAGCCGCGGGCGAGCTGCCCGCATGCGGCGGCCGCGGCCAGCGGCGGCGACGAGAAGTCGGGCATCCAGGCGTGATGGTCCGTGCCGGCGCCGGCCACGCTGGCGACGTCGCATCGTGGATTGCAGGGTCGCATCGCGGATCGCTGGGCGGCGACTTTTTCGGCCCGGCCCTCGTGTCGTCCGAACGAGAGGGATAGACCGGACCAATGGGTGACTATCGAGCGTTGATGGCGGTTGCGCAGTCCGTGGTCGAGCTTCTGCGCTCGAGCTACGTCCGGGCCGATTTCGATACCGAGCTGAACTTCCGTAGCGTTTCCACGCGGGACATCGCTGGCAACGCCATCGGGAACGGAGCCTCGGTGCTGTTGTACCACGCGGCCCCGAGCAGCGCTTCGCGGCAGGCCGGCGACGCGAAAGAAAAGACGCTGCCGGTAGAGCTCCGGTTCCTGCTCACGGCATGGGGGCGCGAGCCGACGCTGCAACATGCGATTGCCGGATGGATGATGCGCGTCCTCGA